>DASWFT010000185.1:0-9777 GCA_036394075.1 Streptosporangiaceae bacterium
GGTCAGCCGCCGGCGGCTGTAGGTGCTCAGGCTGTCCAGGAACCGCTGCATGCCCTCGGCATACAGCGTGCCCATGGCCAGCGACGTCTTGCCCGACCCGGACACCCCGGCCACCGCGACCGTCCGCCACAGCGGCACGTCGACGTCGACATCCCTCAGATTGTTGTGCCGGGCCCCGCGCACGCCGATGACCGTGGGCAGGGTTCCCGGCACGGAAATCTCACCAGCCGCCATACCAGGCAACCTAAGGCCATCCGTCGGCGGCCGTCGCCGTGACGGCTTGTGCCCGGCGGCGGCGGTGGGCGCAGACATGGTCGGCAACCTTATGTTCGGCGATCGGAAGCCCTCGCGGGCTCAGGCGGGTGAAGGCTGATGCGGGCATCCGCGACGCGGACAGGCAGCAGGCGGAACGTGTACCGGCCGCGACGAGCTCGTCAGTCAGGCCCGCACCGGGGCCGGCGCTGGCCCGGCCCCGGTGGGTTGTGGTCAGGGGTGGACCGGTCCGCTGGGCCCGCGGTCGAGGCGCAGCGACTGCATGATGGCGAACGTGGTGGTGGTGGTGGTGGTGAAGATCTCGATGTCCGTGGCGGCCAGCACGCCGGTGTACTTCGCGATGATGGGCGCCGCGGCGCGCTCGGTGACGGTGCCGAGGTGGGCCTTAACCCCGGCCCAGGCGTTCTCCCCGTAACCTCTCCAGGCTTGAGATCGCCAGCGAACTGTCCGTCTCGGTGAACACGGTCAACACACACGTCCGCAACATCTACGCCAAGCTCCAGGCCCGTGATCGCTCTTCGGCAGTGCAGCGCGCGCGAGAGCTGCGGCTGCTATCGGCCGGCCTCACGCGTTTAGCACGGCGGTCACCTGATCCTGTGATGTCGCCGGGTCGAGGATGGAGCAACGGTGGATGCATGCGGGGGGCAGCGCGGATCAGCCGGCGAGCTCGCGCAAGCCCTGTGCCGCCGCTTCCCTGGGCGTGCCGGGGGCCGGCGAGCGGGCGCGATGCCGTGTGGTGCCTGCCCGTGGTGGTCGCCATAGCTATCCGGCCCGCGGCAGCGGGAGAGGCTTTCGCCTCATTGCACGATGGGATTCGGCAGCACAAACGGTCGCTGCCGGGGCTCGGCGCTTGCTGCGATAGCGGCATCCTCCCGCATGCCCGCGGCCGTTGCAACGGCTTCTGCACGAATCCATTGCATAACTCCTATGCAAGAAGCTTTTGCACAGAGCCTTCGCACGTGCATTTGCTCTGTTAGGCTGCACTGTGCAACGGCCTTGCGGCGCCGCGCCGCGCCGCTCGCGTTGCGTTTCCTTCCCCAGCCCAGGGAGAAACGATGTACGTCAGCAACGGCATCCCGGCCGATCAGCTGCCGATGGCGAGCTGGCGCAAGAGCCGGGTCAGCAACCCCACCGGGAGTTGTGTCGAGGTCGCTGAGCTACCCGGCGGTGCGATCGCCCTGCGCAACTCCCGGCACCCGTCCGGGCCGGCCCTGATCTACACGCGCGCCGAGGTCGCGGCGTTCCTGGCGGGGGTGAAGCACGGCGAGTTCGATGACCTGTGCCCGGGCGGCAGCGCCGTGTTATTACCGGAAGGTCAGCGGGAATGGCGTATTAGTGCTGCAGTAACGCGGTGATATCGTGCTGTGTGCGCCGCATTGCCGGTCTGGCGGTGCGGTGGCGGTGTGGTGACCGTTCGGCAGGGGCGGGCACTGAGCGCTGATCCATCGGGTCCGGGAGCCACGATGAGCATGGTTCAGCCGGGCAGCGAGCCGCCTGCCGAGACCTTGGGCCCCACGGTGCTGCGGATGATGCTGGGACACCAGCTGCACCGCTTTCGCGAGGCAGCAGGCGTCACGCACGAGGCGGCGGGGTATGAGATCCGGGCGTCCCGGTCCAAGATCAGCCGGATGGAGAACGGCCGGGTGGGGTTTAAGGAGCGGGACGTGGCCGACCTGCTCACCCTGTATGGCGTGACCGATGAGCGGGCGCGGGCCGGGGTGCTGTCGCTGGCCCGGCAGGCCAACATCCCGGGCTGGTGGTCGAAGTACGGCGACGTCCTGGCCGACTGGTTCGAGGCGTACCTGGGCCTGGAGGGAGCCGCCTCGGTGATCCGCACCTTCGAGATGCAGTTCGTGCACGGCCTGTTCCAGACCGAGGCTTACGCCCGCGCCGTCACCCTGCTGGGCCACAAAGCCGCACCGGCGGACGAGATCGACCGCCGGGTGAGCATGCGGCTGAAGCGCCAGGACCTGCTCGCCAGGCCGGAGCCGCCGAAGGTGTGGTCGGTCGTTGACGAGGCGGCGCTGCGGCGGGCGGTGGGCGGGCGCGCGGTGATGCGCGCGCAGCTGAACCGCCTCACCGAGGTAGCCGCGCTGCCGCAGGTCACCGTTCAGGTCGTGCCGTTCGGCCGGGGCGGGCATGCCGCCGCGGGCGGCTCGTTCACCGTGCTGCGTTTCGCCGAGCCTGAGCTGGCGGATGTCGTGTACATCGAGCAGCTCACCAGCGCCCTGTACCTGGACAACCGCGACGACGTGGACCACTACATGGAGGTCATGAACCGTCTCAGCGCCGAGGCCCTGACGCCGGCCCGCACCGCGCGCTTCCTCACCGACATCACCCGGGAGATCTAGCGCCAGACGCGGACCAGCCGGCTGAGCAGTACGCATTGAATTGCCCGCAGGCTAGAAAGGGACACCAGTGACGAGCGAAAGCACACCAGCAACAGGCGAACAGCCGGGTGACATGACCTCCGGCGAGGAGGAGCACCCGACGTTCGACACCAGCGTCGCGCACGTCGCCCGGGTGTATGACTACTGGCTGGGCGGCAAGGACAACTACACAGCCGACCGGGAGGCAGGCGATCAGGCAATCCAGGCTTATCCCGACATTGTCCACTCGGTCCGGGCCAACCGCGTCTTCCTGGCCCGCACGGTGCGCTATCTGGCCAGGGAGCAGGGGATCCGCCAGTTCCTCGACATCGGCACCGGGATCCCGACCGCCAACAACACCCACGAAGTGGCCCAGTCGGTGGCGCCCGACTGCCGGGTCGTATACGTGGACAACGACCCGGTCGTGCTCAGCCACGCCCGGGCGCTGCTGACCAGCCGCCCGGAAGGCGCCACCGACTACATCGACGCGGACCTGCGTGACACCGAGAAGATCCTGGCGCAGGCGGCGCGGACACTGGACTTCTCCCGGCCCGTGGCGGTGATGCTGATCGCGATCATGCACGCGATCGGGGACGACGAGGACCCCTACGCGATCGTGGCCACGCTGATGGACGCGGTGCCGCCGGGGAGTTACCTGGCGCTGTCGCATGTGGCCTCCGACATCGTCCCAGCGCAGGCGGCTGACATGATACGACGCCTCAACCGGCTCATGTACGAGAAAACCACCCCGCGCCGCCAGGCCGGCGTCACGCGTTTCTTCGACGGCCTGGACATGGTCGAGCCGGGCGTGGTGCGGGTTCAGGAATGGCGGCCCGACACCGAGACCGAGGCCAAGAGCCCGTCAAACATGTGGGGCGGGGTGGGGCGCAAGCGCTGAGGAGAACGCTGATCCAGCTGCGGGCACGTCGCCAGGTCCGGGGTGTGTTGCCGTCGGCCAGGTGGGTCTTGATTAGCCCGGTAAGCGCTCCGCCCCGGATCGCAGAAGACGCCTGGTCCTGAAGGGCGCGGGGCGCACCCGACATCCCTGTTGCGTCCCTGGAACACCGGTTCGCTGGACGCGCCCGGCCGCACCCCCTGGCAGCAGGGCCGCTCATCGCGACGCGGTGGCCGTCTCCGGGCAGACGCTGACGGCCGTCACTGGGCAATTCTCGAGCGCGGGCCACGCCGGACGGTGATCAGCAACGGGATAACGGGCTCGCCGGGCGCTCGTTGCTATCGATCACAACGCGCGGAGGCGGCCCGGACGGATGGACGTTTTCGTTTGCACAGATGTAATGCAAGCGCTGATGCACGTGCATATGAATTCGGCGGCGGGAACGGTCAATTGAGGCTAATGGCACGCAAGTGATATGGTCTTTACACGGCCACCCGGGCCAATGTGGTTACCCCGACGGTGCTGACGGAACGCGGCCCCGGCGGCGGAGGGCGGGCAGTGAGCCAGAGCGCGAACGTCACGACGTCCAGTCCCGATGACCAGACCCAGATCTTGAGCGTGCGGGGAGAACTGGACCTGGTCACGGCCGACGGCCTGTACCGGCGGGGTCGCGCAGCCATCGGCTGCTGCACCCGGCTGCTTCTGCTCGACCTGGACGGCCTGTCTTTCTGCGACGCGTGCGGGCTGAGCGCCTTCGTCCGGATCGCCAACGAGGCCGAAGCGGCAGGGTGCCGTTACGGCCTCGTCGCGCCGCAACCGCTCGTCGTGAAGATGCTGCGGATCACCGGCCTGAATGCGCGGCTGCCGGTATTCGCGACCATGGAAGAGGCACGCCACCGCCTCATGGACCTGACAGGAACCGCAGGCAACCGTTGAGGGCGCCAAACACCCGAATAGCGGGTCTCATCGATGCCGCGTCCGCATGCGTCGCGGGCCACATAATGCCTGTTATGCGCCGCCACTACCCCCGAGAGCCGACGTTTGAGAACCGCGCAGAACGGCGATACGCGCGCGGCAGTAACCGGCTGATCAACTACGCTCTGTGATCAGTATCGGGCGTGGGTGTGCGGGCCGGTCGGCACCACGGGTGTCGGCGGCCGGGTGCCTGGCGTTAAAGGCTGGGGCCCGGGCTGCTCGTGGCCGAACCTCGCCGGGAGGCATGACAACCGGGATGAGGAGTGCTTCTGTGGAGGGCAGGGCGTGAACGGCAGGGTGGGAGTCACATGGCTGCTGGGGGCGCTGCCGGGGTCGCCGGGGGAACGCTGGCGGCCGGGCCGCGTTTCGGGGTGCGGTCCATGTCCGCTCCGCTGCGCCGCGTCCTGGTCCGCCGTCCGTCTGTTACCGGCGACTTCGCCGCGGCGGGCTGGCGGGCGCCTGAGGCGGGCCTGCTGGCCGGCCAGCACGAGGCGTTCGGCCAGCTGCTCACCGATCTTGGCTGCGAGGTCGAGGTCGCCCCGGCCGCCAGCGGCCTGGTCGATGCCACTTATGTCCGGGATCCGGGGCTGGTGACCGGGGCTGGCGCGGTGCTGTTCCAGATGGTCAAGCCGGCCCGCGTGGCGGAACCGGCCCTGCTGGGCGCCGCGCTTGCGGCCGCGGGCGTTCCGGTGGTGGCGCGGCTGGCCGGGGCCGCGCGGGCGGACGGCGGCGACTTCATCTGGCTGGACCAGCGCACCATGCTGGCTGGCCGCAGCTACCGCACCAACGCCGAGGGCCTGCGCCAGCTGGCCCAGATCCTGGCGGCCGAGGGCGCCAGCCTGGTGCCAGTCGACCTCCCACACGACCGCGGGCCGGGGCACGTGCTGCACCTGATGTCGCTGATCTCACCGGTCGCCGGCGATGTTGCTGTCGTCTACCCGCCGCTGGCGCCGGTCGCGCTGATGCAGACGCTCGCCGAGCGGGGAGTCCGGGTGGTGCCTGTCGACTACGGCGAGTACGAGACGATGGGGTGCAACGTCCTGGCGGTCGAGCCAGGGCTGGTGGTCATGCTGAACGGAAACCCGCGGACCCGAGCCGCGCTCGAGTCGGCCGGCTGCGAGGTGCACGGGTACGACGGCTCGGAGATTTCCCTCAAAGGCGACGGAGGCCCTACCTGCCTGACGGCGCCGATCTGGCGGATGCCGGAAGTTAGCGACGCTCACTAGGTTCCGGCAGGCTCCGCTTCCGCTGGCCGGACCGGCATGCCAGCCGATGGCACCCCGCAGCGCCCGGTTCCGGGTGCGTGCTGCCGCTGCGCCTGCATTGTCCTGCCGGTGCATCAAAACCAGCCGGACTCGCCGGCACGCCCGCAGGTGGTTTCGCGCGTGACTCCGCCGGAGTGCCGGCCACACCCTGCGGCCAAATCGCGATCTTCGGCCACATCGTCCGGCAAGGTGGTCCCGAGCCCGTGCGTGCCCGCACGGCGGCAGAAGCGGTCGACTTTGGATTCCGCGTGAACGACATCCCGGCCGCACCGTCCATCCTCAGGTCAGATGAGGAACCTAGCGCCCGTCTGCGCGCTCGTGGGGATTGACAGGACGTCCCGGCCGAGGTAGGGCTCGATTGTGGCTGCGAGGCCGTTGGCGGCGGTGTAGGCCACATCAACGTCGGCGGGGGCGGAGGTATCCGGCGGTCAGATCGCGCAAGGGGCGGCACTGGGGTTCGCGGTGTCCGCACGTGCGGGCGCGCGTGGGTACTGCGCGGTGCCGATGGTGGTGCCGCCGGCTGAGTCGATCAGCGGGCTGGCTGGGAACCGGTAACGCCATGGCCTGCTGGCTACGTTCTGCCTATAGCCACTGGACGGGAGTTACATTTTCGTACACCGCAACGAAGGGGTGGTCCATGTGAGAAGGCGATGGTCAGTGTCTGTGGCCGTATTGGGGTGCGCGGGCTTGCTGGCGGCGATGGGCGCGGCGGCAGCCGCAGCGCCGGCCGCGCCGGCCGCGGCGGGAGGGCTGTCCCCGCAGGCCGTCAATGTCCGGCAGATCCCGGGCGTGATTACCGCGCACCACGATGCCTCCACGGCGTGCGTGCTGCCGGACGGGACCGACGTCTCCTGGTTCCACTGCTACACACCGGATCAGATCCGGGCAGCATACGGAGTGAATTCGGTCGCCCCCATTTCGGCCGGCGGCCAGACCGTCGCCAACTACGGGCAGGACCAGACGATCGTGCTCGTGGACGCGTATGGCAGCCCGACCGCCGCCGCTGACCTGCGGCACTTCCATGACACGTTCTTCCCGGCCCTGCCGGCCCCTGACTTCCAGCAGCTCTTCCCGCAGGGGAACCCGCAGTTCAACAACACCTGTAACAGCAACGGCCTGTCGGGGCCCTGCGCGGCGGCGAACTGGTCGGGGGAGGCCACACTCGACATCGAATGGGCGTACTCCATCGCGCCGCTCGCGCACATCATCCTCCTGGCAGTACCGCCCGCAGAAACTCTGGGCGTGCAGGGCTTCCCCAACCTGTTCAACGCGATCTCCGGCGAGATAAACGCAACGCCGCCGGGAACGCTGTTCTCGATGTCATTCGGCATCCCCGAGCAGACGTTCGGCGGCGCGGCGGCAGTCCAGGCGGCAAGGTTCGACCAGGTGTTCAAGGCAGGCCTGGCCAAGCACGACAACTTCTTCAACTCATCGGGCGACTTCGGAAGCCTGGGCTTCAGCAAACTGCACAAGGAATCCGGCACCTACCCGAACCCGACGGCGAGCTGGCCGACGACCTCGCCCTACGTTGTGTCGGTCGGCGGGACCCAGCTGCAGGACGGCTGGACATGGACCCCGACCAGCAACGACGCGTTCACCGCCACCGGTGACTTCAATCCCGCCTACTGGGCGTTTACCAACAGCGGGAACAGCCAGGCAGTATGGAACGAGTCGTGGGCACCGATCGCCACCGGCGGCGGCGCCAGCATCATCTACCCCCGGCCGGCCTGGCAGCAGGGCGTCGACCCGGGCTACGGTGATCACCGGCTGGTCCCCGACACCGCATGGAACGCGGCGGTGAACGGCGGCGTGGAGGTCTACATCACCGCCTACCCGGCGTTCAACTGCGGCAACACCACAGGCTGCTGGACCTTCTTCGGTGGCACGTCCGCTGCCGCGCCGCAGACGGCCGGGCTCACCGCTCTGGTCAACGCCGCCCGCGCGTCACAAGGCAAGCAGCCCATCGGCTACCTCGCCCCGCTGCTGTATCAAGGGGTCGGCGCGGCCGACTACACCGACATCGTGCCGCAGCACTACGGTTCAGCCCCCCAGACCTTCGCCGGCGCAGAGGTCGGGGTGAGCGGACCGGTGCTCAAGTCGGTCGGTGACCTGCAGGACAACCAGCTCTGGCAGGTGCCCGTGGCCGGTTACCCGACGACAAGCGGATACGACGCGACGACCGGCTGGGGCACCCCGCACGCCGCAGCGTTCGTCTCCGCACTGGCCGCCATGCCGTAACGAACGCGACCCGATCTTGGTCTGGGCGTGGAAGCCGGACCCAAAGGCCGGCTTCCACGCCCACGCTGAACCGATGAAGGCCCGGTGGTCCTGCGTATCAGCGATAACACAGGTCGCACCACTCCCAGCCGTGCAAATCTTGTACAAGTTTTAGTACACTAGTTGCGTGGCTAATCCTGCTGTGCTCCAGGTGCATCCGCTGTCGGAGGTCAGGCAGCGGCTTTCCGGCATACTTGCGCGTTTCCGCCGTGAGGGCGCGGCGGCGGCGCCGGTCGCCTTCGGTTCGCACCGCAAGCCCGAGGCCGTCCTCCTACCGTATGAGGTGTACGAGCGGTACGAGGCGATCGCCCGGCAGCGCGCACGCCTGGACTCCGCGCTCTCCGCAGCGCAGTCCGTCCAGGTCGAGCTGCCGGGGCCGTTCACCCCGGATCATGACCGGGAGGTCTCGGCCTATGTGGACGGGGAGATCAGCGCTGCCGAACTGTACCGCAGAACCGTTGCCCGGTACCGGCGGCCGTAAGTGGCGGACGATCCGTACACCGACCCGGTTACGGGAGTCCTGCTCAACAAGCTCGGGCTGGGCACGGCTGCGGAGCTGGAGGCCGCTGAACGGGAGATCACCCACGCGGCACTCATCCTGCTCGGGGAGTCGCCTGTTCATCCTGGCTACGACCTGCCGCACCTGTGCGCGATCCACCGGAGGATCTTCGGCGACATCTACGACTGGGCGGGACAGATCCGGACGGTCGCCATCGCCAAGGGGAGCCTGTTCTGCCTGCCCCAGTACATAGAGACGTCGGCGGCGGAGATCTTCCGCGCGCTGCACAGCGAGAATTTCCTTCGTGACCTGGACAGGGAAGCGTTCGTCGCACGGCTGACCTGCTACCTGGGCGAGGTCAACGCGGTCCATCCGTTCCGCGAGGGCAACGGGCGGACCCAGCGGGCCTTCTTCGAGCAGCTCGCCCGCGAGGCAGGCTACACACTCGCCTGGCAGCACCTCGACGCCGCCCAGAACATCGAGGCCTCCGCCGCGATCATGCGCGGCGACGCGGAGCCCATGCGGAAGATGCTCGACACGCTCGTCTCGGACGGAATCTAGCCAGCACTACGGCGCCGCGAACTCACCGATGGGCATGCGAGCATCAGCAAAATCCCGGCGACCCCGGCTTGGGTCATGCCCGCCTTCTTCCGCCCCGGGCCGTTTCGGGATTACACCCATCAAGCGTCGAGATTCCAATGTGCCGCGAGCCACTCCAGATCCGTTTCGTCCGTGATCCGCGCCTCCCGCTCGCGGGCGAAGAGCGTCTCGGCCTTCGTCAGGACGAGCGTGTAGGGCCTGCCTTGCCGCCTGGTCACGTGGGTGACGGGCAGTTCGGCGGCGTCGATCCGGGAGTGGACGTGGTGCCTGCGCTGCTGGGCGAGCGGCCACTCGAAGGTGCGCTGACTCCTGTCTTTCAGGAAAACGCGGAGGGTGTCACACAGGTCGCATGTGCAGCCGCCCGCGGGCAGGTCGATCGACCAGTCGCCGGACGCGCGCTGCGGGCGGGCGAGCCGGGTGCGGAGCCGCCCCGCGCAGTGGGCGGCCAGGTCGCCGAAACCAGCGTCGCCGCGTGCGCCGTCCCGGGGCAGCTCCGGGGCGGCGCGCAGCGCGGACATCTCCAGCGCGGTCACCGCGTCCTGGAGTTTCCGGATATGCCCTGACACAGCATCTCGTGTGCCGGCTGCCCCGATCACGGTGGCGGCCGTCAGCACCGAGGCGAGC
>DASWFT010000186.1:0-2076 GCA_036394075.1 Streptosporangiaceae bacterium
CCGCGCTCATGTGCGTTCAGACTGCAGTTGCCGGATCGTGTCCACGATACGGCTCACAAGAGCAGGCATACGCTGTCACTCTCCAGGAGCGCTAGGAGCCTGCTGAAAAGCCAGACCGTGCGCGGGCGTGTCTGGCCGGGCTGGCGGGTATTTAGGATATTTGGTCATGCAGGGCTTTGAGGGGATGGACGGGGAGCTACTGGACGCTGCGGTGGGGCATCTGGTGCCGGCGGGGAGCATGTTCGCGTTCTTGGCCGCGCACCGGGCTGAGGTGTTCCCGGATGCGGATTACGCGGACCTGTTCGCCCCGCCGGGGGTGGGCCGGCCGTCGCTGCCGGCGACCCGGATGGCCGCGGTGCTGACCTTGCAGGTCTTGCACGATTATTCGGACCGGGAGGCGGCGGAGGCGGCCCGGTTCGATGTGCGGTGGAAGGTGGCGACCGGCGCGCCGCTGGAGGATCCGGGGTTTGATCCGTCGTCGCTGGTGTACTGGCGGAACCGGATCGCGAAGTCGCAGCGCCCGGACCGGATCAGCGACGCGGTCAAGAAGGTGGTCCGGGAGACCGGGGTGCTGAGGGGCCGGCGCCGCCGGGCGGTGGATTCCACCATCTTGGCCGATGCGGTGGCCACCCAGGACACGGTGACGCAGCTGGTCTCGGCGATCCGCAAGGTGGCCCGGGAGGTGCCCGGCGCGGCGGGGCAGATCGCGCGGGTGTGCACCGGCCATGACTACGGCACGCCGGGCAAGCCGAAGATCGACTGGGATGATCCGGCCGCGAAGGACGCGCTGGTGTCCGCGCTGGTCAACGACGCGAACGCGGTGGTGGCCGCGCTGGAAGGCCGTGACCTGGAGGAGCGGGCCGCGTCCGCGCTGGCGCTGCTGGCCCTGGTCGCCGGGCAGGACGTCGAGCCGGCCGAAGGGTCCGATGGCCGGGACGGGCGGTGGCGGATCGCCCGCAAGGTCGCTGAGGACCGGGTGGTCTCGACCGTGGACCCCGAGGCCCGGCACACCCGCAAGTCCCCCGAGGCCAGGAGGGACGGCTACCGGGCGCACCTGGCCGCGGACCCGGAGACCGGGATCATCACCGATGAGAAGCTGACCGGGGCCGCGGGCCAGGAGAACTCCGACCCGTCTGTCGCGGGGGAGTTCCTGGCCGCCGAGGCCGGCCCAGGCGATGCCGCTCCCGGCGGCACCGGTAGCGCTGACGGCGGGCAGTGCGCGGGCGGGTCAGGTGACGGCCAGGGCGCGGGCGGCGATCTGACCTGGTACGGCGATTCCGCCTACGGCACCGGTGACCTGCGCGATGCGATCGAGAAGGCCGGTCATCAGGCGGTGATCAAGCCCAAGCCGCTGCCGGCCCCGGTGCAGGGCGGGTTCACCGTCGATGACTTCACCGTCGATGAGCAGGCGGGCACGGTCACCTGCCCGGCAGGCCACACGGCCAAGCTCAGCCGGACCCGGATCGCCACCTTCGGCGTCTTGTGCCGGGACTGCCCGCTGCGCGCCCGCTGCACCACCTGCAAGACCGGCCGCAAGCTCGTCCTGCACCCCCGCGACGACCTGCTGCGCGCCGCCCGCGCGGACTGGGCCGCCGGCAGCGGGCTGCGCGAGGACTACAGGACACACCGCCCGAACGTCGAACGCGCCATCGCCCAGGTCGCCACCTGGCGGGGACGGCGGCTCAAGCTCCGCTACCGCGGGACGGCCAAGAATAACGCCTGGCTCAAGCGCCGCACCGCCGCGCTCAACCTGCGCAACCTGCTCGGCAAGGGCCTGGCCTACCGCGACGGCGCCTGGGCGCTGGCCACCTGACCAGGCCGCCGGGCCGCCCGTCGGGGGTCCTTCCAGCCGATCCGGCCCGCGGCTGCCCGTCCGGTCCGGGCCGGCACACCATCAGGGCCGCATCTCAGCGCAGACGGGCTGACCGCAGGGCCCGGCCCAGAAGCGGAGACCCAGCTACGCAGAGCCCCGCAAACTGGCCTTTTTCAGCACGCTCCTAGCGGGCTGTTTCGCCCTGGGCGTGACAGCGTTGCTGCTGACTGGCATGGCCGCGCAAGCGACCCCACAATCCGGCG
>DASWFT010000187.1:0-16095 GCA_036394075.1 Streptosporangiaceae bacterium
GGCCGCATGGTTGCGCGGCTCGCTGTCCACCAGCGTGCCGTCGAGGTCGAACACGACCGCGCGAAAGGGCGCTGTGGCCATGATTCCGGGGCCTCAGGCGGTCTGCGTCACCTTGCTCAGCCCACGGGGGTTGTCCGGGTCGATGCCACGCCGCCGCGCCAGCGCCTCGGTGAGCAGCTGACCGGGCACGATCAGGCCGAGCGGGGCCAGCCATTCCGGCAGCCGCGGCCCGGCCAGCACGCGGCTGCTCACCGCCGCCAGGCCGGGGCCGCCGCCGATCGCGTACGCCCGCGCCCCGGCGGCCGTGACCCGCCGGGCCAGGTCGATGGTGCCGGCCAGGACCGGGCCGGAGTCCGCGGCCACGATGATCGCCGGGGTCTGGGCGTCCACCACCGCCATCGGCCCGTGCAGCAGGTCGGCGTAGGACAGCCCCATAGCGTGCAGGTAACACGCCTCCTTGAGCTTGAGCGCGAGCTCAAGCGCGGCCGAGTAGGCGAGGCCCCGGCCGGAGACGACCACGCCCGCTACATCCGCCAGTTCCGCCACGATCGGGTCCAGGTCACAATCCTCGGCCAGCATCCGGTCGATCTCGTCAGGAACCCCGCGCAACTCGCCGGCATCCAGGTCCGCGCCCAGGCCGATGGCCAGCACCGCGAGCGCGGCCAGTTGCGTGGTGAAGGTCTTCGTCGCCGGAACGGCCCGTTCCGGCCCGGCCTCGGTGACGAAGGCCACCTCGGCCGCGGCGGCCAGCGGCGACCCCGCACCGTTGGTGATGGCCAGCGTCCTGGCGCCGCACTCGCCCGCCCAGGCCAGCGTGTCCACGATCTCCTCGGTCTGCCCGGACTGTGACAGCGCCACCGCCAGCACGCCGGAGAGGTCGAGCCGGCTCCGGTAGCTGGTGGCGATCGACGGTGACGCCAGCGTGGCCAGCAGCCCCGCGTGCGCCTGCAGCAGGTAACTGCCGTACACGGCGGCGTTGTCCGATGTCCCGCGGGCGATGAGGAGCACCTGGCGGGTCCCGGCGGCGAGCCGCCCCGCCTCGCCGCTGCGCGGCAGCAGCGCGTCCAGCGTGGCCCGCAGCGCCGCGGGCTGCTCCGAGATCTCGGCCCGCATCGCGGTCATGTCAGGTGAGGCGTTCACGGGTACACCCTCTCACCATCGATCCAGGTCCCCCGCACGCGCAGGTCGTCGTCGAGCCACGCCAGGTCGGCGGCGGCCCCCGGGGCGAGACGGCCCAGGTCGGGCCGGCCGATCAGGTCAGCGGGGATGCGGGTCGCCGCGGTTACCGCCACCTCGAGGGCCACTCCCACGGAGACCATGTTCGCCACCGCCCGATCCAGCCGCAGCGCCGAACCCGCCAGTCCCCCATCAGGCCGGCGCGGCGGCACGCCGTCTCCCGGTGGCAGTTCGATGGGCTCGCCGCCGAGCAGATACTGGCCCGCGGGCATGCCCGCACAGGCCGAGGCGTCCGTGATGAGGCAGATCCGGCCGGGCGCGGCCGCAAAGGCAATCACGCAGGCCTCACGGCAGACGTGGTGCAAGTCCGCGATGAGCCCGCTGGTCAGGCGATGGTTGGTGAGAGCCTGCCCGGCCACGCCGGGCTCGTAGGGACCGAGCGGGCGCTGGGCATTGAACAGGTGGGTGACCATCCGCGCGCCAGCGGCGGCCGCCTCGGCCACCTGCGGGCCAGTGGCATCACTGTGCCCCACGCTGACCACGACCCCCGCTCCGGCCAGCCGGTCAATGGCGGCCAGGCCGCCCTCGGCCTCCGGGGCCAGGGTGACAAGCCGAAGCACGCCCGCCCCCGCGGAGATCAGCTCGCCGACCGCCGCAGGGGCCGGGGGGATGATCCAGCTGGGGTTGTGCGCGCCCCTACGGGCCGCCGAGATGAACGGCCCCTCTACGTGCACACCAAGCACCCTGGCCGCGCCGCGAGGCAGCGCGGGAACCAGCGACGCGGCGCGGCGGAGCCCCGCGGCCAGGTCAGCCACCGGGGCAGTGATGTACGTGGGCAGGAATGCCGTGGTTCCCAGCTCGGGCAGGCGGCCGGCCACCAGTGCCCAGCCGCCGGGGTCCGCCGCGCTCATCTCGACCCCGAAGTACCCATTGACCTGCAGGTCCACGAATCCGGGCAGGAGCACGCCGGCCGCCAATTCGACGTCGGCTCGGCCTGGCGGCGGCCCGGCCGCGACCGCGCTGATCCGGCCGCCGCTGACCGCCACGTACCCGGGTTCCAGGACACCGGTGCCGGGCGTCGCCGGGACCACCCGCGGCGCGCTGATGAGCAAGTCGGCCACGTCAGATGTTGATGTGGGCCATGAAGTCGGGTGGGTAGCGGTCGCCCGCCGCCGCGCCCCGCGGCGCCGCCTCGTCGATCTCCGCCAGGTCGGCGGCGGTCAGCTCGATCTCGCTAGCCGCGACGTTCTGCTCCAGGTAGGAGCGCCGCTTGGTGCCTGGGATCGCGACGATGTCGGTGCCCTGGGCGAGCACCCAGGCCAGCGCCAGCTGGGCCGGCGTGACCCCCTTGGCCGCGGCAAGTTCGGCCACCTTGGCCGCCAGGACGAGGTTGGTGTTCAGGTTGTCGCCCTGGAAGCGCGGGGCCCGCCGCCGGAAGTCAGTCTCGCCGAAGCCGCCGGCGGGCGTGAGCGGGCCGGTGAGCAGACCGCGGCCGAGTGGACTGTAGGCGACCAGGCCGATGCCTAGTTCCCGCAGCGCGCCGAGCAACTCGTCCTCGGGATCCCGGCTGAAGATGGAGTATTCGTACTGCCCGGCGACCATCGGATGCACCGCGTGCGCCCGCCGCACGGTGGCCGGCGCAGCCTCCGAGATGCCCAGGAAACGCACCTTGCCGGCCGCGACCAGCTCGGCCATCGCGCCCCAGGTCTCCTCGACGGGCACGTCGGCATCCACCCGGTGCTGGTAGTACAGGTCGATGTGCTCGACACCCAGCCGGTCCAGCGACGCGTCGCACGCTTCACGCACGTATTCCGGGCGGCCGTTCACCCGGCGGCCCTCGGGCGTCCGCTGGTTGCCGAACTTGGTGGCCAGCACCACCTCGTCCCTGCGGCCCTTGATGGCGCCGCCGACCAGCCGCTCGTTGGTGAAGGGTCCATAGGCGTCGGCGGTGTCGAGGAGCGTCACGCCCAGGTCGAGCGCGCGGTGAATGGTGGCCACCGACTCCTCGTCGTCGGGAACGCCGTAGGACTGGCTCATGCCCATGCAGCCAAGACCCAGCTCGGGAACCGTCAGGCCGTGGCCCAGCACACGCTCTTTCATCAGCTGACCTCCTCGTAGTGACCTGGCGGGGCCAGAGTACTGGGGAGGATTCGTTCGGATAATTTCGGCACTTGCCTTGCGGTCACGCGCCGCTGCCTTGCCGTCGCGCGCCGCCGCCATGGGACGTCTTTACCCCGGATGGCGGAATGTGCCCCTAAGTGATGCACCCGTTGTGAACCGCGGCTGTCATGATGAACAAACCGTGTTCGCCCGGCGGGGCGGGGGGAGGATCAGCACATGCCGGAATTCGATGTTGTTGTGCTCGGTGGCGGGACCTCTGGCGAGCTCGTCGCCACTGAGGTCGCCCGGGCCGGCCGGTCCGCCGCCCTCGTGGAGGCTGGGCTCGTCGGTGGCGAGTCCCCCTACCTGGCCTGCATTCCGTCCAAGTCACTGCTGCAATCCGCCCACAGGGGTGAGACCTGGGAGCACGCGGTGGCCCGCAGGGACGAGGTGTCCGGATACCTCGACGACACCTTTGCGGCGGCACGGCTCGCCGAGGCTGGGGTGACGCTGATGCGCGGCACCGGCCGGATCACGAGACCGGGCACGGTCGAGATCGCGCCGATCGAGGCCCCCCGCGGCGCCAAGGCCAAGGGCACCGCCGCAGCCAACGGTGAAGGGCCGGCCACCATCAGCTACGGCGACCTGGTCATCGCGACCGGAAGCGAGCCGGTCGCCCCTCCGGTGGAGGGCCTCGCCGATGTGCCCGCCTGGACCAGCGCGGAGGCGCTCACCTGCCCCGACCTGCCCCGGCGGCTGATCGTCCTCGGCGCGGGCCCGGTCGGCTGCGAGCTCACCCAGATCTACGCGGCGTTCGGGTCCCAGGTCACCCTGGTAGAGGCGGAGGCCCAGGTCCTCCCCGACGAGGCGGCGTTCACCGGGGAGATCCTGGCCGACGCGCTGCGCAAGGCCGGGGCCGAGGTGTGCCTGGGTTCAGCGGTGGTGAAGGCGGAGACGATGGATTCGGGGCTGGCGCTGACCCTGGCCAGCGGAATCAGGATCGAGGCCGACCGCGTCCTGCTCGCCACCGGACGCAGGCCCCGGCTGACCGGGCTGGGCCTGGACAAGCTGGGCGTCGCTGGCTCTCCCGCGGAGGCGCTCCCCGTGGACGAGACCTGCCGGGTGGTTCCCGGCCAGGCCGGCGCGGCGCGCGAGGGCAAGAAATCCGGCGGGCGGATCTGGGCCGCGGGCGACGTGACCGGCATCGCCCGCTACACGCACACGGCCCGGTACCAGGCGCGCATTGTGGCGGCCAACATCCTGGGCGGGCATCGCCTCGCCGACTACCGCGCCATCCCGCGGGCCGTCTACACCTCGCCCTCGGTCTATTCGGTAGGAATTTCCCCTGAGCATGCGGCGGCCGCCGGGGTCGATCTGTTCACCGTGGGCTTCGATCTGGCCGGGACCGCGCGCGCCCTGGTGAATAACGACGACGGGGGCCGTGTCGAGTTGTACGCGGACGCGGGATGTGGCGACATCCTGGTCGGTGCCGCCGCCGTCGGCCCCTGCGCGGAAGAATGGATGGGCGAGATAACGCTGGCCATCCGGGCCGGCATCCCGCTGGCCGTGCTGGCCGACGTGGTGCACGCGTTCCCGACGTACGGTGAGGTGGTGGAGCCTCCGCTGCGGGAACTGGTGCAGCGGGCTCGGGCCGACCGGGCCGACCCGGCCGAACCGGCCGCAGCGGACCTGGCGCGGCTGGCGGATTTATCGCTGACACGAGGAAGGGCAGGCGGATGAGCGAGAGCGACCTGGAGGCGCCGACCGCCGATGCCGTGGAGCAGGCGCAGGTTGTGGACGATGATGACGAGGAGCCGTTCGGTGACGACGAGCCCCTGGAGATACCGCTCGACGTAAACGAGGCGGATGCCGCAGAACAGCACCGCACGGTCGAACTCGACGACGACGACTACCGCTGACCGGCCCGGCTGAGCGCCTGGCTGAGCAGCCCTCTGGGCGGCCTGCTGGGCGGCCCGCTGGGCGACCGCCCGGCAGGAAGGTCACCGTCTGTAATGCCGAGTGGGCCCAGGCCGGTCGTAGGATGGATTCGACATGGCGGAACCGCGCGACGGAACACATCGGAGAGTCTCGTGACCGCAACCCCGCAGGCCCGGCCGGCCAGCCCGCGGCTGCCGAGGCAAGCCAGGCGCCGGCAGTTGCTTGGGGCGGCCCAGGAGGTCTTCGTCGCGCAGGGGTACCACGCCGCGGCGATGGACGAGATCGCCGAGCGGGCTGGCGTCAGCAAGCCCGTGCTGTACCAGCATTTCCCGGGCAAGCTCGAGCTCTACCTCGCCCTGCTCGATGAGAGCGTGGAGGCGCTGACCGACACCGTCCGCGCCGCGCTCGCGTCCACGACGGACAACAAGCAACGGGTCAGCGCCACCTTCACCGCGTTCTTCGACTTCGTGGGTAGCACCGGCCAGGCGTTTCGCCTGGTCTTCGAGTCGGACCTGCGCAACGAGCGCGCGGTCCGGGAGCGGCTCGACTCCACCATGCGGGTGTGTGCGGAGATGGTCAGCGAGATCATCCGGGAGGACGCCGGGGTGGGCGACGACGAGGCGCATCTGCTCGGCATCGGCCTGGTCGGCATGGCCCACGTCAGTGCCACGTACTGGCTCGGCACCAAAGGCATGATCCCGAAAGACGCCGCGGAGGAGCTGATGGCCCGGCTGGCCTGGCGCGGCATCAGCGGCTGGCCGCGCACCGGCTGACGTTTCGCTCGCGGCGTACTGGCTGACGTTTCGCTCGCGGCGTACCGCCGCTGGCCCCGGATTGCTTCGTCCTGCCCTTGCCGCCGGTTAGCCTGCAAGAGCGTCTTCGGCCTGGCCAGATGGGACGCCGCAGCCGACTGGCAGGAGGAGCATCGTGGAAGTCAAGATCGGGATTCAGTCGATAACGCGGGAACTTGTCGTGGAGACCCATTTCTCCGCGGAGGACATCGAGAGCTCACTCGCCGCGGCGGTCACCGACGGCGGCATGTTCGTCCTGCCTGACGACAAGGGGGGCAAGGTTCTGGTGCCGGCCGACAAGATCGGATACGTCGAGTTCACCGGCTCCGAGCAGCGCCGGATCGGCTTCCGTAACACCTGATTTCCCTTAACGATCGCGCCGCCGTACTCTCAGCTGCCGCCCGGCGGTCTCAGCTGCCGCCTGGCGGTCTCAGCTGCCGCCCGGCGCGGCATCCCAGTCGGCCAGGCCGAGGGCTGACATTCGCTGCCCATGCGTATCGGTGATCCGCGCGAACATCCGGCCAATCTCGCCCAGCTCGCCGGCGGGCGGTCCGCCGGAGTCGCCTGGTCCGCCGGAGTCGCCCTGCCCGCCGGAGTCGCCTGGCCCGCCGGAGTCGCCCTGCCCGCCGGAGCCGCCCTGCACGCCGCTGGCCAGCAGGCGGGCCAGTGGCGCGCGCTCGGCGGCCACCCGGTACGCCTGGGCGAGCGCCTCGCCGACCAGCCGCCGGGCCCAGAGCGCGAGCCTCCCCGCGACATGCGGATCCGCGTCGATGGCCGCGCGGACCCGGGCGATCACGAATTCGGCGTGGCCCGTGTCGGCGAGCACGTCGAGTACCAGCGCCCGGGTTCTCGGGTCCACCAGTTCGGCCACCGCCCGGTAGAAATCGGCGGCAATGCCGTCGCCCACGTAGGCCTTGACCAGCCCCTCCAGCCAGTCGGCCGGGGCGGTGCGGGCGTGGAAGGCGTCCAGCGCGTCCACAAACGGCAGCATCGCCTGGTCGGGCTGGGCGCCCATCAGCGAGATCTGCCCGCACAACAGCCTGAAGTGGCCGAATTCCGCGACCGCCATCTCACCCAGGGCCGCCTTGTCGGCGAGAGAGGGGGCCAGCGCCGCGTCATCGGAAAGCCGGAAGAAAGCGATGAGTTCCGCGTAGGCCAGCAAGCCGAGCAGGTCCAGGACACCGTCGGGCGCGCTCTCGGTCACCGTCGCAGCCTAACAACCGGCGCGCCGCAGGGCTGCGCCGCCGCCGCGCCGGCGGCATTGGTAGACTGCCCGAAGAAACCGCGACGGGAATGCGGCACATACCCTGCCGCGTTCCAACTGGCAGTAAGGCGAGGCGTTTACCCAATCCGCAGCGCGGCGATGGGTTTCACCCGCGAGCGAGGCAGTGTAATTACGCCGTCTTATTGCGCTGGCGTGCACGGTCATGCCAGTGAAGTCAAGAGCTAGGCCCGGGTGGTGATGGCATGCGCGAAGTGTGTGGCCAGGCCATGGGCCACTGATGGAAGCTGATTACCCTGACAACGCAACTTACGGGGCTGCCTGCGACGGAGCCCACAGCGGAGCCTTCGGCGGCCGGTTCCCCGGACACCCCGAAGACATTCCGCGAGCTCGGAGTCGACGAGCCGATCGCCGCCTCGCTCGAGGCCGTGGGAATCGTCACGGCCTTTCCCATCCAGACGCTGGCGCTGCCCATCGTGCTGGCCGGACAGGACATTATCGGCCAGGCCAGAACCGGGACCGGCAAGACGCTCGCGTTCGGAATACCGATACTCCAGCAGCTCAGCCAGTTTCCGGCGAGCCGCCCCTCCGCCCCCAGCGCCCTGGTCGTGGTACCCACCCGCGAACTGGCCAGCCAGGTCGCTGACGACCTGCGAACCGCCGGGTCCGGGCAGGGCGCCCGGGTGCTGACCGTCTACGGAGGCCGCGCCTACGAACCCCAGATCGAGGCCCTCCGCGCCACCGTCGACGTGGTCGTGGGCACCCCGGGGCGCCTGCTCGACCTCGTCGGGCAGCGCCACCTGGTCCTGTCCGGAGTGCGCATGCTCGTCCTCGACGAGGCCGACAAGATGCTCGACCTCGGGTTCCTGCCCGACGTGGAGCGCATCCTCCAGCTCACCCCGCCCGACCGGCAGACCATGCTGTTCTCCGCCACCATGCCGGGAGACGTGGTCACCCTCGCTCGTCGGCACCTGCGCCAGCCGATGCACGTCCGGGGCGAGCAGCACGACGAGACCCAGTACGTTGCCCTGACCCGGCAGCATGTGTTCCGCGCGCACCAGATGGACAAGATCGAGATGCTGGCCCGGCTGCTGCAAGCCAGCGGGCGGGGACTGACCATGGTGTTCTGCCGGACCAAGCGGACGGCGGACCAGGTGGCGGGGGCACTGGCCACCCGGGGCTTCGCGGCCGCCGCGGTCCATGGAGACCTGGGCCAGGGTCAGCGGGAGCGTGCCCTGCGGGCGTTCAGGAACGGGAAGATCGACGTGCTGGTCGCCACGGAGGTCGCCGCGCGCGGGCTGGACGTGGACGATGTCACCCACGTGGTGAACTACGAGTGCCCGGAAGACGATAAGGCATACCTGCACCGGATCGGCCGGACCGGGCGGGCGGGGCGCAGCGGCGTCGCGGTGACCTTCGTCGACTGGCGCGACATGCAGCGATGGAAGCTCATCAACGAGACCCTGGGCCTTGGCCTGGAGGCCGAGCCGCCCGAGACGTACTCGACATCCGAGCATTTCTACAGCGCGCTGGACATCCCGCAGGGCGCGACCGGGAACCTGCCCAGGGCGCAGCGGGGGCGGCAGGGCCTGGAGGCCGAAGAACTCGAAGACCTCGGGGAGACCGGACGCATCCGCTCGCCGGCCGCGCGCCGGGCCGGGGCCGGGGCCAGGGATGCGGCGCCGAGGAAGCCGCGGGTCCGCAAGCGGACCAGGGGCGGCCTGTCAGCCCGCGGCGAGCAGGCGGAGCCAGCAGCCGAGCACGGCGGCAAAGAGCGCACGCAGCCGGCCGCCGGGCGCAGGCGCCGGTCCCGCGGCGGCCGGAAGGGACCGGTCCCCGGGCAGGTCTGAACACGCCAATCGCCTGCCACAGCTATCCCCCAGGCTGGAGCGGGCTCGCTTCGAGAGATGCTGGGTAGGCTGGCCGCCTGTGAGCACACCACGAACCCTCACCTTGCCCGCCGGGATACGACGCGTGACACTCCAGACCAACCGGGGGGAGTTCGCCGCACTGGAGGCGCTGCCCGGCTCGGGAGTGCGTGAGCGCCAGCCCGCGCTGCTCATCCCCGGCTACACCGGAAGCAAGGAAGACTTCCTCTCGGTGCTCCAGCCGCTGGCGGCGGCGGGGCGGCAGGTGGTCGCCATCGACATGCGCGGCCAGCATGAGACCCCTGGCCCCGAGCACCCGGACGCCTACGACATCGCCGCGCTCGCCGCGGATGTCGCGTTGATCGCTGACCAACTCGATGACGGGGTACATCTGCTCGGCCACTCGTTCGGTGGCCTGGTGGCGCGGGAGATCCTGCTCGCCCAGGCGGCCCAGGTCAGCTCGCTCACCCTGATGAGCTCCGGGCCTGGCGGGCTCACCGGCCCGCGCGCGGCGGTGCTCAAGGCGATGCTCGCCGAACTCGCCACACCGGGCCACGGGAGCCTCCAGGACCAGGTGAAGCGCATCTGGTACGCCCACATGGAGCCGGAGGCCGTGGCGGAGGGGGTCCCTGGCCCGATCGTGGACTTCCTGCGCACCCGCATGCTGGCCAGCTCACCGACCGGCCTGCTGTCCATGGGAGAGAACGTGCTCGGCTGCCCCGACCGCACCCAGGCGCTGGCCAGCCTCGGCATCGCGCCGCTCCTGGTGGTCTACGGGGAGGACGACGACGCCTGGGACCCGGCGATCCAGGAGGACATGGCATTGCAGCTCGGCGCGGAGCGCGTCTGCATTCCCGGTGCCGCGCACTCGCCCGCCGTGGAGGCCCCGGAGACCACGGCGAGCACCCTGACCCAGTTCTGGAACGCGACCGAGTGCCGGAGGCGCTGAATGACGGAGTGCCGGAGGCGCTGAATACAGTGGAGTGCCGCCGCCACTAGGGCGTGTCCCTAGCTACGGCCCGTCATCTGTCGCGAGCCCGTCCCAGGGGCGCCGCGGCTCCGCCGCCGCGCTGCCCTCCGGGCAGATGCCGCGGAAATCGCACCAGCCGCAGGCGGGCCCGGGATTCGGCGGGAAGATCTCCTCGGTGCCCAACTGCCCGTCGGCGTCCGCGCATTCGGCGGCGATGTCCTCGGCCCGGCCCAGGTGCCTGGCCAGCGTCGCGTCCGTGTGCTCCCAGGCGTGCACCTCCCCGGTCGGCAGGTGGTGCAGTTCGACCCGGTGGCAGGGCCGCCGCAGCACCCGCGCCGCCGCGAGCGCGTACAGCGCGAGCGGCATGGACGTCCTGACGTCGTCGGTGGTGAGCGGCCGCCGGCCCGTCTTGTAGTCCACCACCACGAGTGCACTGCCGCCGTCTTCTGGCCGCTCATCCAGCCGGTCGATCCGGCCCGACACCGCGATCCTGTCCGTGCGGGTAGCCACCGTCCGCTCCACCCCGACCGGCTCCCGCGCGGGATCCAGGCCAGCCACGTAGCGCTCGACCATGCGCCGGGCCCGGCCGCGCACCGCCGTGGACTGGGCCTGGTCGGCGAAGCCCTCATCGATCCAGCCCGCTTCGAGCAGGTTGCCCGCGGCCGGGACGGTGCGCCCGGCCAGCGGCAGCCGCCACCATCCGGCCAGGGCGTTGTGCACGCTCGCGCCGAGGCTGTTGTGCGCCCACGGCGGGCCCTTGCGCGGGGGCGGGCGGTCCAGGTAGGTCATCCGGTACCGGCGCGGACAGTCCAGCCAGGCAGTCAGCCTCGTGGGGGTACACCGGTACAGCCGCCGCGGCATCCCGGCCAGGCTGAGTTGCTCCACCGCGGATCAGTCCGGGTCGCGGGAGGTCAGCGGCGACGGGCCCGCCGCCACCCAGGAGTCGAAGCGCTTCTCGGCGGCCGCCACGAGGATCTCCTCGCCGTGGCCGGGCAGCACCCGGGTCTGTCCCGGCAACGTCAGGATCTGCTCCCCGATGGCGCTGAGCTGGGCGGAGAAGTTGGGGAAGTCACCGGCGTGCGGGCCGGGACCGCTGGCCAGCAGGACATCGCCGGACATCACCGCCCCGAGGTCCTCGCAGTAGAGGATGACCGAGCCCGGGCTGTGCCCCGGGGCGTGGATCACCTCCAGCGCGACGTCGGACACCTCGAAGATCCCTCCATCCTCCATCTCGATCTCCGGGTCGCTGCGGCCGTGCGCCTCCCGCCAGAGCAGGAGATCCTTGGGATGCAGGGCCACCGGGGCCTCATCGCGAGCCGCGACGTCCAACGCCGCGCCGACGTGACTGGCGTGACCGTGCGTGCAGATCACCGCGAGGATCTCCCGGCCCGCGGTGGCGTCAAGCACCGGCGCCGCGTCGGTGCCGGGGTCGACCACGATGACCTCCTCGTCGTCGCCGACGATCCAGGCATTGCTGTCCCCGGACGCCACCCGCTTGATCCGCGCCTTCATGCCGACCCCGCCTTTCCGTGTTTCAAGGTGCACCCCCATTTAATCCCGGCGCCGCCCCCATTCAATCCCGGCCGGCTCAGCCTTGCTTGATGAAGGCGCGGATCGCGTCCGCGACCAACTGAACGGCGATGGCCGACAGCAGCAGGCCGGCGATCCGGGTCAGCAACTCCACCCCGCTGGCCCGCAGCACGCGGTGGATCACCCCGGAGAAGCGCATGGTCAGCCACAAGGCGGCGGTCACCGCCACGATCGCGACGCCGAAGGCCACCACGTCCGCCGTGCCGTGCACGCGCCGGACGAACAGCATGGTCGCGACGATCGCCCCCGGCCCGGCGAGCAGCGGCGTGCCGAGCGGCACGAAGGCCACATTGGCCTTCAGCCGCTCCGCCTCCGTCGGCTCGGCCATCGCACCGGTCAGCAGTTGCAGGGCGACCAGCAGGAGCAGCAGCCCTCCGGCCCCTTGCAGCGCCGGCAGTTCAACGCCGAGGTAGGCCAGAATGGACTGACCGAACAGAGCAAAAGCCACAATTACCCCGAACGCAACAACGGCCGCCTGCCACGCCAGCCGGTTACGTACCCGCGACGGCAAGCCCCGGGTGAGGCCCAGGAAGGGTGGCACGACACCAGGCGGATCGGTGATGACCAGCAGGGTGACGAAGACCTCCCAGAAGAACCTCACGTTGAAGACGCCGCTCATCGCTTGCCCGCCTGCGCCAGGAGCCGCTCGAACTCGGCGGGCTCGGTCGTCTCACTGCCGAGCCGGTGGCCGGACAGGCTCCCGTGGTCGTCGCTCCCGCCAGTCCGGATGAGGCCCAGGTCATGGGCGAGACCGGCCAGGCGGTTTCGTTCGGCTGGATTATGATCTGAATGCGCGACCTCGACGCCGGCCAGGCCAGCCTCGGCCAGCCCGGCGATGACCTCATCGGGGATCCACGCGTCGCGTGACTGCGTACCCGGATGGGCGAGCACGGCCACGCCCCCGGCCGCCCGGATGAGCGCGATGGCGCGGGCCGGGTCCGGCGCGTACCTGGTCACATAGGCCCGGCCGCCCTCGCCGAGCCACTCCGCCGTAAATGCCTGCTCCGGGCGCTCGATGATGCCCGCCGCGACCATCGCGCGCGCGATATGCGGCCGGCCAACGACCCCGCCCGCTGCGATCGCCGTCACCTGCTCCCAGCTGACCTCGGCGGCGAGGTCACGGAGCCGGTCCACCATGGCCCGGCCGCGCCGCAGCCGGTCGGTCGTGATCGCCTGGAGTTCCGCGGCCAGATCCTGGTCGGCCGGGTCGGTGAGGAAGGCCAGCATGTGCACGCTGCGGTCGCCGAGGCTGCAGGACATTTCCATGCCGCCGACCAGCGTCAGGCCGTCCGGAAGGGCCTCGCGCGCCTCGTCGTGCCCGGCCAGGGTGTCGTGATCGGTCAGCGCGATCACGTCGAGACCGGCGACCCGGGCACGGCGCATGACCTCAGCGGGCGGGTCGGTACCGTCGGAGGCGGTGCTGTGCGAGTGCAGATCGATGCGCACGAGCGATCATGCTACGTCCGCTGCCGCGCGAGAGAGCAGTCAGCCCGGCATTCGCGGCGATCTCGGGCCGAACGGCAGGTCCAGATCCTGGCCGGGGTCACGCAGGTCCCGCAGCGACAGCGCCTCGACCATCAGCATCCCGGCCGTGTCCGGCCACAGCACGATCCAGAGCCAGTTCCCGAGCACCTCCCCGGCGAAGGCCGCCAGATCCGGCGCGGCCACGTGCCAGAGCGGGATCTCGTGATGCCCGAAACTCACGAACGCGTGCGGGGTGCCCGTCGCGAAGCCCTCACCCGGGTCGGGGCCGGTTATTCCGGCGAACCGCGCGCCCAGGCCCACCCCCGGCTCTTCGGAGATGAGCAGCATGTCGCCGGGCCCGCCGACCGGGTTTGGGCCGGACAGCGCCACCACGCAGGCGTGGCAGCCGCTGTGGCCATCCCCGGCGCCCGCGAAGCCGGTCACGAGCCAGCCGATCGGCAGCGGCCACAGCAGCCAGACGGGCACCGCGGCATCCCGGACCAGGTCCCGCAGCCCATCGCCGTCCGGGCTGTACGCCGTGCGCAGCGGAAACACGGCGCCATGCAGATTGCAGTGCCACGCCGTGGACGATGGGCCAGGCGCGCTCACGGAGCCACCGCAGCGGGGGCAGCTCGGAGAAACGTTCATGAATACCGACGTTGATCTCTGCGCGCGCTTACGTCAAGCACTGCGACGGCAATACTGACGCCATGACCGTGCCAAGGATTCCCTGCGTAGGCGCCATCATCACAGATCACCGGGGGTGGCTCCTGCTGATCAGGCGCGGGCACGATCCCGGCGCTGGCCTCTGGTCGCTGCCCGGTGGCCGCATCGAGCCCGGCGAGACCGACGAACAGGCGGTGGTCCGCGAGATCCGTGAGGAGACCGGGCTGATCGTCGTGTGTGACCGGCTGGTCGGTTCCGTTGAGCGGCCAGGCCTTGATGGGGCGGTCGTGGACATCCGGGACTACGGCGCGATCATCACCGGGGGCGAACTTGCGGCTGGGGACGACGCCGCGGATGCCCGCTGGGTCAGGCCCGCGGACCTGGCCAGCCTGCCCGTGACCGGGGGGCTGGTCGAGGCCCTCACCGCCTGGGGCGTACTCGGCTGACTTACCTATTCACGCCTGGTCCTGGTCCTGGTTCAGGTTCATGCCTGGTCCTGGTCAGATTCACGCCTGGTCCTGGTCAGGCCCGCAGCGCGGCCTTTCGCGGCCGCGACCAGGGCGAGCTTGCGAGATGCCTCGTCGATCATCTCGTCACCGAGCATCACCGCGCCGCGGCCGCGCACGGCCGTGGCGTCCTGGTACGCGTCGAGGATCAGCTCGGCGCGCTCGTACTCCTCCTGGCCCGGCGAGAAGGCCTGGTTGATCGCGTCAATCTGCCCCGGGTGCACGGCCCATTTCCCGTCGTACCCGAGGGCGGCGGCGCTGGCGGCGCCGCGGCGCAGGCCATCGATGTCGTGGATGGCCAGGTGCGGCCCGTCGATGGCGGCCAGCCCGTGGGCGCGAGCGGCCACGAGGATCCGCATCCGGGCGTAGTGATACGCGTCGCCGCCGGTGTACCCGGCGGGCTCGGCGCCCACCTGGAGCGACCTCATGCCGATGCTGGCCATGAAGTCCGCCGGGCCGAAGACGAGTGCCTCCAGCCGCGGCGACGCGGCGGCGATGGCATCCACCTCCGCGAGGCCCCTGGCGTCCTCGATCTGCGCCTCGATCCCGATCCGCCCGGGCTCATCGCCCATCGCCTCCTCGATCTGGCCCAGCAGCAGGTCGAGCCAGCTGATATGGGCAGGTTCGGCGACCTTGGGCAACACGATCACGTCGAGGTTGCGGCCGGCCGCCTCCACGACCTCGATCACGTCACGGTAGGCCCACCGGGTGCCGACGTCATTGACCCGCACCGCGCGGACCTTGCCGTCCCAGCGCCCGGCGTTCAGTGCCTCGGCAACGGTCCGGCGCGCGTCCTGTTTAGCGGCCGGGGCGACCGCGTCCTCAAGGTCGAGGAACACCTCATCGGCCGCCAGGCCGTGGGCCTTCTCCAGGAACCTGGGGCTGCTGCCCGGCACTGCCAGGCAGGACCGCCGGGGACGGTACTGCCCCATTGCTGACAGCCTCCTGACTCCGCGTGACACCCTGGCCAGTGTGAGCGAGATCCATCCCGCCGCCGCACCGGACTCCTCCGCCCTCATCGCGGAGGCTACCAAGCGAGCTGGATTGATATGGATATCGGTCCCCGGCCAGCACCGCCCGTATCCGGCCTGGCACATCTGGCGGCCCGGGACAGATCCGGCCGACGGCGCCGTCCCGCCGCCACCCGGTGCGGCATATGTCGTGACCGGGCCCGGTGAGCAGCCGCTGCCCGGGCTCGGCTCGGCCGACCAGGTAACGGTCACGGTGCCGAGCAAGGACTCGGGCGGATCGCTGATCTCGTGGACCGCCCATGTCACCCGGGTCGGAGCCGGGTCCGCGGAATGGGACGCGGTCAGCGGCCTACTGGCGGCGGGGCGGCTCAACGCGGCGCTGAAACCCGGCGAGACGTCATTGACTCAGCGCTGGGCACGCACTGCGGCCATCTATCGCCTCGGCCCAATGGGTCCTCGTTGACCTCCGTGTCCGCTCGGCCCGCGGTGTCCGCACGGCATGCGGCCTTGGACCGGCGCTCTTCCCGGACCCGCCTGGCTATATTCCGCTGTCGCTTCCCGGTACGGTGGGGCTGACTTCCTCTCGTGTACGCACTGGCATCCTACGTATTCGTTGAGTGAGCTATGCTCTGCATCACATCGCAATGCGGAACGGAAGCGGTGTCAGAAGATGTTTACCTTCTGAGCTACAAATGCCTCTAGGCGACTGCCATATACAGATATACACTCAGGTTTCCGCGATTGTGGGGTCGAGAACTTTGGGTGAGAGTGTCCGGTCCATGTTCCTCTTCGCGCTTCCTAGCTGGCAGGAGGGAGCCGGTCGGCTCGTGGAC
>DASWFT010000188.1:0-19409 GCA_036394075.1 Streptosporangiaceae bacterium
GGACGGGTTCATCGTGCTCCCCTACACCAACGACGACCCGGTGCTGGCGCGGCGGCTTGAGGCGGCCGGGTGCGCCGCCGTCATGCCGCTCGGCTCTCCGATCGGGTCCGGGCTCGGCATCAGGAACCCGCACAACATCGAGCTGATCGTCGAGGACGCAGGCGTGCCGGTGGTGCTGGACGCGGGCATCGGCACGGCGAGCGACGCGACGTTCGCGATGGAGCTTGGCTGCGACGCTGTGCTCCTGGCCACATCGGTGACCAGGGCGCATGACCCGGAACTCATGGCCAGCGCGATGCGCGCGGCGGTCACCGCTGGCCGCCTCGCCCGGCTGGCCGGCCGGGTACCGCGGCGGCGGTTCGCACGTGCCTCGTCACCCCCGGTGGCCGAGTGACAACGTAAGCGCGTTCCGAGGTTCACAAACGCCTGTCACCCTTAGAATCAACTCGATGGACACGACCCTCGCCCGCCCGCCGGTCGGCCAACTGCTCGATGGCCGCTACCGGGTCGAGTCCCACATTGCCCGCGGTGGAATGGCAACGGTCTACCTCGGGACCGACACCAGGCTGGACCGGACGGTCGCTCTCAAGATCATGCACGCGGAACTGGCCAATGACGAAGACTTCGTCCGCCGGTTCGTCGGCGAGGCACGGTCGGTCGCGCGGCTGTCCCACCCGAACGTCGTCGCGGTCTATGACCAGGGCGCCGACGGCCGGACTCTCTACCTGGCCATGGAGTACGTGCCCGGCCAGACCCTGCGCGACCTGCTGAACGAGCGCGGCTACCTCAGCCCCCGGGCGGCGCTCAACATCATGGACGGCGTGCTGGCCGGACTCGCCGCCGCGCACGACGCCGGACTCGCCCACCGCGACGTCAAGCCCGAGAACGTGCTGCTCAGCGATTCGCATTCGGTCAAGGTCGCGGATTTCGGCCTGGCCCGGCTGCTCGCCGGCGCCAGCCACACCAAGACCGGAATGATCATCGGGACGGCCGCCTACCTGGCGCCGGAGCAGGTCGCCGGCGGCACGGCGGACGCGCGCACAGATGTCTACGCGTCCGGGATCATGCTGTTCGAACTGCTCACGGGCGTGCAGCCACACACCGGCGAGTCGCCGCTCGCGGTGGCCTACCAGCACGTCAACGCGGTGGTGCCGGCCCCCTCGGGCGTGGTTCCGGGCCTGCCGACCGCGCTCGACACGCTGGTGGCCCTGGCCACCAGCAGGAATCCCGACCTGCGGCCCGCCGACGCCGGGCAGTTCCTGCAAGCTGTGACCGAGGTCCGGCAAGGCCTGCCCATCGCCGAGCCCCCCGGTGCGCCGGAGGGCGGCCCCGCCGCCCGGCTCCCCGCTGCTGGTGGCATGCTGCCAGCCGCCCCGGCAGCGCTCCCGGCCGCCCCGGCAGCGCTTCCTGCCTCCTGGCCCACGGCGGTCACGCCGCCGGACCACCGGAGCGGTGACCTGCTTCCGCGTGGAGACCAGCCAGCCCTGCAGTCGTACTGGGCGCCCGGCGACACCTTCGCGCCCGCCGCGGCGGGCCAGCAGATACCGGACTCGCGCCAGCCAAGCAACCACACGCTGGTCGTCTCCAGCGTCGGCCCCACGGCCTATGACGGCGGGCGGCCCCGTTTTCCCGGTCCCAGGGAGCCCGGGCTGCAGCGCTGGCTGTTCAGCCGCAAGCTCGCCTACCTGGCTGCGGGGGTGCTGGCCCTCGTTCTCCTCGGCACCGTGGTGTGGTGGCAGGCCGTGGGCAAGTACACCAAGGTCCCCGAGCTCGGCGGGCTGGTAGCGGCCACCGCGAGCACCGAGTTGCGCAACGAGGGCTTCCAGGTCAAGGCCGGCACAGCCGTCTTCGACAACGGAGTGCCCAAGGGCGACGTGGTCGGCACGGTCCCCGCGATGGGATCGCGGGTGACCAAGGGCGCCACGGTAGCGCTCATCGTGTCCAGCGGCCCGCACATGATCTCGGTCCCGCAGGTGACCGGGGGCACGCTCGCCGCCGCTCAGACCGCACTCAAGCATGCCGGGCTGGTGCCGGGCCCGGTCAGCAACGAGACTTCCGCGACGATCCCGGCCGGAGTCGTGATCAGCACGAACCCGGCCGCCGGCACCTCCTGGCCGCAGCCCAAGCCGGTCGCGATCGCGGTGAGCGCGGGGCCGCCGGTGCCCAGCTTCGTCGGCCAGCAGAAATCGGTCGCCGAGCAGTGGGCGCAGCAAAACGGCGTCTCACTGAACGAGGTGCCGGACACCAAGAGCACCCAGCCGCAGAACACGGTCACCCAGCAGTCCCCGGCCCCCGGAGGCCCCTTCACCCACGGCCAGGTGATCACCATCGACGTCTCGAACGGGCCGCAGCAGGTCGGCGTGCCCAGCGTGAATGGGATGTCGGTGGACCAAGCCACGCAGACCCTGAAGCAACTTGGCTTCCAGGTCAACGTCATTAAGGTCGGTCCGCTCCCAAACGTCTTCAACTACACCCCGACCGGCGCGGCGCCGCAGGGAAGCACCATCACCCTGTGGGTCGGCCTCTGATCCATCCGCACGTGCCAGGTCTGATCCGCACCTGCGCAGTCCGATCAGGTCTGATCCGGCCTGCCCCAATCGGAATGTGCCCCAGGTCATACGTGCCCAGCGTCATACGCCGCCAGGCCGGGCTGAGATCGCCCCCGGCAGAAGACGTTAGCGTGCACCCTCCGCCGCGAGGTCGGGCCGAGAGTCCGGCGGGAGACGTTAAGCGCGCGGCCTCGGGTCGCGGCCTCGGTCAGCTGGCGAACACCTGCTGGGGTCAGCTGGCGGACACCTGCTCCGCCTGCTCCGGTACCGGCTGCCGGCTGGGCTGACGCCGGCGCGGGCTCGGCACCCGCAATCGCGGACCGCCGTCCGCGCCGTGGCGGGTGGTCAGCACGAGCGCGAGCGCCATACACGCCAGCGGGACGGCCGGCAGCGCGTACCGGTAGTTGAAGGTGTGCTCAGCGCTCGGCAGGATGATCATCACGGCCGCCGAAGCCCACAGCAGCATGGCCGCCCCCGACCGTCGCCGCGGCATGAGGATACCGATGAACCCGCCCGCGAGCACCAGCGCGAACACGAGGCCAGGAAAGTACAGCCTGCTCTGGTAGCCATGGATGAAGTAGGCATACGGCTGATGAACCGGCGTACCGTTTACGGACGTGAGCGGCGTCCCGTGCCCGAGGTATTCGCGCAACGCGGTGACCTGGTAGTTGAAATTCACGATCGTCGGGGGGAGCATCTTGCCGGCAAAGATCAGCGAATGGTCGGTGTCGAGGAACGTCAGCGCGACGTCTTCACTGACGGCGAGCGCGTACTCCTGTGGCTGGGCCGCGATCGCCCGGAGCGCGAAGCTCATCGCCCGGGTGTTTTTGGCCGGAGTGAACGCGTAGGCGTCCGGCACCAGATACTTCGCGGGCGGCTGCCACAGCCACGACCTGCGGTTCCACAGGTAAATTTCCGGCGTCGGCTGGGCCAGCAGCCTCGAATAGGCGTTGGACTTGTGCGGCCTTACTTTCAGGTGGGCCGGCTGCCGATTCGGGCATAGCGCCTGGAGGTTGGCCGGGGGGTTGATGGTGGCGCAGTTCGCGAAGGTCATCGTCCGCGACCACAGGAACAGCCCTTCGCTGGTGGTCAGGTTGACGGTGCCGTAGAAGGTGGAAAACCACAGCGCGTACCCGGCCAGCGGCAATGCGCCCGCGGCCAGGGCGGCGCCCGCCCGGCGCCAGCCGGCGTGCTGGATCACCAGGTACCCCGCCACCAGCACGAAGAGCGGCAGGGTGATGGGGCGCACCAGGCCGGCGATGCCCATCAGCAGCCCGGACACGGCGGACCGGGTGACCGAAGGCGGCCGCCAGACCGACGGCGGCTGCCGGATGATCAGCACCACGAGCGCGGCCAGCATGAGCAGCGTCGCCAGCGTGTCCGACATGATGGAATGCTCGAGGTTGAGCTCACGCGGGTCGAACAGCACCGGTGCGGCCGCGAGCGTCGCTCCCCAGCCGGGCACGCCGCGATTGATCAGCAACGCGTACACCATGACCGCGATGGCGAGCCCCATCAGGTGCTGCAGGCCCGCGGTCAGCGCGAGCGAGTCAAACGGCCGCATCAGCGCGAGGAAGAACGCGTAACCGTTCGGGCGCACCGGGTCGGGCGTGAAATGGACGGCGTCCCACATGTAGTCGTAGCTGTCCTGCCTGACCAGGATGGCCGGCCGGTAGGCCGCCATGGTGATCAGCCGGAGCACCAGCCCTATCCCCAGGGTCCAGCAGAACACCCGGTGGCGGCTGACCAGACCGGGCAGGGTGGCCAGCCACAGCCGGCCGCGGATCACTGCCACTCGTGCCTGCGCCCGCAGCCGTGCTGGCCAGGCAGGCCGCCCTGCGGCAGCCGGAGACCCGCCCGCGTCCGTCTCGCCCACGGTCAACCTAATCTCCTCGCGGTGGCGGCGTGTCGCTCCCCCGTCACGTTCTCGCCGCCGCTGGCAGGATCGGCGCGTCCCGGCCCGTGCCCGACCCGGCCGGCGGAGCACCTGACTTCTGCTCGTGATACTCGGCCTCCACGTTCACGGCCCAGATGTCGTGCGCAGTGCCCTCCGCGATGTTCTCCACGGTCAGCATCGCGGTGAGCATGGAGTGATCCTGGTTGTTGTAGCGATGCATGCCGTTACGGCCGACCGGATGGACATTCGGCCAGTCGGCGTCGAGGAACTTGCGGATGACCTCGACATTGGCCGCGTACTCGATGTCGTAGACGGGGTAGGCCTTGGGCATCCGGACGACGTACCCGTTCTGCACGGCACCGCGGGCGGCCAGCCCGAGCAACTCGATCTCTGCGGTTCCGAGCGCGATCAGGTCCTCGTCGGAGGAGTCCCACATCTCGTCGCCCTCATGCACGAAGAACTCCAGCCCCAGGCAGGTCCGGCCATCCTGGACCAGGTAAGGCGACCAGGAACCGAAGTTCTGCACCCGGCCGACCTTCACCTCCGGGGAGTGAATGTAGATCCAGTTGTCGGGGAAGGAGAACTTCTGGTCCACCACGAGCGCGACGGTGAGGAAGTCCCGGTAGCGCAGCCCGTCCGCAGCTGCTTTCACCTCTTCGGGCACGTCCGGGCCGAGCGCGTTGATGAGGTGGGCGAGCGGCATCGATGAGATCAGGTCGCTGCACTTGATCTCGCGGCGCAGGCCAGCAGCGCCGACCGCCGTAACGATGAGCTGGCCGCCGACGGCCGCCCGTATCTGCTCGACCGACGTGGACATGCGGACCTCCGCACCGGCCTCGACCACCTTCGTCGTGCAGACCTCCCACATCATGCCCGGGCCGTACTTGGGGTAGCGGAACTCCTCGATCAGGCTGGTGACCTCGGTCTGCCCGCGCCGGGGACTGAGTGCGTTGAAGATCGCCTTACCGAGCGACAGGTTCTTGATCCGCTGCGCCGCCCAGTCCGCCTGGATCTGGTCGGCCGGGATGCCCCACAGCTTCTCGGTGTAGCTCTTGAAGAACATCCGGTAGAGGCGCCACCCGAAGCGGGCTGACGTCCATCCTTCGAAATTGGACTGGTCCGCCGGAGGACGCAGGCGGGCCCACAGATAGGAGAGGACGCAGAGGATCGCCTCACGGATGCCCAGGTTACGCAGCGCGTTCATGGCCCGGAGCGGGTAGTCGAAGAACTTGCCATCGTAGAAGATCCGCGACATCCGGGGCCGGAGCAGGAAGTCCTCCTCGCCGAGGATCTCCCACCAGAACTGCTCGACCCGCGACACCTTCGTGAAGAAACGATGCCCGCCGATGTCGAACCGCCACCCGTCGCGTTCTACGGTCCGGCTGATGCCACCCACCACGTCATCCGCCTCAAGCACGACGCAGCCCAGGCCGCGGCGAGTGAGTTCGTACGCCGCCGTCAGGCCTGCCGGCCCGGCACCAACGACTACACAACGTGTCTGGTCTTCCTCAGGCACCACTGGCGCCACGTTCGCTCCCTCACGTTTGCCAGGACCGGGGGGGTGTGATGATCATGCGACCCAACGGGAGAGGACCCCTCCCGCGGCTACGGACATCGTAGGCTCTGCGTGTAATTAACGCCGAAACTGCCTTAGACGTTTACCCTCTATTCACTACTTTTCCTCCCTATGGTCCTTCTTTTACCTTTCCGCTCCGACGTACTCTACTGGCCAGACTGGCCACAGCGGTTCACCTTGTACCAGTTCGGCCCATCGCGGCCTAGTCGACTACCGAGGGTGGCCAAGGCATTGCTGAGAGCGTCCGGCGGCCACCCGGCGAGACACGCCTGAGGCGTGTCCCGTGGATCTTGGCCGTCGCGAGCGGCCGTCCGGAGGGATGGACGCCGCAGCGCCCGGGTGCCGGCGGCGCCGGGATCATCAGCTCAGGTTAGGCGTTTCCCGTCCGCTCCTGATCGGTAATCCGCGCATTCGCACCATGGCGAAATCTGGCCTGCCATTACGTGAGTCACCCGGCGCGGGCGGGCTGCATTCAGCAATTCGTGGCGGCTATGCCGTCCCATGTGATACGCGAGATAGTGAATTTCGTCACTCAATGGAGATCGCCACCATAGGGCGGCGTGACGGCCAGTCGGGCCCGGCCCATGCCCGCGCGTCCCCCCGCCACCGGGCATGCGCTAGGCTCCAAGTCATGCAGCACGCATTCTGGTTTTGGTATGGCTACCGGCCCGGCATCCGGACGGTCGCCAGCAAGACTGTGTGCTGACGCAACCGACCTCAAGGAAGCCCCGGGCCCCCTGGCCCGGGGCTTCCTTACATTTACAGGGACGACACAGGAGGAAACCATGGTCGTGGTGATGGCGCCAGAGGCCACCCAGGCAGACGTGGACGCGATCGTTGACGTGGTGCGCGCCTCGGGCGGGGAGGCCTTCGTGAGCCGCGGCATCTCGCGCACCATCGTCGGGCTGGTCGGCGATGTCGAGCAGTTCGGCTCGCTCAACCTGCGCAGCAGGAGCGGCGTCGCCGATGTGGTGCGGATCTCCGTCCCGTACAAGCTGATCAGCCGGGAGCACCACCCGGACAGATCGGTCGTCAGGGTCGGCGGAGTGCCGATCGGGCCCGACACGCTCACCGTGATCGCGGGCCCGTGCGCCGTCGAGACACCGGAGCAGACGCTGACCGCCGCCCGGATGGCCAAGGCGGCGGGGGCGTCGATTCTGCGCGGCGGCGCCTTCAAGCCGCGCACCTCGCCCTACGCCTTCCAGGGGCTCGGCGAGGCCGGCCTCAAGATCCTCGCTGACGTGCGGGCCGAGACCGGGCTCCCGGTTGTCACCGAGGTGATCGACCCGGCCAGCGTGGACCTCGTCGCCTCCTACGCCGACATGCTGCAGGTCGGTACCCGGAACATGCAGAACTTCGCGCTGCTGCAGGCGGTGGGGGGCGCGTCCAAGCCGGTGCTGCTCAAGCGCGGCTTCAACGCCACCATCGAGGAATGGCTGATGGCCGCCGAGTACATCGCCCAGCGCGGCAACCTCGACATCGTGCTCTGCGAGCGCGGCATCCGCACCTTCGAGACCGCCACCCGCAACACCCTCGACATCAGCGCGGTCCCCGTGGCGCAGCGACTCTCGCACCTGCCGGTCATCGTGGACCCGTCACACTCAGGCGGCCGGCGCGACCTGGTCCTGCCGCTTACCCGCGCGGCGATCGCGGTGGGCGCCGACGGCGTCATCGTGGATGTCCACCCCGAGCCCAAGATGGCGCTGTGCGACGGCGATCAGGCGCTGCTCGACTCCGACATCCGCGAACTGGCCAGCGTGGCGGCGAACCTGTCGCCCCTCATGGGCCGCACACTCACCCCGGCCCTGAGGAAGCCGGCCATACCGGCCCAGGCGGCGCCGGCAACCGTCGTAGGCTGACGGGCTATGGCCGCCTGAACTTGGGGAGTCGCGGGTGGCTCGCCTTGCCGGCCGACCCGGAGGGGAGTGCCGGCGGTTGGGTGAGTCACCCGCGACGGTTCGTTAGGCAGGAAAAAGGTCAGGGATGATCCGGCCGGTACTCCTGCGCTACCGCGGCCAGTTCCTCGGCCAGGTCCCCGGCGTCGAGCCGCGCCTCAATCCGGTGCAGGTCATCGATGCGCGCCCGGGTCTCCACCTGGCGCGGGGTCAGTAGCGTGCAGCAGTCCTCGTCGGGCAGTTCGGACAGGGCGAGGGTGCCGATGCGGCGGGCCTCCGCCATGATCTCGACCTTGTCCCAGCCGATCAGCGGGCGCAGGATGGGCAGCGCCACGGCCTCGTCGAGAGCGGTGATGTTGGTCAGCGTCTGGCTGCTCACCTGCCCAAGAGAGTCCCCGGTGATCAGCGCCGCGCCGCCGAGGCGGCGGGCCAGCACCTCACCGGTCTTGAGCATGAGCCGGCGCTGGGCGACGATCTGCAGCCGGCTGGCGCCGGACGAAGCCAGCCGCTGCTGCGTTTTCCCGAACGCCACCACGAACAGCCGCGACCCGCACTGGAACCTGTCCAGCTGGTGCATCAGTCCATACGCCTTGTACACGGACTCCGGCCCGGTCAGCGGCATGCCGGAGAAATGCAGGAAGTCACAGCGCAGGCCGCGGCGCATCATCCGGTACGCGGCCACCGGCGAGTCGATCCCGCCGGACATGAGGACCAGGGCGCGGCCGCTCATGCCGACCGGCAGCCCGCCCTGGCCGGACATGCCATCGGTGTAGACGAAGATCTCTTGCTGGTCCACCTCAACGAAAATCGTTGTGTCCGGGTGCTTGAGCCGCACCGGGTAGCCGTAGGCCTGCTGCACGCGGGTGCCGATCATCACGGCCAGCTCAGAGGAGGTCATCCGGAAGCGCTTGTCGCGACGGTGCGCGCGCACGGCGAACGACCCCTGCTTCCCGGCGACCAGCGCGACCGCGACGGCCGTGGCCGCCTCGGGGTCTTTGGCTACCCTGACGGCACGGCACACCCGGGCGATGCCCATCACATCCCCGACGCGTTCGGCAATTGTGTCGGCCGCGGCCTCCGCGGCCGGACCGCGCGCAGCGCCGTTCCCGGAGGTGCCATCGGCGACCCGCAGCACGATGACCCCGTCGCGCTGCCAGAGCCTGACCCCGACGCCGGTCTGCTTCAGGGCGCGGCGGATGTTGGCCTGCAGCATCCGCTCGAACTGCTGCCGGTTGCCGCCTTTGAGCACGATCTCGCCCAGCTTGAGCAGCACGCATGGCTCACGGAAGGTCCCGGTGGCCGTTGCGGCGTGCTCAGCGCCCGCGGTCAGCGGGGGGGTCGCGGACATCTCCCCAGTTTGCCAGCAAGTTACGGTCCCGCGACCCGGCCGGGGGCAACGGTTTCAGCGTCCCGATGCCTCTCGCTGCTGGATGCGGGCCTTCAACTGGTCCGGGTCATCCGCGCGGACGGGCAGGACGCGGACGGCACCCGGCCCGGCCGCGCTGCGCTCCTCGTGGCGGACGGCCCACCATCGGCCGGTGCCGCTGAGCCAAATCCCCCACCGCCCGCCGAACTCTGCCTCGATGGCCTCCGCGGTGACCGGGCCACCTCTGTGTGTGTTGGTCACGTCTCGTTCCCGTTGCGCGTCCTGGCTTCTGGAGATCAGCGTAGGAGCACTCCGTTACTGTCAGATTTCACAGCGTTAACACCGGGTCAGGAATGGGCGGTGCCGCTGACGAAATGTCCACCCCGGGGGAAACAATCTCGGTGTCGGCTGGCCGGTCCGCCCCACGTCGCTGTCCTTGCTGGCCCCCTGACCTGCGGGAATTGAGCAATCCGACATGTAGCGCGGCCTCGGGGGCTATTCGTCGGGTGCCATCTGTCGATTCAGGGCATCCGCCGTTCGACTACAACTGGAAGCCGGCAGCGGTTGCCGGCGACGAGAGGCGGTGCACGATGAAGTACATGTTCCTGCTGTACGGACCCGACAAGCCCCTTCCAGAGCCGGGCACGCCGGAGTTCACGGAGATGTTCCAGAGCTGGGATGCGGCCACGGGGGCAATGGCCAAGGCCGGCGTCCTGATCGACTGCGCTCCGCTGGAGCCGCCGTCCTCGGCGACCACCCTCCAGGTCCGCGACGGCGAGACCCTGCTGACCGACGGTCCCGCCGCCGAGATCAAGGAACAGTTCGGCGGCTACACCCTGGTCGAGTGCGCCGACCTGGATGAGGCGCTGAAATGGGCGGCCACTTTGCCGACCGCGTTGGACGGATCGATCGAGGTGCGCCCCGTGCTGCAGGTCAGGGCTCCCTCCTGAGCGGCGGCAGCTGGTACGAGGAACTGTTCCGCGCCCACTGGTGGGCGGCGGTCGCCGGCGTCACCCGCCTGGTGGGCGACCTGGAACTGGCTGAGGACGCCGTGCAGGACGCTTGCGCCGCCGCCCTGGCGCAATGGCCGGCCGACGGCGTCCCGGCCCGCCCACGGGCGTGGCTGATCGGCGTGGCCAGGCACAAGGCACTCGACCGGCTGCGCCGGGATGCGCGACGGGCAGACAAGGAAGCCGAAGCCATGCGCGAGGCAGAGACCGGGCCGCCGGCCGGCGAGTGGCGCTCGGACGCCGACGACGAACTCGGCCTCATCTTCACCTGCTGCCACCCGGCCCTCGACCCGGCGGTGCGGGTGTCTTTGACCCTGCGGTCGGTGTGCGGGCTGGGCACCGCGGAGATCGCCGCCGCCTTCCTGGTTCCGGAGCCGACGATGGCGCAGCGCCTGGTGCGGGCCAAGCGGAAGATCCGCCAGGCCGGCATCGCCTTCCGCGTCCCGCCCCCGGCCGACCTGCCCGGGCGCCTCGCCGCAGTGCTTCGCGTCGTCTACCTCGTCTTCACCGAGGGTCACAAGGCCACCACCGGCCAGACGCTCATCCGTGCCGAGCTGTGCGACCAGGCGATCCGGCTGGCACGCGGACTCACCACGCTTCTGCCGGGCGAGCCCGAGGTCACCGGCCTGCTCGCACTGCTGCTGCTCACCGACGCCCGCCGGGAGGCCCGGGTCAGCGCCGGCGGTGACCTCGTGCTCCTGGAGGACCAGGACCGTGCCCGCTGGGACCAGGAAAAGATCGCCGAGGGTGAGGCCCTGGTCGAGCGGGCCCTCCGGCAGGGGCGCCCCGGCGCCTACCAGCTGCACGCCGCCATCGCCGCCTGCCATTCGGGCGCGCCCTCGGCGGCGGCGACGGACTGGCGGGAGATCGCCGCGCTTTACGGTGAGCTCATCCGCTACGAACCGACCCCGGTGGTCGAGGCGAACCGGGCGGTCGCGGTCGCCATGGCCGAGGGCCCCGCGGCCGGCCTGGTAATCCTCGACGCTGTGGGCAAGGACCCCCAGCTGGCCCGGTGGCCTCAGCTGCACGTCGCCCGGGCGGAACTCCTGCGCCGCCTCGGCCGCACCGACGACGCCGCCGCCGCCTACGGCGCAGCGCTCCAGCTCGAACCCACCGCGCCCGAGCAGGCGTTCATCGGCCGCCGCCTTCGTGAACTCGCCCGGTGACCATGCCAGGCTAGGACGGGTGGCGACGATGGACATCAGGGACGCGACGGAAGCCGACCTGGACTCCATCGCCGAGGTGGCGCTGGCTGTGGGGCAGGACGAGGAGTGGGGAGGCGCCGATCCAGCCTACGCAGCGCACCTGCTGGCCCATGGCCACCTCGTGGTCGCCTGCCGGGACGCCGTGATCACCGGCTACGGCGCGACTCTCCCGATCGGCGAGGGCCGCTCGGCGGTCAGCATGCTCTGCGACCTGTTCGTCGATCCGCAGGCGCATGGCCTTGGCTGTGGGCAGGCGATGCTCGCGGCCCTGTGGCGGGACGAGCCGCGGCGGATGACGTTCAGCAGCCAGCATTCCCATGCGCTGCCGCTCTATACGCGGGCCGGCCTCGATGCGTGGTGGCCGCTGCTCTACCTGGCCGGGGACGTGCGCGCGCTCGCGGCACCGAGCGGCTGGTCGGCTGGGCTGTCCACGCCGGAGCGGGTAGCGGCCCTGGAGCACGGCTGGACCGGAGCGGGGCGGGCCGCCGAGCACCGGGCCTGGGCGGCCCGCCCGGCCGGGCGCTCGGTCGAGGCCCAACGGGACGGCGAGGTGCTGGCCGCGGGAACCGTCGCGGGGGCCGGCCAGGAGTACGGATTGGTCCACATGGCCATCGCACCCCAGGCCAGCGATGACGACGCGCGCGACGCGGTCTTCGCCGTGCTGGCGTCCCTTGACCCGCCCGGTGGCCAGGCCCGGGTCTGCCTGCCCGGACCTCATCCCGCGGTCCGGCCGCTGCTGGTGGCGGGGTGGCGGAACGGCTATATCGACTTGTTCATGGCCACCGACCCCGGCCTGCTCAACCCACGCCGCGCCGTCCCCTCCCCCGCCATGGCCTTAGCCGGCTGGCGGTCTACTGGCGGTCTACTGGCGGTCTACGGCAGTCTACTGGCGGGCGAGGTTGGGCGCGCCGGCGCGAAGGACGAATTTCTGGATCTTGCCAGTCGCCGTCTTCGGCAGTTCCTCCACGAACGTCACCCCGCGGGGGGCCTTGAAGTGCGCGAGGTGGTCGCGGGCGAAGGCGATGATCTCCTCATCGCTGGCGGTGGCACCCGAGCGCAGCACGACGAACGCGTGCGGTGTCTCACCCCATTTCTCGTCCGGCAGCCCGACGACCGCGGCTTCCTGGACGGCGGGGTGGCGCAGCAGCGTCCCCTCGACCTCCACGGTGGAGATGTTCTCCCCGCCGCTGATGATCACATCCTTGATCCGGTCACGGATCTCCACGTAACCATCGGAGTGGACCACCGCCGCGTCGCCGGTGTGGAGCCAGCCGTCGCCCATCGCGCGCTCGGTCGCCTCCGGATCGTGGTAGTAGCCCTCCATGACGACGTTCCCGCGGACGGTGATCTCACCGAGCGACGCGCCGTCGGCAGGGACCTCGCGGCCGTCCTCGTCCACCACCCGCAGCTCACCGGAGGTGAGCAGCTCCACTCCCTGCCGCGCCTTCACCACCGCCCGGTCCCCGGGCGCCAGGCCCGCGTGCTCAGGCAGCGGCGCGCAGACGGTGATGAACGGGGCCGTCTCGGTCAGCCCGTAGACGTGGGTGACCTCCCAGCCGAACTCGCCCTCCAGCCGCTCGATGGTCGCCGCCGCGGGCGGCGCCCCCGCCGTCACCACCCGCACCCCGGCCGGCACATCGCCGCGCACCTCATCGGGCGCGTTCGCGAGCGAGATCAGCACCGTGGGCGCCGCGCACAGCCGGCGCACGTTCTCCTCGCGGATCAGCGGGAACACCGCCGCCGGGTCGACCTTGCGCAGGCAGATGTGGGTGCCAGCGGCGGCGGTCACGGTCCAGGTGTAGGTCCAGCCGTTGGCATGGAACATCGGTAGCGTCCACAGGTACCGATCACCCACCTCGATCGGCATGTGCAGCAAGGTGCCGATCGTGTTGACCGCCGCGTTCCGGTGCGTGATCATCACGCCCTTCGGCCGCGCGGTGGTCCCGCTGGTGTAGTTGATCGTCAGCAGATCCCGCTCACCGATCACCGGCCGCGCGAACTCCGGCGACGCCGCGGCGACCGCGATCTCGTAGTCCAGCCAGCCGTTCTTGGCGCCGCCGGTCGCCACGAAATGCGCCACTCCGGGCATCTGGTCCCGCACGCTGTCCACCGCGTCCAGGTACTCCCGGTCCACGCAGAGCACGCTGGCGCCCGAATGGTTCACGATGTAGACGAAATCCTCAGGCGTCAGCCGGTAGTTGACCGGTACCAGCACCGCGCCGATCTGGGGTACCGCATAGAACGACTCCAGCTGCGCATGGGTGTTCGGCGCGATCGTGGCCACCCGGTCACCCGGCCCGACACCCAGCCCCTGCAACGCCGACGACCACCGATCACACCGGTCGAAGAACTGCTCGTACGACAAGTGCAGGTAACCATCGACCACCGCTTCCCGCGAACCGTGCAGACGGCGGGTCCGGCGGGCGAACTCCAGCGGCGTGAGGGGTGTTTCCATGACGTGCCTCCAGGTGGTGCGCGGTATCGCCGACCCTCGCCGACTGGCCGTTAGGACGGAACGCTAGTACCGCGGCGGAAATCTCGCGACGACCCGGAGGCGTCAGCCGAGGACGGCGCAGAGGATGCGGTTCTCGCCGCGCTGCCAGATGGTCCCGATCTCGGTGAAACCAGCCGCTCGCAGAGCATCGACGTGCGTCCCAAGCAGCACCGACTCCGAGCCGTGATGATCCTGGCTCAGCCGCCGCCGCTGGCGCTCCGCAGCCGGGCCCGCCAGCGCGGGTTCCGCGGTGGCCGCCTCCCACCAGCCCGTCCAGCTCTCGGAGTGCCCGCCGGGGAAGCGCCGCTGTTCCTCTCGCTCGATCAGCGCCCGGCCGAGCCGGGCCAGTGTCGGCGTCACCGCCTCGTCGTCCTTGAGGTGATCGCCATCGAGCAGCAGGCCGCCGGGCCGCAGGACCTTGGCCAACTCGGCGTACATGGCCCGCAACTCCGGGGCGCGCAGCCAGTGCAACGCGGTGGTGCTCACCGCCGCGTCGGCCACCCGGTCAAGCCCCAGCAAGCCGGCCCATCCCGGGGTGCGCAGGTCAAGGTCCGCGAAGCGCAGCCCACCGCGTCCGCCGTAGCTGGCGCTGCCGAGGGCCAGCAGCAGCGGGTCGGTGTCGATGGCGATGACGGTGGCGTCCGGAATCCGGTCCAGCAGCCGGACGGCCAGCGAGCCGGGCCCGCAGCCGAGGTCGAGCACGAGCGGGTCGGCACGCCCGGCCCCCGCCTCAACGGCGTCGATGAGCGCGGTGAACCGGTCTTCCCGGTCCGGAAGGTACTCCGTCTGCTGCACGTCCCAGCGATCGATCCAGCCTCGCGCGGTACCGGCGTCCAGGTCGGGCACGCCTGCCTCCTTGTCACTGACGACTATGCTTTCGGCAGTCACAACCTAGAATGCGAGGACGTAACTGGTCAAGTGAACTTCAACAGTCACATGGATGCCGTGGTCGCGATGGCCGTCCGCCTCGTGAACACGCTGACCGCGGGTGAAGCCCGCGGTCAGGGCTACGCCCCGCCGGACGGGCCGGACCTGGCCCGCGCGGCAACCTCCGCGCTCCGGGATGCCAGCCCGCACACCCACGATCTTTCCGAACGAGAAGCCGCCCAGCTAGCCGACTTCGCCGAGGCGTTCCGTGCCGTGTTCGCCGGTGTCGCCTCCGGCGACCTCGACGCGGCCGCTCACCTGGTCAACAGGCTGCTCGCGGTGACAGGAGCACACCCCTGGCTCGACCGCCACGACGGCGAGCCGTGGCACATGCACTTCCAGGGCGCGCAGGATTCGACGGTCACCGGGTGGGCGGCGGGATGCGCCACCGGCCTCGCCGTCGTCCTCGGCAGCGACCTGCACAACCGGCTCGGCGTCTGCACGGCCCCTCACTGCGACCGGGTGTATGTGGACACCTCACGCAACGGGACTCGCCGGTTCTGCTCGACGTCCTGCCAGAACAGGGTCAAGACTGCCGCCTTCCGCGCCCGCCACGCCTGATCCTGACCATGATCGCGGCATGGCGGCACCACCCAGCTGCTCCGGCTGCTGCTGGCCGGCCGGCCTGGCGGCGACGGGTGCCGGTCAGGAATTGAGGTAGGCGAGGACGGCGAGCACACGCCGGTTGTCATCGCTGCACGGCGGCAGGTCGAGCTTGGCGAAAATGCTCGTGCTGTGCTTGCCGACCGCCTTCTCCGAGACGAACAGGCGCTCCGCGATCGCGCTGTTGGAACGTCCCTCGGCCATCAGCGCCAGGACCTCGCGCTCGCGGGCGGAGAGCCTGGCGACCGGCGCCAGAACCGCGGCGATCCCGCTAGCCAACATGGCGGAGATCGTCCAGAAAGTTCGCGCCCAGCAGCACGAACGCCACGATCGCGACCGGCAGCGGGACGATTCCCCACCCCATGGCCCGGATCCGGAGCGGCCAGGCCTTCGAGTGCCCGGCGGGGGCCGCTGACCTTTTCCAGGCGACCACGACACAGGCAACGACGAAGACGATCACGATGAGGTGCATGCCAGGCCCCTTTGCCGGCCGCGCATGTGACGGCCGCTGGCTCCATCGTGACGCGCCGTCACGGCTCCCCGCCATGGGCCAGCGCCCACCCCCGGGGTAGACCTATGCCCACTCCGGGATCAGCCGAAGAAGATCTCGGCTTCGGCGTAGCGCTCCGGCGGCACGGTCTTCAGCTCGCGGGTCGCGTCCGCCAGCGGCACGCGGACGATGTCCGTGCCGCGCAGCGCCACCATCATGCCGAACGCGCCGTCGTGCACCGCGTCGATGGCGTTCAGGCCGAACCGCGTGGCGAGCACCCGGTCGAACGCCGTGGGGGTGCCGCCGCGCTGGATGTGCCCGAGCACCGTGCAGCGGGCCTCCTTGCCGGTGCGCTTCTCGATCTCGTCGGCGAGCATCTGCCCGACGCCGCCGAGCCGGACGTGCCCGAACGCGTCCAGCCGCTGGTCGGCCAGTTCGACTTCCTCCTCGGCCGGGCGGGCGCCCTCGGCGACCACCACGATCGGCGCGTACCTGGTCTGGAAGCGGTGCTCCACATGGGCGCAGACCTCTTCGATGCTGAACGGCTTTTCCGGGATGAGGATCACGTTGGCCCCGCCGGCCAGCCCGGCGTGCAGCGCGATCCACCCGGCATGCCGCCCCATTACTTCGACGATCAGCGCCCGGTGATGACTCTCCGCGGTCGTGTGCAGCCGGTCGATCGCCTCCATGGCGATGTTGACGGCGGTGTCGAACCCGAAGGTGTAGTCCGTGGCGCCCAGGTCGTTGTCGATGGTCTTGGGCACCCCCACCACCTTCACGTCCTGCTCGTTCAGGCGCGTCGCCGCCCCCAGGGTGTCCTCGCCGCCGATCGCGATCAGCGCGTCCACGCCCAGGCCGGCCAGGTTGTCCTTGATCCGGTCCACGCCGCTGCGCCCGGCGCCGCCCGCGCCATCGGCCAGCGGGTTCGTTCTCGACGAGCCGAGGATCGTCCCGCCCCGGGGCAGGATCCCCCGTACCGCCTGCACGTCGAGGGGGATCGTGTCCCCTTCGAGCGGGCCACGCCAGCCGTCGCGGAACCCCACGAATTCGTACCCGAACTCCTGGGCGCCCCGGCGGACCAGTGCACGAATAACCGCGTTCAGTCCCGGGCAGTCGCCGCCGCCCGTCAGCACTCCGACTCGCATAGGGGCAACATTAGTCCCCATGAGCGTCCTCGCGATCGACGCTGGAACAACCGGCGTAACTGCCCTGATTGTCGCCGCTGACGGCAGCGTAGCGGGCCGTGGGTACCAGGAGTTTCGCCAGTATTACCCCCAGCCGGGCTGGGTGGAGCACCTGCCCGAGGGCATCTGGCAGGCCACCCTCACCGCGTGCGCGCAGGCGCTGGCCAGTGCCGGGGCAGCCGGAAAAACCCAAGGATCCCGAACGAATCCCGCCCCGCCGGTGTCGTGCATAGGCATCACGAATCAGCGGGAAACCGCTGTGGTCTGGGACCGGGAAACCCTGGCCGCGCCACGGCGCGCGATCGTGTGGCAGGACCGGCGGACCGCCCGGCTCTGTGACCGGCTGCGACAGGCGGGCCATGAGGACCGCATCAGGGAACTGACCGGCCTGCGCCTCGACCCGTACTTCACCGCGACCAAGGTGACCTGGCTCGCCGAGCACGACCATGCCACCTGGCAGGGCATCGCCGACGGCTCGCTGGCCGTCGGCACGGTGGACTCCTACCTGATCGCGCGGCTCACCGGCGGGCGGCGGCATGTCACCGACGCGTCCAACGCCTCGCGCACGATGCTCTTCGACATCGGCGCCGGGCACTGGTCGGCGGAACTCTGTGAGCTGCTGCAAGTCCCGCAGCGCGGGCTGCCAGAGGTGGTCCCCTCCACCGGGGTCGCCGGGCACACCGACCCGGCGGCATTCCTCGGCCTGGCCCTGCCGATCGCCGGCATCGCCGGTGACCAGCAGGCGGCGCTGTTCGGCCAGGCCTGCTTCACACCGGGCGACACCAAGTGCACGTACGGCACCGGATCGTTCGTGCTAGCCAACACGGGCACGTCGATCGTCAGGTCGGACGCCGGGCTGCTGTCCACGGTGGCGTGGATGGACTCCTCGGGGGACCTGACGTACGCGCTGGAGGGCTCGGTGTTCGTGACCGGGGCGGCGGTGCAGTGGCTGCGTGACGGGCTCGGCCTGCTCGACAACGCGGCGCAGAGCGAGGCGCTGGCCGGCGGCGTGCCCGACTCCGGCGGCGTGGTGTTCGTGCCCGCCCTCACCGGGCTGGGCGCTCCCGACTGGGACCCGGACGCCCGCGGGGCGATATTCGGCATCACCCGGGGGACGACCCGCGCGCACCTGGTCCGGGCCACGCTGGAGGCGATCACCTTCGAGGTGCGTGACGTGTTCGACGTGATGACCGGCGGCTGGCGGGAGACCTGCGCGCTGCGGGCCGACGGCGGCGCGAGCACAAACGACCTGCTCATGCAGATGCAGGCCGATCAGCTGCAGATTCCCGTCGAGCGGCCCGCGGTGGCGGAGACCACGGCACTCGGCGCCGCGTTCCTGGCCGGCCTGGCCACTGGGACGTGGTCCTCGCGGGACGAACTCGCCGCCACGTGGCGGCTGGACCGCCGGTTCACGCCGGGAGTGCGGGACGATCCGGGTTACGCACGCTGGCGCCGCGCCGTCAGCCGGGCCCAGGGCTGGGCCCTGGACCCGGCCGACGGCCCGCCAGGCGAACCCGGGTGACGGTCAGGCGACGCGGAGCGCCTTCCCCAGCTTCAGGTAATCCGCGTCGAACTGAGTCAGTTGATGTTCAAGCCCGGTGCTGACGACTGTCTGCTGGTACTGGCTGACGGAGGTCGACGCGGCGAGCTTGGTGAGGTCGTTGCGGGCGGCCGTGGCGTCGGCAATGACCTTGTTCGCGGCTGTCGTCGGGGCTCCGGCCGGCATCGAGATGCCGCGCATCGCCTGGGCGAACGTCCCGAACGCCTGCGCGACCGTCGTGTCCTGCGCGGTCACGCAGGTGAGGGAGCCGTTGCAGGTCGACGTCTTCGACTGGAACGATGTCAGCGCGGTACTCAGCGTCGCGTACGAGCCTTCGACCTTGAGAGCGGCGGTGGCGTTGCTCACCTGCGTCTGCCCGGGCGTATTGGTCGAACCGCTTATCACGCCGAGGACGATTCCGGCGACGATGAACAGCGCGCCCAGGGCGAGGAACACGCCAACCAGCGCCTTGGCCCCGCCCGAGAGCACGAGCCGCCAGGCCTGCGGGTCGCCCAGGGGCCAGCGAGGCGCTCCCCCGTAGCCCGGCTGCGCATAGGACGCCTGGCCATAACCCGGCTGGCCGCCGGCCGGCTGGCCATAACCCGGCTGGGCAAAACCCGGCTGGCCGCCTGCGGGCTGGGCAAACCCCGGCTGGCCGCCCGCCGGCTGACCA
>DASWFT010000189.1:0-3600 GCA_036394075.1 Streptosporangiaceae bacterium
TGACTCGATGGTGAAGGTCTGGGGCAGCTGCCCACCCCCCGTCTTGGCGTAGCCGCAGTTCCAGACGATGGTGGAATTGCCGCCCGTCGTCGTGTCGATGGACGTGGTCGAGGTGTCACGGATGTTCTGGCTCATGACGGCCCCGACGATCTGCCCGTTGCCGGTGCCCAGGTAGGTGAAGTCGTTCAGCACGTAGACCATCCCGTGCATCTGGAAGCTCCCGCTGATGGAGAGCGACCCCGCCACGATGAGCATGCCGCTGAAGATGCCGCTCGCGTCGGCGGGCGCATTGCCGTGAATGTCCACCGAGGCGAAGTCGGTGGTGGGAGTCGTGTTCGCTCCCCCAGCGTCGATATTGGTGCCGCTCACGGTGTCCACGTAGATGATGCCGTTCGGGATCGTGTTGCTCGCGCTGAAGCTGACCGTGCCCTGATAGTAGGTGCCGTTCCGTCGGGCGAGGGTCTTGAGGGCGGTGAGCTCGTCGTTCGAGTAAGTGTACTGATTGAAGGTCGCGTCCGGGACGTACTGGATCATGTCGGTGAGGGGGGCGGATCCCACCCCGTTCCACGTTACCGTCTGGTTGCGCACGTTGTTGCCGTCGGCGCCGTAGATGTCGGCCGACCCGCCGACGTTCGTGATGCCCTCGCTGAACGTGACCGCCTTGTTTCCGCAGCTCGTGTCGGACCTGGAGTCGATGAGCGCGTTTCCGCCCACCCCGATCTCCCCCCGGACGGTGAGGGCGGAGGGCGGATTGAGGAAGCGCGTCTGATACACCGTCACCTGGATCTTCTGCTTGACCTTGGGGCCGCTGCCCGTATTCGTGGGGGTCCAGCCCGTCGCGACGATATTTCGCTCGTTGGCGCTGGCGCCGTTGGTGACGGCAACCGTGAAGACACCCACTTGCGCCCCGTTGATCAGGACCGCGATCGCCGTCGTCCCATCGTAGGGCGCGGCGCCGGTGACGAGCGGATTCGGAATGCCGCTGGCGTTGGCGGGGTTGTTGAGCCCCCAGATGGCCCGTTCCACTCCGCTTTCGGCGACGGCGCGGGCCTGGGCGACCTGGAGCTGATTGTTGGCGAGCACGGGCTCCGAGGCGGCCATCATCGAGAAGGCGACGATGAGGGCCGAGAGGATGAGCAGGCACATGAGAGCCATGGGCAGCGCGACACCGCGCTCGCATTGCAGGAGCACCAAAAGGCGATGGACACGCATTCGTTCCTCCTCTTTCTCGAATGTCTGCGGGGCGCTCGTTGAAGGCTGCGTCGTTCGACGCATTCCCTAAGCAAGATCAGTTCCGGGACTATGACGATGAGGCGAGCCGGGACCTTGCGGGCGCGTCCGCTCTTGCGCGGGACCAGAAATGCGCTTCCGTTGCGCGCACTTCTGGACGGCGGTGACGGACGCGAAGTGCGCTGGCCGTCGAGACCGCCGTGATCCCGGATCACGGGACCTGATGGGGCGAGTTATCGGGCGGACACCTAGATGTCAAGCGTCAAGCGGCTGTCACCTGCCTCGAGGCATCCCGGCGACCAGCAACTGGGCGCCCCCTGCTGGCGAGAGAGCGGAACCTGGGAGCGAAACGCGTGGGGACGGTGAGCACCGCGGTCGATTGAGCCGGCGGCGCAAGTGTACTCGGTGAGCGGTTCTGGCGGTGTTCGTCCAAGTCAGATGAGCGGGACCGTCTTCAGGTTTGATCTCAGTGCAAATCGGGGGCCCGCAACCACTTGCCGGCAAACAGGGCACTGGCATTCCGCTTCCAGGTCACGGCCTGAAAACCCGTGTTTACAGTCCGCCACGCTTGACTGCCCTAGTCGCCCCGCCTAGACTCCCGCGCACGCTCGTTGTCAAAACTGCTGGACTCGGTCAAGGAGGGTCCTATGGGCTCGAATCGGGTCGCTCGACAGGATCGTGGGTCCGTGCTGGGGAGCGCCCTGAAGGCCAGCGCGCGATGGACGGCCGCATGGGTGCGCCAGGGACTCATCGCCTGGTCCATCGGCGCCGTCCTGCTCGGCGCGGCATGGCCGGCCCTCGCCGACGAAGCCGTTCTGACTCGCAATGCGAACCTTCGGCGAGACCAGTCGACGGCGCGACCGCCCATCCGCCGGCTCGCCCCGCCCGACGAAGTCGAGATCATCGACCCAACGCCCACGAACGGCTACTACCATGTACGCGACGAAGACAACGAGGAAGGCTGGGTGTGGGGTGGCAGCATCCGGATCCTGCCCGACGCTCCCGGACCGACGCCGAGTCCCGCACCGAGTCCGATCTCTCCGAGCCCTACGGGCCCCGTCTCCTCAACCATCTCGTCGCAGTGGCTGAAGCCTGCACCCAACCAGACGCACTTTGACGGGGCCGACGGCATGTGTGGACCGACCGGCGATGGTGGCGATACCGCCACGAACCTGCGCAAGAACCGCACCGATATCCCCAGCGCCTACCACGACGTCACCTGGGATGCCGTCGCCAAGCTAATGACCTTTGCGAAATAGAGTAACGAGTTTCATGCGGTACGCTGCCATGCTAGGTCATGCCGACGACTCGTGGTGCTCACCGGGATTTTGCTGCGCTGGAAGCGCGGCGGTTCCAGGCCGCGCAGCTGTTTGGACGGGGCGCGTCGCAGGTCACTGTGGCGCGGGCGTTGGGCGTCAGCCGCACGACCACGCATCGGTGGTATCACGCGTGGCGGGCAGAAGGCCGGCGGGGGTTGAAGGCGGTCGGCCGGGCAGGCCGCAAGCCGCGCCTCGACCGCCGGCAGTGGGCCCAGGTGGAGGCGGCGCTGCTGAAAGGCCCCGCGGCCCACGGCTTCGCCACCACGCTGTGGACCCTGCCGCGGATCGCGGCCGTCATCGCCCGGCGGACCGGGGTGCGGTATCACCCGGCGCATGTCTGGCGCATTCTGCAGGGATTGAATTGGTCGCTGCAACGGCCGGCCCGCCAGGCGCGGGAGCGGGACGAGGCGGCCATCGGGCAGTGGCGACGCCGGCGCTGGCCGCAGGTAAAAAAAACGCGCGGCGCCGGCACGCCTGGATAGTCTTCGAGGACGAAAGCGGCGTGTCGCAGCATCCGGTCGTACGGCGCACATGGGCGCCGCGCGGCCAGACCCCCATCCTGCACCATACCGGGTCGAACTGGAAACGGTTGTCGATCGCCGCCGCGCTCGCGTTTCGGTGGGATGGCCGACGCGCCCGCTTGTACTTTCAAACCCACCCGGGCACGTATACCGACACGACACTCGTCCCCTTTTTGCGCGCCCTGAAGCGGCACTTCCGCGGCCAGCGGGTCATGCTCATCTGGGATGGTCTCGGCGCGCACAAAAGTCGCCGCATGGCGCGCTACCTCGCGGCACAGCGGCCCTGGTTGCAGGTCGAACGGCTGCCGGCCTATGCCCCGGAGCTCAACCCCGTCGAACTGCTCTGGGGCAACCTGAAGGGCCGCGAATTGGCCAACCTCTGCCCGGCGGACATCGCGGCGCTGCGGTCCCCCGTTCGAGCGGGCTGCACGCGCATCCGGCGCCAGCCCGCGCTCGCCTTTGCCTTTCTGCACCATGCCGGCCTTGGGCTCTGACATGCCTGTCACGCTATTTAACAAGAGTCATTAGCG
>DASWFT010000190.1:0-3242 GCA_036394075.1 Streptosporangiaceae bacterium
CGACTCGATGAACCGGCCGTAGGCCCGGAGCAGGGCTTCGGACTTCTGCCGTGCCGGGTCACCGATGATGACGGCCTTGCCGCCGCCGAGGTCCAGGCCCGCCAGCGCGTTCTTGTAGGCCATGGCGCGGGACAGGTTGAGGGCGTCAGCCAGGGCATCGTCCTCTCCTCGGTACGGGTAGAACCGCGTACCACCGAGCGCGGGGCCGAGGGCGGTGGAGTAGATGGCGATGATCGCCCGGAGGCCGGTCGGGGCGTCCTGGCAGAAGACGACCTGCTCGTGGCCGGTTTGGTCGTTGACGCTGACGGCCTGCTCAGGCGTTCCGCCGGGATTCCCGGGAACGTCGTCTGGCCGGCGGGGACTTGTGAACACCTTGGTCACGGTGGTGACCTCCCGGTTCGATTCCGCATCCTCGGCGACGCGGGGGTCAGCGACCAGCGTATGGCCTCCGCCGCGAGCACAACCCACGCCGACCAACGAGCCCAGTGCGGATCAGGGCGAGCCCGGTTTGGATTTGGGCACGTTGTGTCCCGCGACGGCGCGTGCCGAGAGACCTGGACTTAGCGTGGAGTTGCCGCGGGTTACCGCCGGGTGGTGATGATCTCGTTATCGGCTGGAGATTTTCCCTGCGCTCCTGGCATGCCACGATGCGACCATGCTGCCGTATGCGGCTTATCTCCGCGTTTACGAGCCGCTCTCCGCGTTCAGCGAGGCGGACCGTGAGCGCTGGGCGGCCTACGCTACTTCCCCGGACCGGCCGCGCCGCGCCCGCGCGCTCGAGGCCGAGCAGGCTGAGGCGCTCGGTCGCTTGATCGCACTGCCGCCGATCGGCGCACCGGCGCACGAAAGCGAGCACGCGTACGTCCGCTGGGCCGATGGCGTCACCTACATCTGCCCCTGGCAGACCAGGCTGCGCTCGTGGCTGGCACTAACCCGGCTGCGGGCCACCTCGGCGCCGCTGCTGGCGGCCGCGTTCGCGCCGGAGGAGGTCCGGCGCGCATCCCGGGACTTCGCCCGCTGGCAGGGCCGGGCCTCGTCGCTGCGCGTCTTCGTCCAGGCCTGCACATGGTCGGTGCCGTCCGTGTGGTTCGCGCCGTTCGCGCCGGAGGAGAGGTGGCTCGTGCTGGGCAGCACGGCCGAGCCAGAGGCGAGAGGTCCGGCCACGGCTTCCGCGACGCGGACGCTGATTTACGCCACCGCGATGTCGCAAGCGCGGCGCCGGGTGACCCAAGCGCTGGGGGCGGTGCGCCGCGCCCAGAGCGCGGGCTTAGCGGGTCATCCGGGCAGCCCGGCCGGTCCAGGCCCAGCCGGTCCCGGCCCGGCCGGTCCCGGCCCGGCCGGTCCCGGCCCGGCCCAGGCCGACACGGAACTCGCCGAGATCGGGCGCTGGCTGGAGGAGTTCCATCCGCATTCGCTGGTTGAACTCGACTACGGCGGCCTTGTCCACCTGCTCAACGATGCCGCGCTCCGCGCCGATCAGTCTGTCGCCGAAGTTTCGGCGGCCATCCGGGCTCTCGGCGACGGCGAACTGGAACTGGCCGCAGCCATGTACCAGCGGCTGCGCAGCAGGTGGCAGGCCCTGGAGGCGCTCGAACTCGCCAACTGAGTATCAGAGGACGACTTTCCAGATTCGGCCCGTTGCGACGATACGTATCGCTAGAATCACGCAGCGTGACTCATATCAGTGGAGCAACAGGGGCGACCTGTCACAGAATCTTTGCTCCTGGTGGTCGACTTGTCACCGCTGGTGATGGCAATATGGTCTCAGTGGGCCATATAGGACATCCACGGCAGGCTCCAGCCGGAGCCAGGCAAAGGAACAACGCAGGATCGCAGTACCGGTCCAGGAGGAGAGGCCGTACACATGTCTGCACGAACACCCGAGGCTGAGCCGCTTCTGACACCGGCGGAGGTCGCGACTATGTTCCGAGTTGACCCCAAGACCGTTACGAGGTGGGCCAAGGCCGGGAAACTGACCTCCATCCGTACGCTCGGTGGTCACCGCCGGTACAGGGAGACTGAGGTCCGCGCACTGCTCGCGGGTATCCCGCAGCAGCGCTCGGAGTGACATGCTGCCGTGCCCTGGCGCGTTCCGCGCGGTGGGGGCGGCCACTACGTGCTCGCTTAGGCGGGCGCCCGGCAGGAAGAAACAGCAGAAGGAGGTTGGCCGCAGCGGGGCATTGGGATCGCGTCGTGAGCGGGATTCGCGCAGGCCGCTCGCGAGAGCTCGGTTCCATGTGAGCTGGGGTCGATCCGGTCGTCCGGAGGGCAGCGGAACGCCCTCCGGGCGACGGGATCGACCTCTCTACTTAACGTAATTGTCAGCTAACTTTTCGTAACCACACTTGCTCAGAGCCGAGGTCCGCCATACTGGTCGGCATGTCTTCGGCGGTACCCGGGGGTCCGGTACTAGTGGGTGGCGGCCAGCACGTCGATGTCGGCCAGCCACGTGGGTGTCAGCTCGCACAGGGGAGCCGGCTGGCACGGGTGCCGGCCAGCACGGGGGAGTCGGCTAGCACGGGTGCCGACTAGCAGGGCATCCGAATCCGGCACAACGGCACGTGTCATCGCGTGCCACAAGTCACATGGCATATTTGCCCGGCCCGCGTTCCTGCACGTGCCGGGAACGTCGGGCGGCCCGCGTCTTGCCGCGGGCGCAGGAATAACAACGTCGTGCGCACGCCAGGGCCAGCCCGAGGCGCGCGTGGTACCGCTTCTCAGGGGAGGATCGCACGAATGCCTGATCCAAGGCTCGTATCCCGCGCGCAACGCGCCGCAACAATGCTGGAGCGGGCATGGGACCGCTGGCGCTCAGCACACGGCCTGGCGGCAGAACCCCTGCCGCCCGTCTCCAGCTATGTCGGTTACTCGATCGAGGAGCCCTGGGGGCGCCCGCGGGTGGTTTTCGGTGTAGACGCCGCCGATGCCGAGAAGCTCGCCGCGCTTCTTCTGGAACGCGCTGCTTCCTCGTCCGTCGCCGGGCAGCCAGCGCCGGAGGGTGAAAACCTGCAGGCCGGACTGCCGCAGCCGGGCCGCGCACCGCAGCAGTCCCTGGATAAGGTCCGCGCGCGCATTCCGGTCCAAGGTCGGACCGCTGAGCTAAACGGGGGCAGCGAACAGCGCAGCGAGCCGGACAGCGAGCAGCGCGCCGAGTCGGCTAGCCAGCAAGACGGTGACGGGGCCAGCGAGCAGCGCGCCGAGTCGGCTAGCCAGCAAGACGGTGACGGGGCCAGCGAGCAGCG
>DASWFT010000191.1:0-4355 GCA_036394075.1 Streptosporangiaceae bacterium
TAGATCCCGTCGCGGCGATCCAGGAAGAACGTTGTTCGCAGCCCTCGTCATTGCCGCCACTGTCACTGGACTAATTTTAGTAGCTCTCTCGCCTCTGGCGCTCCGTTCCCTCGCGGCACTTCGCGGATTTCGCTGGGGAGAACTTAGTAGTGTCGGGCAAACCTACAGTGCCGTCTCGGCCCTGTTGGTGGTCCTAGGGCTCTCTGGTGTGGCTATCACAGTTTTTCTTCAAGTTCGAGAGTCGCATCATGCTCGAATAGAGGCCATACGTACCCGCCACTACGATCTGGTTCGGATGGCAATGGAAGATCCAGTCTACATGCAAGCTTCACGTGCGCTAAGCCCACTGCGGACGTTCGATGAGAAGCGGCAGAGCATGTTCATCAACCTCGAAGTCCAATTCTGGCTGATGCTCTGGGAATTCAACGAAATGAGCGAATATGAGCTCCGGGTATTTGTGGCAGATTTGCTTGAAACGAGAGTTGGCTATCGCGATTGGAAACACAATGGGAGCGATCGAACTCTTAATGCTAGGAGCCGAAGGCAGCGACGATTCTTTCAAATAATAAATCAAGAATTTGAGAAGTCGGGCGCAGCCAAAACTGAGCTGACTTCTGAGAAACTCATGCCGTTTCATAACAAAGCAAAGCGATCACCTCGAGGGCCGTTTAGCTTGGGACTCGGCCTCGCAGCGTTGGCGCTGGGCGGTTCAGCCATACGTCGAATTCTGCGCAGACTCCGGACGAGGTAGGTCTTCACAAGCCTGAGCGCCGGCCAGCCCGGTACTACAGTCCCGGTTTGTGACTTGATCATGGTTCATCCCGGGCACGCCCGGAGGCGTGCCTGGAAGTGGTGGTAGCGGGCTCGGGCCTGGTGTTTTCGCCGCCAGCGGGACCAGGCGTAGCAGATCTGGCGGGCGGCGGCGCTCATCGGCGTGCTGGCCAGGTGCAACAGCCGACGCGCCTCGGGGACGCTGACCTTGACCAGGCCGGGGTCTTCGGGCGGTGACTCGTCCGCGCTGGCGGGGAGGATCCCAGTGTCAGCCCAGCCTGCAGGCTGGGCTATAGCGGCGTCCGGGCGGGTGCCATCGGCGGCGCCTGGTGTTAACGGGCGAGGCCGTCCCCAGCCACGCCCAGGCGTAGTCTCGGCGCCCCTTGCACCCTCTGCCGCACGAGCGGATCTCCCAGCTCGCGGCGGGCACTCCCCGGCCCGCCACATCGGCCCGCATCTTCCCCCGCTGCGAATGCAGCCGGACCCGGAAGTCACGCGGCACGGCTAGCATGTACCCCTTGCCCGCGTCCTCGCAGGCCTGCCGCAGCTTCGCGCTGCGGCCATAGACCTCGTCGGCGGCAGCCCAGCCGAACCGGACGCCGCGGCCGATCGCCCCGGTGATCATCTGCGTGCCCAGCTCGGTCTTGGTGGCGAACTCCACGTCCGCAGGCACCTGTGCACGAGCGCGCCGGACCTCGTCTTCGCACCACTCCTGGGGTAGGTAGAGCCGGAAGTCATACAGCGCGTGCCCCCGGCCGGTGACATACGCGCAGTTCACGACGGTCTGGCAGTTCTCCACCTGCCCGGTGATCCCGGCGTGCTGGCGCGCGACCCCCACCGTCATGCGACCCTTCTTCAGTTCCGCGGTCTCATCCAGTACCAGGATCGCCTCCGGATCGCCCAGGTGACCGGCGATGAACTTCTGCACCGCGCCAAGCGCCGCCGCGTAGTCCCAGGCGTGCTCGGCCAGCAGCGCCTGCATCCGCCGCGGGCTCGTGTGTCCCGCGGCCTCGGCGAGCTGCCAGCACGACCGGCGGTCCCCGGGCTCGGCCAGCAGCGCATCTAGGTACGCGAACGCTGTCAGCCGCGACCTGGCCTGGCAGAACAGCGCCGCCAGCAGCGCCTGCAGCTCATCCCGGAGGCTTCCCAGCCAGCGGCCATCCTCTGCATGGCCGGGCGGCCACCTGCTGACCTTGGTATGTCACAGTGCATGATCATCCAGGTGGCCGTCCGCCCTGTCCGCACCGGGTCCCCGGCAGACCATGGTCATCCAGCCGCTACGGGAGTAACACCGTTAAGGTTGCGGTCCCTCAGAAGCCGATGGCTTCGCGGAGCAGCAGGACGGTGCCGCGCCCGGGGTGGAGTTCTGCGTTGAGGATGAGCAGGCGGTTGATGGCGCTGGGGGACCCGTAGGCTGTCTGGGTGCGGGCGCTTTCCAGCGGGAGGCAGTGGTCTTCGACACGGCGCAGCGCGGCGGGCAGGTCGGGTACCAGCTTCTGCGCCCCGACGATCCAGATCGCGCGGGCGGCGCCGCCGGCGTAGGCGGGCAGCTGGCTCCCGGTGCCCGAGGCGGCCACGAGAGAGCCGGTTTCGGTGACCGCGTGGACGCTGCCCACGACAACGTCGGGGACGGCGCGCAGCCGCCGGATGTCGTCGGCAGCGGTGATGCGGTCCATGGCCAGGGTCTGCGGCTTGATGGCCTGGTAGCGCCCGCTGGTGTTGATGTCGGCGTCGATGCCGGACAGGCGGAGGGTCTCGCTGGCGCCGGTGAGCACGCTGGCGCCCTCGGGTATCAGGTCTTTGACGCGGATACGGGCGGCGGCGGCGTTGTCGAGGATCTCGGCGGTGAAGCCGTGTGACCTCAGCGCAGCGGCCGCCTGCTCCAGGCGTTGGGCGGGCGCCGGGTCGGCGAACCGTATGGCCGGAATCGGGGTGGTCATGGTGCCTCCTGGGCTGGTCGTGGTGTGCCGGATGATGTGTTCGTCTGACTAGTTCGACAACGCAACCCGCTGGAATGTGAAGCGGCGCGCCATCCTCACATTCCGGTGCGCTGTCTTGTCGAACGGGTGAGGGCAGATGCGACCAAGGGAGGCGGCCGACACCATGACCACCCGATCGAGGCGAGGAGACGGCCGGCCCGACCCGGGCCTGAACGCGGCCATGAGCGAACGGCGCCGGCTGATCAATCTCGCCTACCGGCTGCTGGGCTCCCTGGCCGAGGCCGAGGATGCCGTGCAAGAGACCTACGCCCGCTGGTACGCCCTGTCCCGGCAGCAGCAGCAAGCCATCGAGAACCCGGGCGCCTGGCTGACCACGGTCGCCAGCCGCATCTGCCTCAACCTGCTCGGCTCCGCGCGGGTCCGGCGGGAGCGCTACGTAGGCGAATGGATCCCCGAGCCGCTGCCCGAACGCACGGAGTGGATCACCGGACGGCCTAGCGGCACCACCACCGACCCAGCCGACCGGGTCACCCTCGACGAGTCGGTCAGCATGGCCTTCCTCGTCGTGCTGGAATCGCTGACCCCGGCCGAGCGCGTCGCGCTCATCCTCCACGATGTCTTCGGCTACCCCTTCGCCGAGGTGGCCGAGGTCACCGGCCGGACGCCGGCCACGTGCCGCCAGCTGGCCTCCTCAGCCCGCCGCCGCGTCCGCGCCTCGCAGGCTCCCGCGGGCCCGGCAGCCCAGCAGGCCGGCGTCGTCAGGGCCTTCAAGCAGGCATGGGAAGCCAAGGACATCGACGCCCTCATCGGCCTGCTCGACCCCGATGCCACGGCCATCGCCGACGGCGGCGGCCTCGCCACTACCTTCCTGCGCCCCATCGAAGGTGGCGAGCAGATCGCGCGCGCCTGGGTCGAAATCGCCAACCGGGCGCCCAGCAACATGACGTTCCTGGAACGCGCGGTCAATGGCCAGCCCGGGCTGGTGGCTCAGCAAGACGGCGTCACCGTGACGGTGTTCGCGTTCGACATCGCAGGTGGCCGGATCAGGCACATCTGGGTAGTGCGCAACCCCGAGAAACTCCGGCCCTGGACGAGTGGCTGACGCGCGTCTGGCATCCCATCGGCTCCGCTCAGAGCCGCCGCCACCGGAGCAGACCCGTGCGTGCGACTGAGCGCGGCAAGTCTCGTCGATGAGCATCGATTGCCTCCAGGCTCATCAGCTGGGCCAGTCGTCCCAGCTCCGCTGGCAAGGTTGCGTGTGCCGCAATGTCACCGGCCAGTTCGTCGGCCGTCGCCCAGGCGTAGGCGGTCTTGCGCTGCGGCCACTGCTGGGGGCCACGGGACATTGCGGCCTAGACAACCAGGGTGATCCACACTCGATGACGGCGCCCATGATGCGCGACCACCGGGTCCAAGCATCAGGTCCGGGTCAGATCTCAGCCACACGCCTGCGGGCGTGCGACGGGTAGGCGTGCCAGATGCGGCCTAGTGCCGCAGGGCCTTAGCTTGACTCTGTCGGGGATCTTGGTCGCTGTGGCTTAGCTGACGGCTCGCCAGGAGCGCAGGCGCTGGATGTCGTGCTGGTCGAGGTAGTCCTGGAAGGCCGTTGGTGGTCGCGGGGCTGTGCTCTCGCCGGAGGGTAGT
>DASWFT010000192.1:0-1552 GCA_036394075.1 Streptosporangiaceae bacterium
CGTGTTTTGCATGAACATCAACGGCCAAGAAGACATCTACACGGCGAACGCCGACGGATCCAACCTCGTCCAGGTCACCAACACGCCGGCATTCGAGAATGGCCCCGACTGGGGGCGTTCCCCCGTCGCGCAATAGCGTCCTTGCCGCCCTGCCGCTGGAGGACACATAGCCGCGGCCGGCCCGGGATCACCTCGCATACGCCGCCAGCGACCGTGGGGAGAGCCCTCTGGTGAGGGCTCTCCCCACACCACATCCAAACCCCCGTGCCTGTTTCTATCGGGCCAGCGCGGGGCAACAGAACTACCATTCGGCGCTACGCCGACGACCGGTGCGACATATCACCAACGCGTCCATATCGGCTGTTCCTTGCGCACTGGCCGCGGACTACCGCGGTCGCTGAGCGTGATCGGAATGCTGGCTCGCCGAGTTCCCTATCGACTCGGAGCGGTTGATAACGGTAGTGCTTGGATGGGCGACGTCGTGCAAGATCGTCCGGTTATGGCTCGGTTCCCGCGTGGGTTGCGGCCCGAGGCCGAGAAGCAGTTATCTGGAGGAGCCATCCGGCGCGCAATAGGGCGGCGTGCGATGATGCCGTCGGCCAGGGGGTTGGCCACACACTTTGGTATAGGGGTGTGAGGGTCGGCTGTGGGCTGCTTCTGCCAGTCGAATCCCCGCCACACGCCGGTCTTGCTCAGCCCGCACATCAGCGCGCCGCCGCACATCATGCCGGGTCGCCAGCACGAACCGCAGCTCCGGCGGCGCCCGCGTGATCAGCAGCTCAAGCTGCCGCAGCGCCAGCGGGCCCAGCTCATGCATCATCGACCACCGGCCACAACCGGTCATCCAGCGGCGCCAGATCCGCCAGCAGCCGCTCGGTGATCGACCAGCCGTCCAGGGTCCGGCGCCGCCGTCACCGCCCGCACCAGCGGCGACCCCGGGGGCCGTCTGCCGCAACGCGGCCAGCACCGACAGCCAGAACCGCTGCGGATCCCGCTCATCGCGTCCGGCCGGCACCCGCGCGACGCGCTCCGACAGCCCCGCCGCGCCCGCCTGGCCGATCCAGGATCGCAGCAGCACCGTCTTCCCGCTGCCCGGGTCGGGACACGTGATCACCGACATGGGTAGCCTTGACATGACAAAGCACAACCGTGACCTGGTGAAGCGGGGAGCGGCGCCCTCCACCTCCGGGAGCGGCCAGGTCACCGGGCCGACGGGCGGTGACCCTCGCGCGCAGCGGCGCCGTGGTTCAGGGCTGTGCCGCGCACCTGGCCTGCCGCATCGGCGGCCGGGCGCTGGCCGCGAAGCGCAACGCCTGGCCGGCGGTGGTCTTCATTCCAGTGGCCTACGCTGATCACGTCGGCGGCAGTTGCCAGTTGAGCGGCAGGGTCAGAGCAGCAATGAGCAGGTACGGAAGTCGTCCTGGAACCGGGCTGCTGGATCGCCACGGGGAGCGGGCGGTGCTGGATGGGGTGCTGGATCAGGCGCGCGGGGGTAGCAGCGCCGTGCTGGTCGTGCGCGGCGAGCCCGGGATCGGGAAGACGGCGTTGCTGG
>DASWFT010000193.1:0-7606 GCA_036394075.1 Streptosporangiaceae bacterium
CGACGCGACTTTGTCGAGGCTGCTCCCACCCTCCCCGCCGACCCGCGGCTCAGGCTGCCTCCCGCTTCACCCCACCGCCACGACGGCAGGGAGATCGAGGTCTTCCACCTCCATTCGGACAACCAGCGCCTCGTGGCGCACATTCCTTGCGTATACCTTCCCGTCTCGCTCACCGCGCCCGGCCCATCCGGTAGTACTGAGCCGACGCGACTTTGTCGAGGCTGCTCCCGTCCTCGCCGGCGACCCCCGGCTCGGACTTCCTCCAGCTTCACCCCACCGCTACGACGGCGGGGAGATGGACGGCCTTTCACCTCCATCCGAAACAACAGCGCCTCGTGGCGCACTCAGGGCGCCCTCAGCTCAGGGCGCCCTCCGCTCGAGCCACGATGCCTCCGCGGCGGACTTTAGCCTTTCTTTACCATCGCCGTGGGTGCTGTTTACCTCTAGATCACGTTCTAGCTGTCGGTATGTTCTGGCGGATTCTGCCCAGCGCATGCCTTTTTTATCGCGGAAAGTGACCCCTGTCGGCGGGATGGGGGCTTCGCGGTGCCTGGCCCATATCAAGCGGGAGAGCAGATGAAGTATCACCAGAATCACGTGCCTCACGAAGAACGGGAGCATATGCGCGGCGGGTCCCTCGACCCTGAAGCAAGCCGTCAGAGCCGGTCCCCCCGCATATCCCGGCGCGGCCTGCTGGCTGGCGCCGGCGCCGGGGCTGCAACACGACCGACCACCTCACGGCGGTGAGCATCAATTCCTCCAGCACCCCGGTGACGGTCACCGCGCAGCCCGGCATCACGATGAACTCGCTGCTGTCCACTTTGCAGAACGCCGTGTACGGCTTCACCACCGTCCCCGCTCCCGGCGACCTGACCATCGGCGGCGTGCTGGCGATCGACGGGCACGGGACGGCGGTTAAGGGCAGCACGGAGACACCGGTGCCCGGCACGAGCTTCGGCTCGCTCAGCAACCTCATCCAGTCGATGACGGTGGTCGCCTGGAACGGGAGCAGCTATGCGCTGCAGACCTTCCAGCGCACCGACCCGGCCATCGCGCCGTTCCTGACCCACCTGGGGCGGACCTTCGTGACCGAGGTGACCCTCGAGGCAGGCGCCAACCAGATGCTGCAGTGCCAGAGCCTCACCGACATCGCCGTCAGCGACCTGTTCGCCCCTCCCAGCTCGGCCGGCTTGAGGTCATTCGCCAGCCTGGTCAGCGGGCCCGGCCGCGTTGAGGCAATCTGGTTCCCGTTCACCACTTACCCGTGGATCAAGATCTGGTCACGCCAGCCGGCCCAGCCCCCGGGATCCGTGGCCGTCACCTCTCCCTACGCATACACCTTCGCCAACTCGATCAGCACGGCGGAGTCCGACATCATCTCGACGAGCTCGCATTCACGATCGAGACGGGCGCGGTTGGCGTTCATGAGACTGCAAGCAACCGCGACCTGACCGATTTCACATTCGTGCAGGTTTAGCCACAACTCCCCGGCTGCGCTGCAAGACCAGCAGAACCACGCAGCCGCTCCCCGCCGCCCGGCGCCCGTTACAACCTGACGCCCGCGCAGCAAAGCCCGAGCCATCGCTACCCACTCGGCGATCTTCCGACCGGCCCACGCTCAACAGATTCATCCGGCAGATAGTGCGAAGCCACTCGGCTCGGGTCCGGTATCGGACACGACGTCGACGCCAGGAACCCTTAACTCGCGGGTGATATCTGGCGTAGCTGGCTGGATCGGGCGGCGTTGCCGTGATGGGCTGGCCGCCGGCCGGCAAGCGGTGGCGGTGCCTTATGGCCGGTGCTGGCCCACACGCCGACCTGGATGCGCCACGAGTGCGCGGACGCCGGGTTGGCCAGAAGGACCGGCAGGCTGTCGGGCTGAACTCACGCGCCCTGTTTCCTCGTACCGTTGCCATCTCGTGAGCGAATGTGAGTGCTCATGGTCAGGCAGCCTCTCCTTGCGGAGGGGCGGTCCCCGTCTTGTGGATCGGCTGATCCTGCGGGGTTGACGTTTCCTTGCCTCCTGCCCCGCCAGGCGGGGTCTTCTGGCTGGCTCCGCGTCCTGCCACCGGGCCACTCCCGGCGGGCCTGGCTTCCACGCCCGTGGCGTGCTCGCCCAGGCGGGCGAGGTTGATCGCGGCGTTCACATCACGGTCGTGCACGGCGCCGCAGCCGTGACAGGTCCAGGTGCGTTCGGCCAGCGTCAGGCTTGGCTTTCGCCCGCCGCAGGCCGAGCAGGTCTTCGAGCTGGGATACCACCGATCGGCGACGATCAGGTGGCTGCCGTACCAGCTGGTCTTGTAGCCGAGCTGGCGCCGCAGCTCAGCCGGGGCGGCGTCGGCCAGGGCCCGGTTCAGGCCCCGCCCGCCCTTGCCGGCGCCGGGCTTGCGCCGGGTCATGTTCTTCACCGCGAGGTCTTCGATGACGATGACCTGGTGCCGGCGGGCGAGGCGGGTGGTGGCCTGGTGCAGCGCGTCGCGGCGCAGGTCCGCTACCCGGGCGTGGATCCGCGCGACCCGTCTGGCGGTGCGCCGCCACCGCTTCGAGCCGCGCCGCCCGGTACTCCGGTCCGGGCCGTCCCGGCGGGCCGATCGGCGCTGCGCTGCCCGCAGCCGGGCCTGCGCCGCGGCCAGGCTGCGCGGCGCGGGCACCCGGGCCACTTCCGTGCCGTCGGGCGCAGCGGCCACCAGCAGGTCCCGCACCCCCGCGTCGACGCCGACGACAGGATGCGCCCGGTCCGCCCCGACGTGCGCCGGGCGGGCCGGCTCACGCCCGGTCTCGACGGTGAACGAGCAGTACCAGCGCCGCCCGTCGAAGGATGCCGTGGCGGCCAGGATCCGTGCGTGCCCTGCCGTAACCTTGTCCAGCAGCGTCGTGGCGGGCTCGTGGGTGTGCAGCCGGCCGATGCGAGGCAGCACCACGTGCGTCGCGTCCTCGACCCGGATCGCGCCGGTCGTGAACCGGCACGACACCCGGGCACGGCGGCGCGACTTGAACCGGGGAAACCCGATCCTCGCCCCGCGCCGCTTCCCGGACCTGCTCTGCGACCACTGCTTCAGGCCGCGGGCCAGCGTGTCCAGCCCCGAGTTGTAGGCCTCCTTAGAGTTCTCCGCCCACCACGGCGCCAGCTCATCCTTGTGCAGGTTCCACCAGCGCCGCAGCGCCGGCAGTGTCCACGGAACCTCAGTCAGCAGATCGTCCGCCACCCCGTAGGAGCGTTCCGCGTCACGCTGGTCCAGGCACCGCCGCACCCGCGCCAGCCCCTCGTTGAACGCCTTCCGCGCCGCGCCGCAATGCGACGCCAGCAACCTCGCCTGCGCCGGGTTCAGGTCCAGGGCGAACCGGTAGGCCTGCAGCACAGTCAGTGCGCTCCGGTCTCGTCGCCGCGTTTAGCCGCGGTAATCGCCCGCATGGCACGGTTCCTCGCGCCGCGCCGCCCATACAGCCGTGCGCACATCGAGGTCAGCACCTCGATCATGTCCCGGACCAGGTCATCACTGGTCTCACCCGGGTCTGAGACCAGTACTCGCCTGCCGGCGGCGGCCAGCGCAGACTCCAACTGCTCCACACCGAAACGTGCCAGCCGATCCCGGTGCTCCACGACGATCACCGTGACAGAAGGGTCCGACAGAATCCGCCGCAACTTGGGCCGGCTGCCGTTCATCCCGGAGCCGACCTCGCACACCACCTCGCCCACCATCAGGCCCTGCCCGGTCGCCCACCCGGTCAGCCGTGCCACCTGCCGGTCCAGATCGGCCCGCTGATCGTGGCTGGACACCCGCGCGTACACCGCCGCCCGGCCACCGCCACAGCCGCCGCCGGGCGCAGCATCCACCCAGATCGTCCCCGACGCCAGCCGCCGGGCCGGCACCGGCATCCGGTCCTGGCGGAACCACCGGTACGCCGTCTGCGGATGAACACCGCTCACCCGCGCCCACTCAGCCAGCTTCACGGGCTCATGCAAACATACATTCGCTCACAGATGCTCACGACACGCCGAGCAGTTGCAAACCCTGCACTGTTTCGTCGTACCCTGCACTGTGAGATCCCGCACATGCGCCCGCCGATGAGGCAGCCATAATGTTTATGTACGATCGCCGCTCCGGCGAGCTGCCCGCCACCATAGGCGGCTGGTCGCTCACGCCAGTCGCTGCCGGATGGTGGCTGTCCGACGCTGACCGGCGGCCGCCCGCCGCCGTGCGCGCGCTCTCGGCAGAGCCGGGGCGGCCCAGCATCGTCGTCGATGCCAGCGAGCCGGACTCGCGTACTGATCGGCTGCTCGCTGACCTGTTCCCGGTGCTGTCATCGGCAGGGCTCACCAGGCTGCGCCTGGTGCTGTCCGCGGCCGCCGACCGGTGCGGGGAGCCGGCGTCGCGCACGCACGGGATCGACCTGATCGCGGCCGAGGACGCGGTGGTGATCACGCCGCACGGCTATGCGCTCGTGCGAGCGACCGTGCCGGGCGGCCGCGGTGACTTGCCGCAGTGGCGCCGCTGCCTGCCGACCGGTGGCTGCACGGCGGCCGGTGTGCTTGCCCCGTCGCCGACGTGGGAGCAGAGGCTGGCGGCCGATCTCGCCACGGATCTGGACCGTCACGTCAAGCTGCACCGGGTGCCCGCAGGCGTGGCACTCGGCCAGCCAGGGCGGGATGACGGGCTCGTTTCGGCGGCCCGGCAGGTCTGGCCCGACCCAGAGCGCCTCAGCATCGTCGTTGATGCGGCCGCGCCGGGCGAGGAGACCCAGGAGAACCTCGCGAACCTGCTGGCGCGGCTGTCGCCGGGCCATCCCACCGGGATCCGGCTGCACTGGCCGCGGGCCGGGGCAGGCGGCTCCGCCGCGGTCGTCCAGGAGCTGGCCCGAAGATTCGGCGTCGACCTGATCGCGCCTGCCGCGGACGTCTCCGCCAGCGGGTTCGGCGGAATGTGCCACGGCCCGGCAGGCGCTGCGCCATGGCTGCAATTCGGCCGCGACGGGGACGTCGACGTCCTGGGATCGCTCTATCCGGAGCCGGCCTGGGAGCAGGCGCTCGCCGCCGCCGACATCACCGGGCTGGCCACGGAGGCGGCCTGCGAGCACATCGCGGCCGGACTGTACGTCTACCGCCCGGACTCACCGCAGAGCGAGCTGACCGCGACCGCGCGCAGCCTCCTGCCGGACCCGGCAAATACGACGGTCGTCATCGGCGGGGACGCCGCCGCCGAGGCTGCCCGGCGGGACACCGAAGCCGTGCTCCGCCAGCTGCCTGCCGAGGCCGCCCGGAGCGTGCGTCTCCTGCTGGCGGGCGCGGCCTCCGGCGGCGCGGACTCCTATGCGCAATTCCTGGCCGATGCCATCGGCGGTGAGATCATCGCGCCCACGGGCGGATGGACGGCTACTCCCGACGGCCGCCTGCGCGACCTTGCGGCACCGGGCGAGACCGCCGTGCCGGACGCTGGTGCCTGGCGTGCGTTCGCGCCGCGCCACGCCGCGCCGTCGCCGGAGCCTGCGGTGGCCAGGCCGCCTGCTCCGGAGCCGCCCGCTCCGCAGCCCGTGGTAGCCGGGCCGCCTGCTCCGGAGCCGCCCGCTCCGCAGCAGACCGCTGCCGTGCCCGCTGGCGGCGCCGGTCACGAGGCGCCGCGCAGCGGCACGGCCGCACCTGGCGGCGCGGCTCCGGCTGGCCCGGGAACCGTTTCGCTGCTGGCCCCTGACCACCGCTCGACGGCCCAGGAACGCCAGGCCTATCGCGAGTCCGCGGCAGCCTACGAGACTTACTCGGTCTCAGTCCGCCGCATTCTGACGCAGCGGCCCGGCCTGCGCTCGGTAACCGCGGGCGAGGCCGGGGATTCCGTCATCACGGACTTCACGGCCGTCCTCGACTTCCTAGGTGACGACCGCCCGGCGGTCGCGGCAACCCTGCGGTCGAAGGGGACCACCGGAGATCCGCGGATGGCATGCGTGCTGTCGGGACTTCGGCGGCTGCCGTCCTTCACCGGTGCCGTCTTCACCTCGGCGCCCGTGCCGGGCGCGGTGGCCACCGGGTACACCGTCGGCACCCTCCTGGTCGAACCGGCATTCGTTGACGCGTCGTCGTCGCATCTGGTGGCCATGGAAGGCGATATCGAATACGTCATCTGGTCGGAGACCGGCAAACGGGTGGCGGCGCTGGCCGCTGAGGCTGCCCGCGACGAGATCATCTTCGCTCCTGGCACCGCCTACTGGGTACTGGGGGTGGACACGGCCCGGCCAGGTACCGCTGCGATGCGGGTCTTCCTGCGCGAATACGCGATCTCCCGCCGCCGTCACACCGCCGGGCCGGCCTCCCCGGACGCCCGGCCAGACGGCCAGCTGGACGAGATGGACCGCAGGGTGCTGGAGCGGCTCATCGCCGCGGCGGCGCTGCGTGATAATGCCGCGACGCAGGACCAGGTGGCGGCCCGGCGATCCGGCACCCCGCAGCCCATTGGCCTCGGCCCCAGCGGCGTCCCGTTCGTCAGCCTCGCCCCCGGCACCAGCTGACCTGGCTCGCCGTACGGGACGAGCGTATCCTGGTCCTCATGATTTTGGGCGTCGGCCTCGGCGACCTGAAAAAGCCCGCACTGAAAGGCTCTTCGATCACGCCGCCCTCACGGTGAACCCAGCCGGACGCTCGCCCCGGCGCAGCCGTCCTGCCAGCCAGACCTTGCGGGCTGCGCTCCGGTGGGAGACGCTGAGTGCGTGACCGGCTGGAACGGCTGGTGGCCTGCACGTGGTCCGTCAGTTCCGGGCAGGTGGCAAACAGGCAATGTACGTGGTGGAGGTCATCCTTGCGAGGAACGCAACGTCGGGGGCCGGGTGCGTCCGAGGCCGGACAGCGGTGACCCGTGTGATGGTATCGGCGTCAGGACGGGACGGTCATGTGCAGATGCTGCTCGGGGCCTACCTGCTGGGCGGCCTTTCGGCGGCCGAGGCGGCTGCGGTGCGGACCCACCTGGGCCGCTGTGCTACCTGCCGGGCTGAGCACGATGACCTGGCGCTGGTTCCCGTCTTGCTGAGCCTGCTTCTGCCCACGGACTGGCCGGACGGCCTCACCGCGGCCGATGACGCCAGCGAGGACCGCAAGCCCGGCGAATAAGAAGCCAGCGCCGGCTGAACCTGACTCCCGGCGGCGGTCGTAGCACATGGCATGTACTCTCCTGCCACACCGCCGCGGCCCAGGCTGCCGCTGCTGGACCGGATGTCGGTGCTCGGCCTCCGGGCGGGTCAGCTGATGGCGTGGCAGCTGATCGCTGCCGCAGCCATCGTGGCGGTCGCCCGCCCCGGGCCGGCCCGGTGGCCGCTGGCGGCCGCAGCGGCGCTGGGCCTATCCCTGACGGTGCCGCGGTGGCGGCATCGGTGGGCGTACGAGTGGCTGCTGACGGCCTGGAGCTTTCCCCGGGCACGCCGGGCGGCATCAGGCACGTCGGCGGCATCGGCGGCCCTTCCGCTGACGGTGATCCCGGTGCGGCTACGCAGCGGTGACGAGGCGGGCATCGTCCATGACGGCGACGGGTTCGCGGTCATCGTCGCCGTCACTCCTGGGCGCATGAGCCCGCCGGTGACGGACCTGCCGATCGCGGCACTGGCCGGCCTGCTTGATACGCACGACAGC
>DASWFT010000194.1:0-22053 GCA_036394075.1 Streptosporangiaceae bacterium
CAGGCTCGCCATGAATTTAGGTCATAGGCTAAATCGGAGACGCAGTCAAGCACCGGAAGCGGTGTGTCACCAGGGAAAACCGCGTCAGATCACATCGCGGTCGGCAGCCGGAAACCCATGATCATCGGAAACTCGGGCTAGGCCGGCGAGCATGCCGGTTCCTGCGATGAGGAACGTGGTGCGGGGGCCGGTGAGTGCGACGAGCGGGGCCGCTGCGGCGTAGGCGAGAGAGGAGGCCAGTTGGGCGGCTGCGTAGGCCGCGCCGAAACCGCGGCCGAGCAGCCCGGCAGGCACTGACTGCTGGATTAGGGTGTCCGTGCCGACCAGGTCCGCGGTGTTGCCCGCGCCCGCTGCGGCCTGGGCTGCGCCGGCGAGGACAATGGCGGGGGCCAGGCCGGTGGCAGCGGTGCCGAGAGCGCCGAGGCTGATGCCGCCGATGAGCCAGTGCGCGGCCGGCCGGCGGTTCGCCCAGGCGGCGAGGGCGAGTGAGGCCGCGGCCATCCCGGCGCCGAACGCGGCGGCAGTCACGCCGTAGCCGGCGGCGGATCCATGCAGGCTGCGCCTGACCAGGAAGACCAGGGCGACGTTGTCGGTCGCGGCGAACGACACGAACACCACGGTGCCCAGCACCAGTGCCCGCAGCACAGGAGCGCGGGCTGCATGGCGCAGGCCCTCCCACGCGCCGGCCATGATCCCGCCAGCGGCGCGGCCAGGCGGGGGTGGTAGCTGGCCGAGGCGGGTCAGCAGCACCGCTGAGACCAAGAACGAGGCCGCGTTGACCGCGAAGGCGGGGGTAAGGCCGGCCAGCCCGGCCAGGGCACCGCCGATCGCGGGCCCGGCGACGAGCTGCAGGTTGAATGCGAGCCCGAGCAGCGCGTTGGCCTGCGGCAGCCGGGCGGCGGGCACCAGCCGGGGAACACTGCTCTTGCCCGCCGTTGACATCAGCGCCGCGAGCAGCCCGGCGGCGGTGACCAGTGGCAGCAGCGCGGGCAGCGTCGGGCGGCCCGCGGCGATGAGCGTGTAGATCACGCCCTGGCCTGCCTCGCAGCCCGCCAGGAGGCGCCGCTGGTCCACCCGGTCAGCGATTGTCCCGGCCACCGGGCCCAGCAGCTGAGGCAATGCCGTGCACAACAAGACCAGGCTGACGGTTCCCGGGCCAGCGGGCGCCGCAAGCAGGACCAGGGCCACCCGGCCTGCCCCGGTGCCAGTGGCCGAGATGCTCCGGCTCAGCCACAGGTACCGGAACTGCGGCGCCTCGCGCAGCAGCACGGGAAGCCGCGGCCAGGGAACAGGAGCCATCAAGCGAGCGTGGCGACCGAGGTACGATGGCGCAGTTATTTCGGCCCTGACCGAACTGGACGTCTGTGGGCATCATCTTCCGCACCCGCGCTGAGGACCTGCTGCAGTGCAGGTTCGCCATCTCGCCGCTCGGCGAGACCGCCGACGCGCTCCGGTCACTCGCCTGGCCCGCGGCGGCGCCCGGGCACCTGTCCTGGCAGCGCCAGGTCCGCGCCCAGCTGCCCGGCCTGCCGATCGGGCTGCTGACGGCGATCTTGTCGGTGCGCGGCTACCAGCCTGACTTCCTCAGCCCCGCCCCGGCCAGCCCGTTCACCGATTTCGGCGCCGAACTGGACCAGGTGCGGGCCACCCCGCCGCAGCGGGTCACCGCCGAACTTGCCCAGTGGCAGGCCCGCAACCCCGCCGCGGCATCGGTGCTGCGGGACCACCCGGAACTGTCCGGCGACCCGGCCCAGGCCCGGGACCTGCTAGCCAGCATGCTGCACCACGCCTGGCAGGCAGTCATCGAACCGTGGTGGCCGCGGCTGCGCGACGTCCTGGACGCTCACATCACCGTCCGCGCCCGCCAGCTCGCCCAGGCCGGCCTAGCCGCCACCCTCAACGACCTCGACCCGAAAATCTCCTACCATGAAGGCATCATCCGCTGCGTGATGACCGGCACCGAGGAAGTCGACGCCACCGGCGCGGAACTCGTCCTGATCCCCAGCGTGTTCACCTGACCCAGCGCGGGCGTGAACTTCGACCCCCCCACCATCATCTACCCCGCCCGCGGGATCGCCGCCCTCTGGCAGCCACCCGCCGGCACCGACAGCGACCTCGCAGACCTCATCGGCACCACCCGCGCCAGGCTCCTCAACTCTCTCGCCGAGCCCGCCTCCACCACCGGCCTGGCCGCCCGCTGCGGCCTGCCCCTCAGCACCACCAGCGAACACCTCACCATCCTGCGCACCAACGGCCTCATCACCACCACCCGCACCGGACGCTACCTCCACCACCAGCGCACACCCCTGGGCATAGCCCTCTCACCCAGCACCCCACCCGCCTCTCAGATGCCTCCCAGGTGAGTCCGGACCACCAAGGCGCACAGAACTTCCACCACGATCCAAGCGCGTTGAGGGCGCGGGGGAACCCGGCGTAGACCGACACGTGCTCGGCCAGCGCGAGCAGTTCCGCAGACGCTACCCCGTTGCGCAGGGCCGCGCGGGCGTGCATGGTGAGCTGGCGCTCGGCACCTCCCAGGGCGGCCAGCATCGCGACTTTCGCTGTCTCCCTGGCGGCGCGGCTCAGTTTCCGCGTGCGCCACGCTGAGCGTTCTGGAAGACTCGCACCCCAACTCAAGATCAGTTCGGTTAAGACCCCCGCCGGGCGGCTCCGGCACCCGGCCTGGCGGGGGCCTGCGGCGTGACGATGCACTCTGCGGGCACGCTCAACGGGCGTCCGCCCGCCCGCAGAGTGCTCTGCGCCGAGGTGACGAAAGCCAGCTGCGTGATTACCACACTCACGGGGGTCCCGGTTGTCAAGAGGGCGGATCTAGAGGTTCTTCGGCCGCCGGGGATTCGGGGCGGGTGGCGCTGGTGTAGCCGTGTCGGCACCGGTAGGCGGGCCGACCGTTGGACCAAGCGGATTCCAGCCGCCGCCCGCAGGTGCCGCAGCGCAGCAGCCCTGCCAGCAGGTACCGGCGCACGGCCGGGCCCGCTGGGCCGCGCGGAGCGCTGGCATCCTGGGCGGCGATGTAATCGGCCTCGCTGACGATCGCCTGGTGGGCGGGGCGGGCGGAGATCACCCACCCGGCGGGCAGGTTCCACCGCTGCACCGGCCGGTGACCCAGCCCCGTGTCGGACGGGTCGACCAGGTCGGAGTCGGTTCGCTACCTGTTCCACACCTGCCGCCCGGTGTACCGCGGGTTGGCGAGGATCGCCGCCACCGTGCTCAGCGTCCACGCTGTTCCCGTGCGGTGCGGATTCCGCCCGGGGTCGGCGGCGGACGGGCACGGGATCGCGGCGTCATTCAGCGCCCGGGTGATTCGGGCCACGCTGTGCCCGGCCAGCCGCTGGGCGAACATCCACGCCACCACCGGCGCAGTGGCCGGGTCCGGCTCCAGCCTGTGCGCTCGCCGGCCCGCGGGCGGCGGAGATGCCCTGGGCGGCGATGAAACCGGTCTCGCTGACCAGCGCCGGGTGCACGGGCCTGGCGGAGATGACCCAGCCGCCCGGGAGGTTCCACCGCTGCGCCGGCCGGTGCGCTGCCGGTGGACGCGGCCAAGTCCCCCAGCGCAATAAAAGGACCGCCGCAGGAAAGCGACCCGGATCGCATGTTCAGCTGCCGGGCCAGGCCGCCGCTACGATTAGTCATGACCAGTGTGTCCTGACGAGGCATACCGGCCGGTGCTTTCGCTGGAGGGAGGCAAGGACCAGTGAGCGTCCCGGCGGTGCACGAGTACGGTCCCTACACTCTCTACGACCTTGACGCGCTGCCCGAAGACGGCAAGCGCTACGAGCTTGCCGATGGGTGGTTGACCGAGTTGTCCCCCAGCCCCTGGCACGACCACGCAGCCGACCGGCTCAAAGACATCCTCAAGAACGCGGCACGGCTGGCCGGGGCAGAGGTCTACGTCGCCGGCGGCCCGAATGACATCGCCACCCCGGCAGGAGTCCGCAAGCCCGATGTGTTCATCGTGCCCCGCGACGTCGCACGCACCGCGATCAGCGGCAAGGTCCGAACCTACTACGCCGGGGACCTCCTTCTCGTCGCCGAGGTGATCTCCCCGCGCAGCGGCAGCGAGCAGGTAGACCGCGTCCGGAAGGTGCACGAATATTCCAGGGCGGGTATCCCGGTTTACTGGATCGTGGACCTTGAGCCTGAAGCAAAGGTCACCATCCTCGCGCTACGCGACGGAGAGTACGCCGTGGACACCGAGATACGGGCCGGACATGCGCTCACGGCCAGCCAGCCGTTCGCCATTAACTTCGACCCAGGCTCACTCACGGAACTGGAATAGCACAAGCCGGCCACCCCGGGTACCGGCGCCAGCCGCAGCCCCCTTTACCCAGCCACGTCGCACGGCGAGCCAGTCCTAAGAACAGGCAGCAGTAGCGCAACCGCCACAACGGAACGCAACGACGCTGGCGCGGCTCCAAGAGACCCCGAGCACGCCGAACGATGCGCCTATGTCTTGTCAAGGGCTCGGGGCGGCATTTCGGTGGCCTCACTTGTGGGTCCGGGAGGGAATGGTTTGGACCGGGTTTGCTGGGGTTGCGGACAAGACAGGAAGGGACCGCTCGTGTGGAGGGCAGGCTCAGCGAGCCATCACATGTGCCCTGTTGGCCTGCGCCCACTGCCACGCCTGACGCTGAAGGTCCGGCCCACACCACTACGGCCACCGGACCGCTCGCCCGACGTGGGCACGGGCGCACCGGCAGCCCCGCGGCGGACGAGTTGCGGCCCAGGCGATCGGTCCTACAGTCGGGTGTCGCGAGTCGCGCGGCGGCGCACCTGACGCATCAACAACTCATATGCGGCGATCAGCGCGAATGAGGGCCACGCCGCTATCACCCGTCCCGTCGCCGTTGACTCGGCGACCGCGACATTGGCGGCAAGGCTTGCCACGCTGCCCGAGACAAGCAGTGCCCACGGCAGGACACCGCCCGGCCCCCGGAACGCGAGTCAGCTAGCAGCGACCGCTCCCCTAACCTGGCCGTGTGGACGACACCGAGCTGCTCGCCGCCATCGGCCGCATAGTGGTCGAGTCGGCCCGGCTGGACTACGCCATCGCAATCCTCGCCGCCACTACAGAAGGCCTGACCGGCCAGGACCGCGAGATCAGGGCACGACAGATCGTGAAGCGCTCCGGAGAGGTCCCGCGTCAGCTTAAGCAACTGACCGAGAAGCTGCCCGGCCTCGCATGGCTTATGGACGACATTGATGGACTGCGCCGCGGCCGGAACTTCGTCGCGCACGCCGTCGCTCAACAAGATGCCGTGGCCGAGGGGCACGCTGCTTTGTTCATCGTCAATCTGCGCGATGGAACAGAGACCATGATCACAACCTCGCAGGCGGCCAGCCATGCACGGTACATCCAGGAGGACCGGCGCAGGATCTGGGACGCGATAGCAAACCAGATCCCGTCATCGAGCTGATCCGCCGGGACTGAGGCCGACGAGATTGCCCAAGTGCTCGGTCAGCGTCGTCGAAGCGGACAGCCTGAAGCCCGACATGCACGAGCCCGTCCGCGCCTACCCGGGCGCAATGGCTGGCGCGGAACCCGTGTACGAGATGGAGATGCAGCGACGGTCAAGGATTCCGCAAGGTGGACCGGATGACTGACTGGCTCATCGGCTTCACTGCGGCGCTCGTGATCCTGACCCAGGCCCTGGTCGCGCTGACCGCCGTAGTTGCGGCCAAGCGGCCAAGGGGTAACTGTCAGGAGTTCGCCGTCGTTGATTACATCGAGGTCTTCTACGACCGCGTCAGGCTCCCGCAAGTGAGTCGGTCGACGAACTGGTCATTCTTCGCGTGGAGAGGTGCGCGTTCTGGGTGGCCGGATCTGGCGGCGAGATGAGTTTCGAGGCGACTGTGCTCGCGGGTACGCTCTGGCGTTATGCCAGCTTCGGTCCAGCCGGTGACGTTCTATGTGCCACCCTCCTCGGCGGAGCCTGTCGAGGTGCGGACCGCGCACTCGGGGCTGCGCATGGTGCTCATCAACCGCGAATCGGTAGGGCTTCTCGACGACGGCTGGGCGGTCCTCGGCGTGTACTTCCTCCTTGGGCCCTGCGCTGATGACCCCGATCGTTACCTGGCCTATGTCGGGGAAGTCGGCAAGCGCACACTGCTGCTGCGCCTCAAGGAGCATGTAGGCGGCAAGCAGTGGTGGAGCCGCGCGCTGCTGATCGCCAGCGCGTCGGATGAGTTCAACTCCGCGGAAATCGGCTGGCTGGAAGGCCGACTGTATGACGTGCTGAACAACGCCGTTGCTGCCGAGGTGATGAATAAGGGCCGCCCCGGCGATGAGAGCCTTGCGTCGCAGGACCGCGGCGTCCTTGAACGTTATATCGAGCCCATCATGGCTGCGTTGCGTGCCTGCGGGGCGTCCCCGGATACCGCGGACCAGAGGCCGCCGACGCCGAGGGGGCAGAAGAAGAAGTTCTATAAGGAGAGTGTCAAGGACCTCATCGATGCTGGCCTGCTCAAGCCCGGCACGATGCTTCAGCCGCTGCGCAAGGGGCTGACGCAGACAGCGCTCGTGCTGCCCGATGGCAGTCTGCGGGTTGGCGAGCAGGTCTTCACCGCTGTCTCGCCCGCGGCGATGGCGGTCAGCGGCAACAAGGCTGAACCCGGATGGGATTTCTGGGGGGCTCCTTCCGGTGAGGGTGGCTACGTGCCGTTGTTCACGCTGCGGGACCGTCTGCGTGAGGATGGCAAGGCTGTCCCAGGCAATGGGGGCACGGCCGCTTCGCAGCCGGCAACCCCGATGTCAGCCGAGCCGATGACATTGGTGGACGCCGAGGCGAGCGCCGAACTGGCTGAAGTGCTGACGGCGCCAGTGGATGCGCCGTTGCCCAAGAAGCCGCGGCAGTTCAGCGAAACGGTCTCTGACCTGCTGGACGCCGGGCTGCTGGTCCCTGGCGACGGGCTGTACCCGGTGCGCAAGGCACTCCGGAAGGCGCGTGCAAAGCTGCAACCTGACGGGCGTCTGGAACTCAACGGCGACGTGTACGGCTCGCTGTCAGCCTCCGCAGTCGCTGTCAGCGGCAACAAGGCTGAGCCCGGATGGAATTTCTGGGCTGTGGAGCGCGACGGCACCCTCATTTCGCTCTACGACCTGCGGGAGCAACTCCGCGCTTCGCGCGCCACTGCCTAGCGCCACATAGTCGCGTTCCTGCTCCCAGGCCGCGCAGAGTTTCAGGTAGCTGACGACGTGGTCGCGCTCAAAGGCATTGACACTCGAGTCGCCGGGTTTGGCGCCGCGCACCCGACGCCATTCACCGTCCGTGCGCGCAACGGGCCTCGTCATAGCCCGGGCGCGATGCCGGGAACGATCCGTGCCGCATATCTGCCGACGTCCGGGCTATCCGGTGCGTCGGCGAACTCACTCGCGATGCCCGTGCGCTTGACCAGCCTGCCCCACCGCTCGTGACGGCCGTACCGGGCAGCGATCACCTTGCCGCTCGGCAGAGAGCGGTCGGAACTGCGGTTCGCCACGGCCCACTTCATCGGCGCCGACCTGAACCTGCTGTTCCGGATACTGGAGGCGCGGCCGTTCCGGTGTGCCTTGCCACCTCGGGCGCAGATCTGGCGCTGATTACGTCACAGTACGTCTACGAAAGCGTGATCGTGCGCCGTCCCAGCCTCGCCGATCCAGCCGTGTTCCAGCCGCTGAATGTCCTGGTCAAGCGCACCCGTGTTCGCGCCTGGATGCAGGTGAGCTAGAGGGGTCCGGGGGGTCCCCCCCGGACTGGCAGAGTGTGCCTGGGTGATCGAATTGGCGGCCCGCGCCGCGCGGGCGCAGTTTGGCGCGAACCTGGTCGCCGTCGGGATGGTCGATCTCGCCGAATATGCGCAGGGCACCTGCCCAGGCCCGGCAGCCGGGCGCAGCGGTCGATGATCTCATCCACCGCGTCCGGTTCGCTGGCGACCCGGTCTGCTCCCAGGCGGTGGATGAGCAGGTCGCGGGCGTCGGCGGTGGTGGGCAGGTGCAAGGTCAGCGGGCAGGCGCCCCCGGTGGCGACCAGGCCGGTGAGCTGGCGGCGGCTGGTCACGATGGCCAGGCAGCCGGGTGAGCCGGGCAGCAGCGGCCGGACCTGCTCGGCGTCCCGCGCGTTGTCGAGCACGACCAGGACCCGTTTGCCGGCTAGCAGGCTGCGGTACAGCCCGGCCTGCGCGGCCAGGCCCGGGGGGATCCGGGCGACCGGCATCCCGAACGCGTCCAGGAACCCGCGGACCGCCTCGCCCGGTTCCAGGGCCGGCCCTCCCGGGTCGAAGCCGCGCAGGTTCACATACAGCTGCCCGTCCGGGAACCGGCCGGCCACCCGGTGCGCCCACTTCGTAGACACAGGCATTGCCGCGCACCTGCTCGGCCAGGACACCGCTCGCCTCAGTGAACCCGACGGGGCGGCGGGACCCATGATCGAGACATTCGTGCTTATGGAACTTGGCCGTCAGCTCACCTGGTCCCAGGAACGTGTCCGCCTCTACCACTACCGCACCAAGGACAAGGTCGAGGTGGATGCTGTCCTGGAAACCCCTGATGGCCGGGTGGTCGCCATCGAAGTGAAGGCCGGAGCGACCGTTCGCGCCGAGGACCTGGCCGGATTGCGCCACCTCAGCCAGCGACTGGGCCCGCGGCTGGTGGCCGGATACGTGCTCTACACCGGCCAGCAAACCCTCCCTTTCGGAGACCGCCTGCGAGCCCTCCCGATCGCCGCCCTGTGGAACACCAGCGTCTGACCCGCCGCTCCACCACATAGCACCAAGGCCTTCCCGCAAGCGACGGATGGCCGGCGGAAAGATCTCCTGAATTACCGGCATGAAGCTAAGCACCGCGTCGAGCCCGAGGATCAAGCCGCACTCAGGCCCGCCAGCGGCCTAGGACCTCCCGCAACTCGGATGGCAGCCGCGCCTCAGCTGGCCTGTTTGGGCCGACTGCCCGCCCGGTAGGCAGACCTGCGTGCCGCCTTGGCGATCCGCTTGTCGGGATGATGCTTGCCGATCAGGGACAGCACGCCAGCGACATCCGGATGGGCCAACTGCGACATGGCGTCGAACACCTGCTGCTCCTGGCCGACCGGCACTGACTCGCGAAGCAGCTGCGGTAGCTCTTCCGGGCTGTCGGAGAGGGCCGCCAGCATGTCGGTGAGCACCCAGGCGATATCGCCGGCCTCCGGCTCCAGACCAGCCAGCATGGTGAGTCCAGGCGAGCCGCCGGCGATCTCGGTGAGCGCGATCTTCGCGTACGGCCGGAGTTCCGGTCGACTGAGCGAATCCCGCCACGCAGGCTCGGCGGCGGTTCCCAGCCGATTCACGGCCGCCACCGCGAGCATCCGCTCCACGACACCGCCGCTGGCCGCGACGGCAAGCAGTTCACTGGCCGCCGCATCCGGTGTCCGCAGCTCCAGCCAGGCCGCCGTCTCGGCGGCGGCTTCCGCTTCGTCGACGCTCTCCGCCGCGGCGACCAAGTCCGCGGCGGTCATCTCCCCCACCGGCGGGAGCAGCGGGATCTCGACACCCTCGTCGAGGAGCTGCTCGCGCATCGCCCACATGCCCAGCGGGGTCAGCCGCGCCACCCGGTCCTCCTGGACGCCTTGGTCCGCCAGCGACACGGCACCCAGCTCTGCCAGCCGGGCAAGCAGGACTTCTGCGGGATCGCCATGCGCCCGGATCCAGGACTTCCACGCCTTGGCAGCCGGGACCGGCAGCAGCTCGGCGGTGGCGGTTTCCCGGATCATCCCGGACGCTTCCCGGATGGGCAGGCCCGCCCCCCGGGCCAGGAAAAGCATCACCATCAGCGCCCCGCCAACCCCACAGAAGTCGAGTTGCCCTCGCCGACGGGTGCCGAGGACAGAATCGACCTCCAGCAGGTCAAGCACGGACGCAAGCGCCGTACACCAGACGTCCAAGGCCTCCTCGTCTGTTCCGCCCGGCCAGCAGCGCATTGCCTCGCCGGGTTCCACGCGGGCACCATCAGCGTCTGGCTCCAGTAAACCGGCGGCGAGTGCGATGCTCCAAAGACGAGCCAGCTCCGGTACGTTCCGCATGCTCTTGACAGCGGGCGGAGCTGGCATGCCCGGCAGCGCCTCGAGGACCGCGTCATCCCGCCTGTCGCCCCGGCCAGCGGGCCGCGCCTGGCCCTTCGGGACATTGTTGCGGCTGGACGCCGTATCGCGCCTGACAGCGGTCTCGAGCGGAACATCAATGCCAAGCACCCGTGCCGCGGCGACGCTGTCCCCAGCGGTCAGCTCCCCGTCCCAGGTAACACCGCGACCCGGACCTGCCCATTCGGCGAGCCTGCGCACCCGCTCGAGGAGCGGGGCGGTCCGGCTCATCGCGGCCAGCTCCTGCTCGCATGGCAGGCGCAGCGGCGGCAACCGGTCCGGCAGTCCAAAGGCATCCTTCAGGTCGAAGTCTTCGTCATCCGCTTTGTCTTCGCCGAAGTCATCAAACGGGTCTTCGTCCCCGACGGTGCCAGCGTCCATGTGGGCATTGTGATGCACGATCCAGCGATCCACCGCGTCCCGGTCGCCGAAGTCCACCCCGTCCGAGGCCATCGCCTGGGTGATCGCGCGCGCCACTCCCCAGTTCTTCGGGTCCATGACCGCCCGGGAGAACTGCGGCGCTACCTCGTCCAGCTCATGCGCCAGCCGTTTTGCGGCCTCGCCGGTGACCGCGCCAGTGTCGGCAAGGAATACAAGAAGGTCACGTACAGCCGGGACGGTGTCGACTGTATCTTCGGCATCCAGCACCGTCACCTTGCGCGGGTATACCCGCAACAGCAACTCGTCGATGTCGCCCGGCCGCAGGGCGGCGGGATCGTCGATGCCAACGTCATCGCGCAGCAGGCCGAGCAGCAGCCGCAGTTCCCGAGCGTCCGCGCCGGGCTCCCCCATCAGCATCTGGGGCGTGTTCTTCGCCCAGCGGGTAAAGCCCTTTAGCGCCACCTCGACCGGATCGCTCGCCACGGCCCACTACCCTAACGCGGGGACCGGCCACGCGCCGCCGGACCACTGCCTTGTCATAACTGGTCTCATGGAACCGATCAGATGGAGGACGGGCAGGCTGACAGGACTGACCGGCGCGTGGGATGACTGGAGGGCGATGCCGCAACAACTAGCGGTGGACGCGCGAGATCGCCCGGTCTCGACGGCCCGGCGGTCGTCGTCATCTAGGTACCTCATACTTCTGGCATGGAGCATCCACCGGCCAGAATGACGCAGCCGCCGCAGCGTTGTCTGGCTCACCAGGTTGCCCTTGCCAATCCACTCCTCCTCTCCTCCAGGCCCAGTTCGGCCACGGCGGCTCACCACATAGGCCGACGGCGGATGACCAGCGCTGGTCAGCGTTACACCATTGGCACCGACCCGCTCCAGCAGGCAGGTGCACGAACGGACCATCCGGTCCGCAGTGCCGACGTCGAAGCCGACCGTCTCATCCAAGACGTCACCGACCAGCTGCCCACCGTGGTTGTCCGGATGGCGTCGACCAACTCTTTGACCGGCTTGGAATGCTGGCACTGGACCGCGCATCATCGATACCGAGAGCGGCAATCGCACCGTTAATCTCGTCCTTGTCGAAGGGAATGGCGCCGCTCGTCGCGGGCGACGACGGCTTCGAGGGTATGGATGTGCTGCCAGCTCCGTACCGCAGCACATTCGTTCGCGATCGCGCCAAGGGCGAGCGGGCGGCCGGGCGCAAGCCGAACCGCTGCACAACACGCCCGCGCCACCCGGCACGCCAGGGTCACGCTGCCGGTTGAAAAACGAGCCGCTGCCAGTCTGATTGGCCTGCGCCCTTGCAGCAGGCTTTGGGCGGGCGGACGATACCGGCATGGTGAGTGCCGCTGGCGAAGAACGTTGCAGGCACGGCGAGGTCGCGGCCTGGTGCGGTGAGTCAGAGTGCATGGCGGCTCGTAAGGGGTTTCCCATCCGGGTATGGCGGACCCAGCAGGGCAGCACCTACCATCGCAAGCCGACGTGTGAGGCCCTGATCGACGGGCACCACAAGGCTGAGCGTCACGGACTGGAGGCTCATGCTCCGGAGTCCGTCCCGCTGTCGGTGGCCATGTCGGCCGGTCTTGCCGAATGCTTCCACTGCTTCCCGGAGAACGTCCCTCCGGACGCCAAGCCGTGCCAAGTCCTGGACGGCGGAAGGTGGGCGGATGGATTCCTGCTGGAATGGCAGCGCGGAGAAGATCGCCGGTGGAAAGGCCTCGTGAACTACCGGCATGAGGCTGAACGCCGCATCGCGCTCAAAGACCAGGACGAACTCAGGCGAGCCGGAGACTGAACCCGCGCTATCGTTACCGCGCCTTCGGGCGTGCACAACCCTGACCGGTGGCTAGCGCTACCAGGCCGGCCTGACGGCCTTCTGACACCATCGAACCGCCCCGCTGTCGAACGCCGCCATCCGATGCCGGGAGTCGGACCAGCGGGGCGGGCCGCCGAAGGCGATGGTGACACGGATGGCACGACACCGGCGGAACGGCACAATGGAAGATGAACTCCCGCTCAATGACCTCCGGGAGCCGAGCGCGCAAGGAACCGAGCAGGATGAATCACTACGGCGTGATGGCGAGCCGTCACTGGGCCCTGTGGCTGCCGGATCGGTACGCAGGAATCCCGGACAAGGAGACGTTCTTTACGGATCTGGGCGAACAGATCGAGAACGCGATCGCCGACCGGGCCGAGTCCCTGGAGAGGGAGGGCCTGCTGGAGGAGGGCTTCGCGTTGAAATACGCGTCCCCGGACACGGCACGGGCCCAGGCGGAACGCGAGGTAGTCCTCCAGATGCTGCTGCTGCCACCGGAGGAGGAGACCCAGGCGGGCTGACCGCTTCCAGCCGAACGGCCGGGATGATCTCGCGCCGTCCGGCCGGTACCCGGGCTCAACTCAGGCAACTGCTGACGCCCGGGCTATGAAGCAGCCCGGCGGACCACGCGGTCGCAACGGTCACGGGGTGTGGCGCCGCCCCGGGCCGGGGGCCGCCCCGGGCGGGGGCCGCCCCGGGCGGGGGCCGCGGTGCAACCGCTATCCCTCGAAGAAGGAAAACATCTCTGGACGGCACCCGCCCTGGCGGCAACGAGGTCCTCAAGCGCGTCGCCTCTGGCCGGGGTGTCCGAGGCGTTGCTGCCGCAGCCGCCGAGCGGCTCGCACCCGGACGGTAGTCAGGTGGCCCCGAGCGCGACGAGCCATCACTCGGAAATTTTCATTTGCTGTCGCCCGGCTTATGGGTGGCAGGCGCGCGGTCTGTGGCCGTTTTGCCGCGCGTAACGTGGGTTCTCTCGCTAGCCACGCCGCGCGGCGGGAGATGTCACCTATCCCTTCCGGTCGCGGTCGGTTTGCGGCCTTGACCCTCTGAGGCGTTAGCGTTAACAATCTTCCCAAGCGCGCCGAATACCCGATGAGATCGTGGGTTCCACCATGAATGTTAACGCTAACAACATTTCTACGGAACGACGGTAGGTACTGACCGAGCGAGCTCAGCCGCTGCGTCTCCAGTGATCGCCACGCACCGGATGAATGGAGGACTGTGATGGCCAAGGGCAGGAGTGCTTTACGGTGGCGCAGCGCCCGGATTCTGGTCCTCGTGCTGGGCCTGGCCGCTTCAGGGCTTTGTGGACTTGCAACGGCCAGAGCAGCCAGCAATGGAGGATCGGCTAGCCACCGGCCTCGCCGGCGCAGACAACCAGAAATCCCCCCGGCAATGACAGCCCCCGGTAGCACAACGCTCAGCACGTCCTCACGGTCAGGGAGAAGCGGTCATGCGTAATCGAGCCCTCTTAGCCTCGGTCGGCGTACTCGCGCTGGGCGTGTCGTTCGTTTCCTTCGGCAGCAGGACTAGCTCCCAGGCCGCCACCGTCACGACAGCGTGGCACGGCGGCGCCTTCGGCGTTGACGTGGCCAATGTCGTGCGGCAGTCCGACATCGTGCTGGGCCGGGCGAACACGGCCGCGACCCAGTCGATGCCGCTGGGCAACGGCACCCTGGGTGTGGCGGTGTGGGCGGCGGGCGGCTTCACCGCGCAGCTGAACCGAAGCGACACCTTGCCCGGCCGCAAGTCCCCCGGGCAGGTGAACATCCCCGGCCTGTCCGTGATCACGAACGCACCGGACTTCCACGGGTACCTCGACCCGTACAACGGCCAGTTGTACGAATCCGGCGGCGGCATGAGCGCCACCATCTACGTGCGCGCCGACAAGGACGAACTGGTCGTCGACGTCACCGGCGCCAACCCGGCCGCCGCGCAGACCGCGACGATCAGCCTCTGGTCAGGGCGCTCGCCGGCCGCCGCGGCGTCCGGCGCGATCGCCACCCTGGCGGAGACCTGGGCCGACAACATCCCGACCACCGGCTCCGGGCAAACCTTCGGATCGCTGGCGGCGCTCACCGCCGGGGGTCGCAGCGTGACGGCATCGGTCGTGAACTCGAGCACTGTCCGGGTGAGCTTCACACCGAACGCCGATGGCTCGTTCCGGGTCATCGTCGGCGCGCCCCGATGGAGCGGCGGCAACGCGGCATCCACCGCCGCGGCACTACTCGGCAGCGACCCGTCCGTGAGCTCGCCGAGCCTGGCGGCCGCGCACCTGGCCTGGTGGCACGCCTATTAGGCGGGCCTCGGTCTGATCACGCTGTCATCCTCGGATGGCTCGGCGAACTACCTGCAGAACGTCCGGACCCTGTACTACTTCACGGAAGCCGAGTCGAGCCGGGGCCCGCTGCCCGGCTCGCAGGCCGGGGTGGCGGACCTATTCAACTTCTCCCAGGACCATCAGGACTGGTATCCGGCGGCCTTCTGGTTCTGGAACCTGCGCGGCCAGGTCGCGGCGAACATAGGGGCCGGCGAGTCCGCGCTCAACGCCCCGGTGTTCAACCTCTACACCAGCAACCTGTCCGGTATCGAGGCCTGGACGAGGGCCAACATGGGCGGCCGGCCAGGCATCTGCGTGCCGGAGACGATGCGTTTCAACGGCAACGGCTACCAGAACGATTCGGCGCCTACCTCCGACGCGTCCTGCGACCAGAACATCGCCCCCACCTGGAACGGCGAGACCGTCACCACGGGCGCCGAGATCGGCCTGTGGGTGTGGCAGCAGTATCAGACCACCGGTGACCTGGCCTTCCTCTCGGCGAACTACCCGCTGATGAGTCAGGCTGCGCAATTCCTGCTCGCCTACGCGACCAAGGGATCCGACGGCCTGCTGCACGCCGTCGCCAACGCCCACGAGACGCAGTGGAACGTCCAGGACCCGACCACCGACATGGCGGCCATGGGCGCGCTGTTCCCCCGTGACGATCCAGGCCGCGCAACTGCTCGGCACCGACGCCACCCTGGTGTCCGAGCTCAAGACCGCCGAGACCGAACTGCCGCCCTACGCGCGCACCGACGAGGCGACGCACACCCAGCTGCTCACCCCGTCCGCCGACGCCTCCGGCACCGACGTGATCGGCACCTCCTACCAGCCCACCGCGGCCGTCCACAACGTCGAGAACATCGGCCTGGAACCGGTCTGGCCCTACGGCCTGATCGGGGATCAGGGCCCGCTGACCGCGCTGGCCCAGCGCACCTTCACCCACCGGGTCACCTCCACCAACCCGGACTGGAGCTTCGACGCCGTCCACGCCGCCCGCCTCGGCCTGTCCGCCCAGGTCGCCCCCATCCTGATCGCCCTCACCGAGAGGTACCAGGCCTACCCGGACGGGCTCGGCTCCTGGCAGGGCGGCACTGGTAACGAGCCCTACATCGAGCAACCCGCCAACGTCGCCCTCGCGATCAACGAATCCCTCGTCCAGGACTACGACGGCCTGCTGCGCATCGCCCCGGCCCTGCCGGCCGGCTGGAACGCCGCCGGCACGCAGTACATCCACGGCGGCAGCAAGGTCTCCGTTCAGGTCCAAGCCGGTGTCATCACCACCGTCGGCATCAACGCCGGCTCCACCGGCACCATCGAGATCCGCAACCCGTGGCCCGGCCAGCAAGTCGAGGTCGTCAACGGCGGCGACGAGACCACCGTCATCGTTGCGCCCACCACCGCCAGCCAGTTCGCCATCCCCGCCACCGCAGGCCACTCCTACCTGGTCCAGCCGGTAGCAAACCCGGTGTCCGCACTGCCGGTCGCCACCGTGACCGGCACCCCCGCCACCGCCGCCGACCACCTCGGCAACGCTACGATCGGCCTCGACCCCGCCACGAGAACCGGAACCGGCCCGATCACCGGATACCACGGCCTGTGCGTCGACGACTCCGGAGCCGGCACGGCCAACGGCAACCCGATCATCGTCTACACCTGCAACGGCGCGGCCGGCCAGCAATGGACACTGGCCCCGGACGGAGAGCTGCACACCCTGGGCGGGTGCATGACCGCAAGCGCCGCGGCCAGCAACTCCCCCGTGCAGTTCGACGCCTGCACCGGCGCCACGTCGCAACTCTGGACCCACCAGGCCAACGGCGAGCTGATCAACACCGCCTCCGGCCTCTGCCTGGACGACACAGGTTCCGGCGGATCAGGCACCCAACTCATCGTGTGGACGTGCAAGGACAGCCCCAACCAGATCTGGACCCGGCCATGAGACCGCCGCCATGGTCGGCGGGTGATCACACCAGGCCACAGACCAAGATCGGCTGAACGAAACCACGCACAGTCACCCCCGGACGGGTCCGGACTCCTCCATCGCGCTCACGGCGGTGCGCCCACGGCTGTTTCAAGATCGTTCTAGAGCCAGCGCTAGCCGTCCGCGGCCGGGTGATGTGACGTTCTGGCGCGATCTGGTATCGGCCTGGCGCGTGTCTTTCCCGCCCGACCTCCGGCTGACCAGCCGCACGCCAGACGGCCCGTGCTGGGCTGATCGGCGCTGGCCCGTAAACATTGTTGGCTCACTTGCGGCCGAGGGCACAAAACTCGTCCATGTCCTGTACGTTGCCGATGTCGCGCGGTTCTGGCCGCCACCGTGGACATGGCACCACACCGGGTTCGATCAGCTCCAGGCCCTCGAAGAAAGCGGCGATCTGCTCCGGGCTGCGCAGGCGGTAGGGGGTTGGGGCCACCTGGTTCCACTGCCGCACCGCCTCGATCACCCGCTCACCGCTGACTTCGCTGGTGGAATGAGTGACGGCCAGATAGCTGCCCGTCGGCACGGCAGCCAGCAACCGCGTCACGATCGCTTCTACCTCATCATCGTCGCCGATGAACGGCAGGACGCCCAGCATGGTGATACCAACGGGCCGGGTGAAGTCCAGCGTCACCGCGGCGCCCTCAAGAATCGTGTCGACGTCGCGGGCGTCGGCTTCGATGTAGTCGGTGGCGCCTTCGGGGCTGCTGGTCAGCAGCGCCCGGGCATGGACCAGCACAAGCGGATCGTTGTCGACATAGACAACCCTCGATTCGGGGGCGACCTGCTGGGCGACCTGGTGGGTGTTATTGACAGTCGGCAGCCCGGTCCCGATATCCAGGAACTGGCGGATCCCCGCGTCGGCCGCCAGGTATCGCACGACGCGCACCAGGAACTGGCGGGAGGCGCGGGCGATATCGACGATCTCGGGTAGGACGGCCATCGTCTGCTCACCGGCCTCGCGGTCGACAGGATAGTTGTCCTTGCCGCCCAGCCAGTAGTTCCAGATCCGGGCCGAATGGGGCACCGTAGTGTCGATCTTGGGCCGGCCCCCGTCGCCCGTGTCGGCTGTCACCGCGGAATACCTCCTCCTGCTTCACATGCGCACCTGCCCGGGGCGATCCGCCACCCAGGATCAGACAGTGATCATCGCTCATTGTGTCGCAATGCGGGCAAGCCCGGGAACATCAACGCATCCCGGCGGCTGATTAGGCGCGACAACGAACATCTCGCTTGCTCAGCTCATCCGGCGGTATCGCCAGACGCACAGCGGAATGAACAGGGCCAGCAGCCCCAGGATCCAGGCCGCCGTTCCTCCCAGCGAGCTAGGCACGCCGCCAACGAGCGCGTACGACCGTGCCGTGTTCGCCGTCAGTGTGACGGGGCTGATCTTCGCAAAGGCCTGCAGCCAGTCCGGCATGCTCGATACCGGCACGAAGACCGAGCTCGCGAAGACGAGAGGGAAGATGACGACGAAACCGGCCGACTGCGCTGCCTCGGCGCCGCCCACGGCCAGCGCAACGAAAGCGAAGATCCAGCTCAGTGCAAATCCAAAGGCACTCACGACGGCGACGGATATGAGCGCGTCGAGCAGTCCGGCGTGAAAGCGAAAGCCGATCACGTAGCCGACGACAATCATCAAGCCGATGATCAGGACGTTGCGGACGAGATCGGCAACTGTGCGCCCGAGCAGCACGGCCGACCGGGCCATCGGCATCGAACGAAAGCGGTCAACGACCCCGCGCTCCAGGTCCTCTGAAAGGCCGACCGCGGTCTGCGTCGCGCGGAAGGCCACCGACTGCACGAAGATGCCGGGCAGAAGGAAGTCGATGTACTTGACTCCCCCAGCGAGCGAGCCTCGCAGGGCGCCGCCGAACACGTAGGCGAACAGCAGCACGAACATGATCGGCTGGATCGTCGAGAAGATCAGCAGCTGGGGCTGGCGGATAAAGTGGCGCAGGTTGCGCGCGGTGACCACGCCCGCGTCGGTCATGGCGGAACGGATGCCTAGCAGCGAGGGACGCCGCAGCGCCAGCAATCTCCTCGCTCGGTTGTCGGCCGCGCTGTGCGGACCCGTCGCCGCCTGCGCGCCGCCCGCGCTCACGGACGCCGACGGACCGGCGCCGTCCTCGCTCGGCGGCGCACCCGTGAGCTGCAGGAAAACGTCATCTAGCGTCGGGCGGCGCAGCCCGAGGTCGCTGACGCCGATACCCGCGTGACGCAACGCCGAAGCAGCGTCCTCGATGAGCTCGAGTCCATTACGCGGAGCTGGAAGCGTGAGCCGATCCAGGCGCTCGCCCAGCGCCGGATCGCCGCAGCCCACCCGGGCGAGCACGGACTGCGCCTCGTCGCGTTGAGCCGCGGTGCTCAGCTCGACCTCGAGGATCTGCCCCCCGACGCGGTCCTTCAACTCGTTGCCCGTGCCCTGCGCGACCACTCTCCCGTGATCGATCACCGCGATCCGGTCCGCAAGCTGATCGGCCTCCTCGAGGTATTGAGTCGTCAGCAAGACCGTCGTCCCCTCACGCACGAGCTCCCGCACGATCCCCCAGATCTCGTTGCGGCTTCGCGGATCGAGCCCGGTGGTCGGCTCGTCGAGAAACAGAATCCGCGGGCGCGTGAGCAGGCTCGACGCGAGGTCCAGCCGACGGCGCATCCCTCCGGAGTACGTGCGCGCCGGGCGGTCGGCCGCGTCCGCGAGGTCGAAGCGCTCCAGCAGTTCGACGGCCCGCCTACCCGCCTCCGCCCGCGAGAGGTCGAAGAGACGCCCGAACATCTGCAGGTTCTCGCGCCCAGTGAGGATCTCGTCGACGGCGGCGAACTGCCCGGTCAGGCCCAGCAGTTCGCGAACGACTGGCGCCTCGCTTACCACGTCGCGCCCGAAGACCTCGGCGCGCCCCGAGTCCGGCGCGAGCAGGGTCGCGAGCACACGCACTAGCGTGGTCTTCCCGGCTCCGTTCGGCCCGAGCAGCCCGAAGACCGTGCCCTCGGCGACCTCCAGATCGACCCCCGCGAGCGCCACCGTCGCGCCGAAGCGCTTGATTACGCCCGCAACGCGCACGGCGGGAGCGGCGGAACGCTGCGTGAACATCGCGTGGTGATCATACCCGCGCCCCGGACACGCTCGCATGTAGCTGGCATCGTTCACGCCTTTCTGGGAGGTTAAGCCTTGTGCCGACACGCCTGGTCCACCTCGTGGCCGACGCCAACGATCCCTCCGGGCTGGCGCGGTTCTGGTCCAGCGTCCTCGACTGGCAGATAGCCGACGAGACGCAGGAAGAGGTCGACGTGTGGCCGGCCGGATACACCTATCCTGACCCCAACGCCGTGCCGATCGTCTTCGTCCCGGTGCCCGAGGCGAAAACCGCGAAGAACCGCGTGCACCTAGACCTGGCCAGCACCTCAGCCGCGCATCAGGCCGAACTGGTCAGTCGGGCCAAGGACCTGGGAGGCAGGCCGGTCGACATCGGCCAGGGCGATGTGCCCTGGGTTGTCATGGCTGATCCGGAGGGCAACGAGTTCTGCGTGCTGGAGCCGCGGGACATCTATCGCGACACTGGCCCCGTTGCTGCGATCCTCACCGACTGCGGCGATCCCGCGACTCTGGCGCGGTTCTGGGTGAATGCGGCAGGCTGGCAGATCAAGTACGCCGAGGACGACATCGTCGGGCTCCGGTCTCCCGAAGGTGCTGGACCCTACCTGGAGTTCCTGCGGGTGCCCGACAAGAAGGTGGTCAAGAACCGGCTGCATCCCGACGTGGCCCCCTACCGTGGTGACGATTCTGCCGTCGAGGTAGCGCGGCTGCGCGATGCGGGCGCCACTCCTGCGGACGTCGGCCAGGGCGACCAGGTGTCCTGGACAGTCTTGGCCGACCCCGAGGGCAACGAGTTCTGCGTACTGTCACCGCGCTAGCCACCGGCCGCTGGGCGCAGCATTCGCTGCCGTGCCCGCCTCGCGGATGACCACAGCCCGTCCTAGCGGGCATGCGGCCCTTGTCCTGGCCCCGTCGGCCAGGCATCCGCAAGTACGGCGAGATTGGCCGTCATTGTTAAACCTCTCGTAGTCAGAGATACATGCTCGTTCGTCGAGAGCGCCGGCGGCATTACCGCGTAACAGAAAGCGGCCTCGCTCACGCCTCTCCGAACCGGGCTCACTACCTCGTAGCCAGCACGGCTTCGGCCGCCGTCTTGATGAGCTGGGTCACGTCGTCGGGGTGAGAGACCATCGCGACGTGACTCGACGGGATCTCGACCGTGCTGGCGCCCATACGACTGGCGAACTGGCGTTCGGCATCGGGCGGGATCGCCTGATCGTCGGCGGCGACCAGGTACCAGGACGGCAGCGCTTTCCAGGCCGGAACGCCCATCACGTCCCCGAAGGCGGACGTGGCCAGGGCTTGTTGCACCGCGTACATCACCTTGGCCTTGACCGGGTCGACGTCAGCGGCGAAGTGGTTCACGAAGTCGTCCTCGGACAGCCAGCCGAAGCCCTGCTTGTCGGTGACCAGGTGCGCCAGCGCCGGGGTCACCGGTCCCTGGGACAGCAGCGCGCCGAGCGATTCGCCCTGATCAAGCCCGAACGCGGCGATATAGACCAGCCCGGCGACGTTCGGCGCGTCCGTGCCCAGGGCGGTCATGACCTGGCCGCCGTAGGAGTGTCCGGCCACGATGGCAGGGCCGCCCTGGAGGTCCAGCACCTGGCGCAGCCGGGCGACGTCATCGGCCAGCGCGGTCAGCGGGAACTGCGGCGCGGTGACCCGGTAGCCGTCGGCCTGCAGGCGCTCGATGACGCCGCTCCAGCTGGAGCCGTCGGCCCACGCGCCGTGGACGAGAACGATGTTCGGTCGGGCGTTCATCTCGGTAATCCCTTCCTGGTGGTGTCTTGATGCCATATTGCGGAGCGAGGCTGCGGCCGGGGTATCCGCAACATGACTGCACCTGGCGCGCAGGCCGGTGTGGGCTGCTCAGCAGGGAAAGCGCGCACGGGGCGGCATGTCGGCGTTCGGGATGAATGGTGGTCGAGCAGGATCGGTGCTAGTGATCCGTAGGAAGAGCCTCGCTTTCGGCGCCTTGGTGTGCTGTGGTTGCTGTGCTGGTCAGGGCGATCACGTCGCGTAGCTGGTGGCGGCCGGCGACCCCGAGCTTGGGGTAGGACCGGTACAGGTGCGAGCTGACCGTGCGCGGTGAGAGGAAGAGCCGGTCGCCGATCTCGCGGTTGGTCAGGCCGTCGCTGGCCAGGCGGACGATCTGGCGCTGCTGGGGGGTTAGCTCCCACAGGGCATCGCGTTCGCCGGGCGCGCCGGCGACCGCCACGCCGCACGCTCTGAGCTCTGCCTCGGCCCGCTGCGCCCATGACCGGGCCCTTAGTCGCCGGAAGGTGCCCAGAGCCTGCGTCAGTACGGGCTTGGCGTCGTTGATCCGGCGGCGCCGCCGCAGCCATT
>DASWFT010000195.1:0-1618 GCA_036394075.1 Streptosporangiaceae bacterium
TGAACCTCACGCCCGCCGCCGTCCGGCGCCATCTGGACAACCTGCTGGCCGACAACATGATCGAAACACGCACGGCGCGGCGGCCGGCGAGCCGCGGCCGGGGCCGCCCGGCCAAGCTGTTCGCCATCACCGATGTCGGGCGCGGCGCCTTCGAGCACGCCTACGACGACCTCGCCACGAATGCGCTCCGCTTCCTCGCCGAAGTCGCCGGGCCGGATGCCGTGGCCGAGTTCGCCCGCAGGCAGGTGGCGGACCTGGAGAAGCGGTATCGCCCCGTGGTCGCCGCCGCTGCCGCGCAGGTACGGGTGCAGGCCCTCGCCGAGGCGCTGTCCGCGGACGGGTACGCCGCGTCCGCGTCCGGCGCGCCGGAAGGCAGCGCGGCAGGCGGCGGGGGAGAGCAACTGTGCCAGCACCACTGCCCGGTCGCCCACGTGGCCGCCGAGTTCCCGCAGCTGTGCGAGGCAGAGACTGAGGCATTCGGCCGGCTGCTCGGGACGCCCGTGCAGCGGCTCGCCACAATCGCGCACGGTGACGGCATCTGCACCACGCACATCACCGCGCCGTCGCTCATGCACGCCCGCCAGACCAGCACGACGACCACGACTACAGAGACGAACATGACAACAGAGCCCGGAGGCACCTCCGTATGACGACGATCGCACACCCCGAACTTGAGGGGCTTGAGCGTTACAAGTTCGGCTGGTCTGACTCGGACGTGGCCGGTACAGGCGCGCGCCGCGGCCTGTCCGAAGACGTCGTCCGTGACATCTCGGCGAAGAAGAACGAGCCGGACTGGATGCTGGACCTGCGCCTGAAGGGCCTGAAGCTGTTCAACCGCAAGCCGATGCCCACCTGGGGCTCTGACCTGTCCGGCATCGACTTCGAAAACATCAAGTACTTCGTCCGCTCGACCGAGAAGCAGGCGGCGAGCTGGGACGACCTGCCCGCCGACATCAAGAACACCTACGACAAGCTGGGCATCCCCGAGGCCGAGAAGCAGCGCCTCATCGCCGGCGTGGCCGCGCAGTATGAATCGGAAGTTGTGTATCACAAGATCCGGGAGGATCTTGAGGAGAAGGGCGTCCTGTTCCTGGACACCGACACGGCGCTGCGCGAGCAGCCGGACCTGTTCCGTGAGTACTTCGCCACGGTGATCCCGGTGGGCGACAACAAGTTCGCCGCGCTGAACACCGCGGTCTGGTCCGGCGGCAGCTTCATCTACGTGCCGAAGGGCGTGCGCGTGGACATCCCGCTGCAGGCCTACTTCCGGATCAACACCGAGAACATGGGCCAGTTCGAGCGCACTCTGATCATCGTGGACGAGGGCGCCAGCGTGCACTATGTGGAAGGCTGCACGGCGCCGATCTACTCATCCGACTCGCTGCACTCCGCGGTGGTCGAGATCATCGTGAAGAAAGACGCGCACTGCCGCTACACGACCATCCAGAACTGGTCGAACAACGTCTACAACCTGGTCACCAAGCGGGCGGTGGCGCAGGCGGGCGCGAGCATGGAGTGGATCGACGGGAACATCGGCTCGAAGGTGACGATGAAGTACCCGGCGGTCTACCTGATGGGTGAGCACGCCAGGGGCGAGACGCTGTCGGTGGCGTTCGCC
>DASWFT010000196.1:0-4738 GCA_036394075.1 Streptosporangiaceae bacterium
CCCGGGGCTCCCACAGAACGGAGCGTGACGGTCTCCCGTCACTCCGCTCCTACCATCCAGTCGGCTGGAAACGATGCGTCCAGGCCCAGTGCGCGAACAGATCGGGATCGCTTTGCGTGACCCTTCTCCACCACGCCTTAAGCCGCTTGAACCCACGCAGCCGCTTGTATTTCTTCCGGGCCCACCGCATCAGGTAGGTGTTGATGCGCATAAGAAGCGGATCCATCTCGGTCCGGTAGAACCGGCCCCAGTAGGTCATCCAGCCCCGCACGATCGGGTTGATCGCATCCGCGAGGTCGCCCAGAGTGTCGTTCGGCCGCCGGTGCAGCCGCCACTGGCGGACTTCCCGGCTTTTCTCGGTCAGCTTGTCCCGGCTCATCGCGGGCTGGAAAGACGTGAAGTTCACGCCCCTCCGCTTGTTCCGCGCCCTGCGGGGACGGAATGTGTACCCCAGGAACGTGAACGAGGTGTGCTCATGCGAGCCACGCCTGTTGCTGTCCTTGCAGTACACAATCCGGGTTTTGTCCGGGTGCAGGCTCAGCCCGACCCCGGCCATCCGCTGCCCGATCGCGTCCCGCAGCATTTCAGCCTGCTGCCGGCTCGCGCAGTGCACCACCGCATCGTCCACATACCGCTCGAACCTGACGGCCGGGAAACTCCGGGCCATCCACAGATCGAACGCGTAGTGGAGGAAGAGGTTAGCCAGCACGGGCGAAACCGCCGAACCCTGGGGGGTCCCGCAGTCCCGCTCGTGCAGGGAACCGTCGGCGTGCTGCAGCGGCGCGGCAAGCCACCGCTTCACATACAGCACGACCCACGGCTGATCGGTATTGGCCTCCACCGCCTTGATCATCAGGGTGTGATCCACGCTGTCGAAGAACTTCCGGATGTCAAGATCAACAACCCAGTCGTGGTCCCAGCAGCGCTTCCGGCATGCCCCGACCGCATCCAGCGCCGACCGGCCCGGACGGTAGCCATAGGAGTCCGGGTGAAACATCGGCTCCACCCGCTTTTCCAGCTCCATCGCTACCACCGTCTGGGCGATCCGGTCGGCCACAGTCGGCACACCTAAAATTCTCACCCCTCCGTGCGATTTCGGTATTTCCACCGCCCTCACCGGAGGCGGAAAGTAACTCCCCGAGGACATCCGGTTCCAGATCCTGTACAGATTGTTCTTCAGATCAGCCTCGAAATCCTCGATGGAGCACCCGTCCACTCCCGGCGCTCCCTGATTAGCCCTGACTTTCTGGTACGCCTCCCACACATGCCACTTCGGAATACTGAACGGCTTTTCCTGCGACCTCGGCTCGCCCACTCGATCCCTCCCAGAGATTCCTGGTTGCCCGAACGAACTTCACCACGGACGGTCCGGCTCCTTCGCTCCACCCCCATTACAGAGGCTTCATCACTACTATGAGCCAGTCCGAGTGCCAGCCCCGCAACGGTACTCAATCCCTCACGGTTTCAGCCGCTTGAGACGCTCCCTCTCGCCGCCGCTACCCACCCGGCAGCCGTGTCGGAGCCAGCCTTCCCACGTTCTGCGTGAAAGCAGCAGACCGGGCTCGCGTCGCCTACATGCCGGGCACCGACTGGCCAGTAACCGGGTATCCGCCAGACTCATCCCGGAACCTCGTCCACGCCCCGGTTCTGATGCCGACTAAACAAGTTTCGACACTTCAATAGCGATTCGCTTGCGCTCGCCTTCCCGATCCCCACCTGACACCTTCACGGCGCCTTTTCCTCATCGCTCACCACAACAGTCTTCGGCTAATGCAGCATGAGGCGGTTTGACGCCACCCCCCGAAGGGCGACGCCGAAGGGCCTCCAGTCCTTCATCTCCCACGCAGCAGCACAATCGGTCAAAGGTCTCCTACCTACATCGCAACCTCTCCCTCTTGCGCGCGTGGCGCACACACGATCTTCGTCTTCACGGGGTGCAGCTCAAGCCCCAAGGACCCGAGCCGCTCAGCGATCGCGGCCCGCAGTTCCAGGGCTTGTTCCTCGGTGTCGCAGTGAGCAACAACGTCGTCCGCGTAACGCTCAAACGGGCATCCCGGGAACTCCCGGTCCATCCACGTATCGAACGCATAATGCATGAACAGATTAGCCAAAATAGGTGAGATCGGGGAGCCTTGCGGGGTTCCCTTCTCCCGCGGCACAACGGTCCCGTCCGGCATCACCATCGGCGCGACCAGCCACCGGGAGATGTACAGCAGGACCCACCGCTCGCTGGTGATGAGCTACCGCCTTCAGCAGCAGGGAATGCGGAACGGAGTCGAAGAAGGCCCGGACATCAAGGCGGTACAGATTATCTTTCAGCTGCTCCTCGAACATTCCGATGCTGACCGCGTCCACGCCCGGCGCGCCTCCATTGGCCCGGACCTTCTCCCACGCCTCGTAAACGAGGCGCTTGCCGATATCAAACGACTTCACCTTCGGCTCGGGTCGCTGTCCAGGCTCCTCCCCTGACGGGTTGGCCCCGGACTGACCCTGGTCTGCACGGCCCCTTCGCTCCAGCCCCATTACAGGACCTTCACAGCTACTACGGGCCGTCCCGTCCCTGTGCCCCGCATCGGTACTCTGCCGCTCGCGGTGTCCGCCGCTCGCAGTCCTCCCTCTCCCGGCCAGGGCAACATCGCCCGGCCGGAGGTATCGGGGCGACAGGTTCTCCTGTTCCATGCCAGCGCCCGCGACGAGCTCACGCCACCTCTACACCGGGCACCGCCAGGGCAGCAAGCAGGCCGCTCCCCGGCTGAGGACACGCCACCAGGACGCGCCTTTGTCCCGGGAGTTCTGAACGCCCCCGGTTTTGGTGCCATCGTTCCGCCTATCGACGCGTCAGCAGTGGTTCACGCACGTTCGTCTTCTCGTCGCACACCTGACCCGCTGACAGCGGGCCTTTTCCGCAACGCTCACCACCCCGGCTCTTAACCGGCGCAGCTTGCGGTGGTTTGGGCTCCCCGCCTGCACGGCGAACCCGGAGGACCTACCTCCATCACTGGCACAGCACGGTTCGTGCCGGCGACCTTCTACATCGCCTCACTCCCCTTTCAGGACACACCGCAGATCGGCGGATACGGCACGTCAACCCACGCCATCGACCACGGCCACGGAGCGTGACGCCCGGTGCTGGGCTGGCCCGACCCGCCCAAGCTGATCCCGCGCCGCGCCGCCTTCAGGTCGACTCGGCCATCGCGGCATCCCGTTGGTAGTGCTCAGCGCCGCCGTGACCCTGCAGCGCATCGGCCGGCTCCTCGCCGCCGGCGAACCTGATGTTCAGCCTCCACCCTGGTCAGCGTTTCCCCGGCTATGACGCGGGCCTGCGCGGGGTTGTGACTGCCCCAGCCGCTTGCCATGTAACAATGCGGCCCGCCAGTGGCAGCGGGCCATGCCCACCATCAGCCCAGCGACTGGGCAGGCCGGGTGGGCAGGTCCGCGGCTTTCCACGCCTGGAACCCGCCGTCGAGGTAAGTCGCCCGGCGCAGCCCGATCCGGCGCAGGCTCGCCGCGGCCAGAGTCGACGCAAAGCCCTCGGAACACATCACGATGATCCGGCCGTCGGTGCGGGCGAGGGCGGGGATCCGGGCGTCGCTGCGCGGATCCAGCCGCCACTCGAGCACGTTGCGGCCGATGATGATCGCGCCCGGCACCTCACCTTCGACGATCCGTTGCTCAAGCGGCCGGATGTCGACAAGCGCCGCACCGTCGGTCAGGGCCGCCAGGGCCGCGTCCGGGCGCATCCGCTCCAGGCCGCCGCGCGCCTCGGCGAGCAGCTCATCGATGCCCTGCGCCCCGCCCGGCAGTGCGTCGCTGCGCAGTTCGGCCGCGGCCGCGGTCGCGTCGGCCAGCGCCGTCTCCGCGCCGCCCCGGCCACGCGCGCCCTCCGCGCCCTCGATCGCCACCGTCTCCCTGGCGATCAGCCCGTAACCGGTCACCTGGTAATAGGTCATCGCCAGCAGCGGCGGTGAGTAGGCGTGGATACTGGTCGCCGACCCGCTGCCGCCGTGCGCCACGTTGTGCACATGCCCCGGCCCGAACGCAACCCCCCGGCCTGCCACAACCTGGCGGCGGCTGAGCCGCCAGCCGCTCGCGGCGCGGTACTGCTCCACCAGGCAGCCCTCCGCCGCGGCGAACGAGCCAGACGACCCGCCATGATCATGCCAATCGGTGTCCTGGCCGCATTCCCAGGCCAAAAGCCACACGTCGCAGCTGTTCGACCGGTGCAGCGGCAGGTACCAGCGGACATCCGGATCATGCACGACCAGGTCCGCCCACAGGTCCCGGCGTGCGACGAGCGCGCCAGTGACGGCCTGCAGCCGGGCCGGGGACAACCGGCCGCCGCCGGGCACCAGACCCTGCAGCGTGCAGGCGATCGCCTGCTGCCGCCCGGGGCTGACACCCCACCCGCGCCTTAGCCCCGCGCCGGCCCCCCCCAATGGCTCCTCGGCGGCCGAGCCGCCACGCGTTACGACGGCAACAGACACCCCGCCTCCTTCGATCAGGGCCACATGATACGCCCGCAGTATGCGACCGGCGCGTTGCCAAGGGCCCGGCTTTTCATGGTGGCCGGCCTGCTCATTGGCGGCTCGCCGCATTGGCCCTACTAGATGCCAGCAAGGACCTGGCGGCCAGCCGGCCACGACCTGTAGGTGCTCTCGTCCGCGGCCCGTGATCGCGCCGCCCAGCCAGCCAACGAGCGGACCGGGTAAGCGCAGTGATCCGACCGGCGCGCCAGATT
>DASWFT010000197.1:0-4001 GCA_036394075.1 Streptosporangiaceae bacterium
GGCAGCAGCGAGCGGCCGGCCGGCAACCCCACTCCCGACTGGCCCGCCGTCGTCGAGATTCTGGCCAACGCCGGTGCGTCCTTCGACGGCATCACGCTCAGCCCGGATGACGACCATCCGCCGAGCCCTGCCGTCGTCGAACTGCTGCGCCGCTATGGCGTCGAAGGTGAGCAGCGCTGATGCCGGCCCGACTGCGAACTTGTGATTCGTGGCGGCACCGTGGTGACCGCCGGGAGCTTGTCTGAGTGCGACGTCGGCATCAGCGGCGGCGTGATCAGCCAGATCGGCGGTGCGCCCCGCGGGCGGCGGTATCTCGACGCGTCGGGCGCGCTCGTGCTGCCCGGCGGGATCGACATGCACGTGCACCTGTCATCGCCCGAGCGGGCTGCTCCGAGTGAGCCCTGTGCCGCTTCAGAACTTGCCGCAGGTACTGTGGCCTGCGATTTGGCCGGATCATCCGGTTGCGGCAAGATCGCGGTTTGTGTCCCTTCGCCTGCTCTACCTGATCCATGATGTGGGTCTTCGGCTGGCTGATGCTGCTTGGCCGCAGCCAGGCGTCCAAGGACGCAGAGATCATGATGCTGCGTCATGAGGTCGCGGCGCTCCGCCGTCAGGTCACCGGCATGCGTGAGGCTTGCCCGCTGGCGTGCGAGTAAGGAGATGACATGAAACGACCTCCCTATGTGGGCTTGCGGGCGAGCGTGACGAGGTACTCGCTCGGGGCACGGAAGTGACCGTCACCGGCGGCGTTCATCTCGTTGCTGAGGGCGATGAGCTCATCGCGTAGCGCCTCCCAGCGTCCGGTGGGCGTGAGCTTGTTGCGCGCCTGCAGCAGCGGCCCGTAGTAGTCGGCCAGGGTATCGATGAACACCTCGGCTGAGTCGGCCTCGAAATCGAGGGCATAGCGCTCAGAGGTCAAATCGACCGGGTAGTCGGCGAACAGCTGCACGACGTGCTCGGAGCGGCCCCAGGCGGCCGGCGGTGAGGCGTAATCGGGCGGTGGCGGGAGGTACGGGCCCATGATCGTCCAGAACCGCCCGATGTAGCCGTCGGCGGCCCAGTTGCCGAGCACGATGGTCCCGCCGGTGCGGCAGACGCGCACGAGCTCGCTGGAGACGACCTCGTGACGGGGGACGAACTGCACGCCGAGGCTGGAGAGCACATAATCGAAGCGCTCGTCTTCGAAAGGCAGGTCCTCTGCATCGGCGGTGAGCCACTCGCCGGCGTGCAGCCTGGCTCGGACGTACTGGACGTGGCCGCGGGTACCGGCAACGCCTCGATCCCCGCCGCCCGCGCTGGCGCTCAGGTCATTGCCACGGACCTCACCCCCGAGCTGTTCACCGCCGGCCGCCAGCGCGCGAGCGAGGCCGGCATGCAGGTCGCGTTCCACGAGTCGCTCGCCGACTTCGGTGACGAGCTCGGCGATCCTTGCGTAGTCACCAGATGCCCAGGTCTTGCGGTGGGCGTCCTTGAGGGCTTGGATCTCGGCGGTAATGGGAGACATTGCAGTCCCTCCGATTTGTTGGGTCATCGCGGTTCTCACCTTCAACGAGGTTTTCTCCGCAGTCCACCACCTCGCCGGCAGCGCGTCATCGACCGTATTGGCCATCTCGCAAATGGCCCGATCCGGCCATCGTCGCTGCGCTCGGGCTGTCAGATCAGACCGGAGCGCGCGGCGTGCGGCCAGCAGTGCCTGGGCGCTGGCGGTGGCGTGCTGAGTTGCCCGTGGCTACCGTGACTGCATGACGGCCTGGGCTGTGCGGGGCGTTGAGCTTCCCTTTGGCGAGGAGATCGAGTCGTGGTGGATCGATGAGTCGGGCTCAATCCATGACCGGCCGGTCGCCGGTGCCGACCTCCTGCCGGGCGGTTTTATCCTGCCTGGCCTGGTTGACGCGCACGCCCACCCCGCCGTGGGTTCCGGGCCGGCGGGCCTGGTAGCGCTAGATGAGGATGCGGCCCGTGCGACCCTGATCGCCTGGGCAAAGGCCGGGGTGACCCTGGTGCGCGACGTCGGATCTCGGGGCGGGGTGATCCTGGAGCTCGCCTCCAGGCCTGGAATGCCCGTCCTGCAGGCGGCCGGCCGGTTCCTGGCTCCTGCTGGCCGTTACTTCCCGGACCTGCTCGGCGCGCCGGTGGCCGAGGCCGGTCTGGTTAGTGCTGCGCTGGCGGAGATTGGCCGGGGGGCGGGGTGGGTCAAGGTGATCGCTGACTTCCCCGACCTGGCTGCCGGGACCGACGCCGAGGCCACCTACCGGATCGATGCCATCGCCCGGCTGGTCGCTGTGGCGCACGAGGCCGGTGCCCGGGTGGCGGTGCACTCGACCGTGCCGGGCGCGGGCGAGCTGGTCGCGGCGGGTGTGGACTCTGTGGAGCACGGTTTCGGGCTGGACGAACGAGCGATCAGGGACATGGCCGGCCGCGGAACCGCGTGGACACCTACCCTCGGCGCGCTGCTCGCCCTGCTGGACGCCCCGGGCATGACGCCGGGGCGCCGGCGCAGGCTGCGGGAGGTTCTGGCGCGGGTCACCGAACTGCTGCCCCTGGCCGTCCGGCTGGGCGTGCCGGTGCTGGCCGGCACCGATGTGACGGGGTCGATCCCCGGGGAGGTGGAGCTGCTGGCACAGGTGGGGCTCGAGCCGCACGACGCGCTGGCCGCAGCCAGTACCTGGCCTCGCCGGTTCCTCGGCGCCGCAGCTGCCGCCGACATCGTGACCTACCATCACGACCCCCGCGAGGACCCCGGCCAGCTAGCCCATCCGGCGGCCGTGGTGGCCGGCGGATCCCGGCTGCGATGAGCACACGCCAGGCTCCGTGCCGCTGGTTGGTATTGATTGCGTGAGCGCGGGGGAGCGACCCGTGAGCCACCGGTTGAGGGCGGGCCGGCCGCTCAGCCTGGCCTCACATCTCCGGCGCCCATCCGGCTGACGAGTTCGTCCATGGTGATGGCGTACGGCGCGAGGAACGCGGGTCCTCATCGGCCGGGTCGGGGAGAACCCGCAGGGCCTCATCGGCTATCTCCGGGAATCCTGTTTTGGCATCGAAGCGAAATGCTGCCGGGAATATTGCCTCGTGACCACCAAGCTCTCGTAGTCCTTCTCGCCCCCGGCGGGGGCTGCGGCCCTGGTGAGAATCAACGGGTATCCAGGTCGATGCGTACCGTCAGCGGGCTGGTGCCCATCGCCGCCGACGCGCGCACACACCAGCGGCGCGTGAGGTTGGCCTGGGCCAGGAGCCGTTGCCGCTCGCGCGGGTCGTCATCGTCGAGGATGTGCGCTGTCCCGGCCCGCCAGCCGACGCCGGAACCGCTGCGGAACTTGACCCGGACGCGCGGGTTCGCCGCGATGTTCCGGACCCAGTCGGCGCCGTGCCCCCGCTGGGCCACCAGCCAGAAGGTATCCCCGTCCAGGCCATCGCACACCGGCGTGCGCCGCGGCTGCCCGGTGCGCCGCCCGGTCGTCTCTAGCAGGGCGTCGCCCGGAGTCGGGAAACCCAGGTCCCACGCGAGCAGGACGATCGGGTTGACCACGCGCTTCTCGAGTGGGTAAATGATGCGATCCTTGGCGTCTGACCCGGCCATATCAGGGCCTGTCCCTTTCCGGGCCGCCGGGTGATCGCCGGCCGGTGACCGCCAGCACGACCCATCTCGTGCAGACAATCTACGCCGCGTCCGGGTCCAGGCGGCGGCCTGCGGGTAGCCCCGCGCCGGGTAGGTTGATGTCATGCCGGGCCGGATTGTGCTGTACGGGGCCACGGGCTATATGGGTGCGCGGACCGCGCAGGCGATGGTCGCCAGCGGGGCGCGCCCGGTCCTGGCGGGCCGTGACCAGAGCCGGCTGAGCGCGCTCGCCGCCCGGCTCTCACAGGCAGGCGACGGGACCGAGCTGGAGACGGCGGTCGCGGCGGCGGAAGGACCCGGGCCGCTGCGGGACCTCATCGGGGCCGGTGACGTGCTCGTGTCGACCGCGGGACCGTTCATGAAGGTTGGCCGGCCCGTCGTGGCC
>DASWFT010000198.1:0-3989 GCA_036394075.1 Streptosporangiaceae bacterium
TAGACAACCACGATCAGGGCGCCGCGCTTGCCTGGTATGACCGCGCTCACGGCTGGGCAGTCGAAGCGGGGGACGCGAACATGGCCGCCACCACGCTGAGCATGCGCGCTCACCAGGCGTGGAGCAGCGGGCAGCCAAGGAGATGCATCACGCTGTGCGGCGCCCCGGCTACGACTTGCTGACGATCATATCGAGATATATCGTTAGAGGTACGGCAGGCTCAGTGGATGCGGAGGATCATGTGGCTAACGGACCCGATCTGCGCATCGGAGATGCCGACCGCGAGGCGACGGCGGCCCGGCTGCGGGAGCACTACGCGCAGGGCAGGCTGACGCTGGAGGAGTTCAACCAGCGCATCGATGCCGCGTTCGCGGCCACGACACAGAGCCAGCTAAGCACGCTCACCCGCGACCTTCCGCGCCTCGCCGCACCCCTGGCACCGCCGCCGGTCGCCGCGGCCGGTGCCGGCCGCGAGCGAGCCAGGCGGGAGCGCCGGTCGGGCTTCCGAGGACGGCGGAGCATGATCCCCTTGATCATCGCCGCGCTGACGGCCTGGCTGCTGATAGCTGACCTCCAGCTGCGGATGTTCCCGTGGCCGGGCCGGCTGGCCATCTTCGTGGGGATCTTCGCTGCCGTCCGCTGGCTGATGCGCCGGATATGGCATTTCGGCCGGGGCGGCGGGCCTTGGGGCGGCGGGCCCGGGGGCTGCGGGCGGTTCCGGGGCGGCCGGTAGTCGCGGCGGTATGTCCCTGCCCCGGCGCGGGCCAGCCCCTATCGGAGCGCGGCGCGGGCGCTTTCCAGGTCATCGGTAGCGATCACGATCTTCACGCCCCCGAACGTGGAGTAGGCAAGATCGACGTTGACGTTAGCGGCGGCGAGTCGCCGGGTCAGCTCACCGATGGCCATGGGCTGGTCCTCGACGTCGACCACCAGGACCTCGCGCTCGTCGGCGATCCCTATTCCGGCGCGCTCAAGCGCCGCCCGACAGCCGGCCACGGTCTCTTCGTCCAGGAGCACGTGGACCACTCCCCTGCCCTCACCCGTGAAGGCCGCTAGCCCGCGGATACTGACACCGGCCTCGCCAGTAATCTCCCCCAGCCGGGCTAGCTCGCCGGGCCGGTGCTCAAGAATCACTGTCAGGTCCGTAGACATCGCATCTTGATCTTCTCACCGTCTCGGGCACCAGGGCAAACTGGCCGTAACCGGACCCACCCGGCGTTACATCCCCGGGGTCGTGGCCACGATCTCGTCCCGGGGTCACGGACCCGTGCAGCACGCACGCTGGCCGCTGGCGTTCACGGCTGCCCGCGGCGCCACTGCGGCTTGCGCTTTTCGAGGAACGCGCGCATCCCCTCACGCGCGTCTGGTAGCTGGCTGGTCGCGGCCATCACCTCGATGGCGTAGGCGTAGGCCTTCGGCTGGTCGAGGTCGATCTGAGCGTAGAGCGCCTGCTTGCCGATGCCCTTGCTCTCCGCGGACCCGAGCGTGACACGCTCGAGGAGTTCGCGGGTGGCAGAGTCAAGGTGCCCGGCGGGCACCACCTGGTTGACCAGCCCCCAGTCGAGCGCGGTTCGCGCGTCGACAACATCACCGGACAGGGCCATCTCCATGGCCCGTTTCCGGCCGATGTTCCTGGCGATCGCCACCATCGGGGTGTGGCAGAACCAGCCACCCTTGCCGCCGGGAGCGGCGAAGCCGGCGTTCTCGCTGGCCACGGCGAGATCGGCGCTGGCGACCAGCTGGCAGCCGGCCGCCGTGGCGAGCCCGTGCACCCTGGCCACCACCGGCTGCGGCACCTGCTGCATGAGTGTCATCAGCTCGGTGCAGGTCACCAGCAGCGAGCGCACCGCCGACAAGTCCGCATCGGCGACGTCCGCGAAGTCGTGCCCCGCGCTGAACACCGGGCCGTTGCCGGCCAAGACGATGCCCAGGGCGTCGCTGTCCCCGATGTCACGGAACGCTGTGATCAACTCGCGCATGTGGCGCAGCGACAGCGCGTTGCGCCGGTCCGGCCGGTTCATCGTGACCGTGGCGAACTCACCGGACCGCTCGACCAGGATGTGCTCGAACCCCATGACGGGCCTCCTCCTCCAGCCGCACCTGCGCTTGGTCAGCGGGCCGGCCTCCGCGCACACGGTGGCGGCCGGAGACATTCCCGGTCTCCGCCGCCTGAACCACGACAGACCCACTGGCAGGATGAGGAGATGACGAGCGAGCGGCTGGAGGTCCAGCGGACGATCGCGGCGGACCCAGCGACGATCTTCCGGCTGCTGCGCGACCCGCAGGGACACGTGGCGATCGACAGCTCCGGGATGCTGATGGACGCCACCGGCGAGCCCGTGAGCGCCGTCGGGGACAGCTTCGTCGTTCATATGGATCGCGAGGCGCTGAACGACTACCCGATGGGCCGCTATGACGTAACCGTCACCATCGTGACCCTGGTGCCCGACCATCAGATCGCGTGGACGATCCTCGGCCAGATCCGCCCGCAGATCGGGCACGTCTACGGCTACGTGCTCGAGCCCGTCACCGGCGGCACGCTCGTAACCTCGTACTACGACTGGTCGTCCATCGACCCGGCCTGGAAGACAGCCGGGATCTTCCCCGTGATATCTGAAGGGGCGTTGCGGGCCACCTTGGGGATACTGGCCCGGACGGTCGCCAGGGGCTACCCCGGCCCGTCGGCCTGAATCGCACTCCCTGAGGCGGCGCGCAGCCGCGAGACGTGCGGAAACGGCCATTGGCGTGACCCAGAGGCGGCCGTCAAATATTACGGTCCGCGGACCCGGGCCCGCACTCGGGCGGGATGGCCGTCCTACGCCGGTAACGTCATTGTCGCGATCGGTGCTACACACCGCCGTGGATCGCCGTAAGCGCAGCGAGCCATTCAGAGGAGGACGGTGACCCTACCCGCAGTTCGTGATGCCAGCTTGGGGAGCGGACCCAAAAGCGACGTATCGAGATGCATGGGAAGGGGATCCTAGTGAGAACGAGGTATGACGGGACCAGTGCGATCGGGCGCGGACCCAGAATGACGGACCCAGAATGAGCGGGCGGAGAATACTGGCGCTCGGCATTGCCGCCGTCGCGGTGGGCGGAGTTCTCGGCAGTGTACTCGTCCTGAACGGGCCGGGAAAGATCAGCCTCTCTTCTCACTCAAGCCGCGAGCATGGCGAGCACAGTTCGCATCATGTGACCCGCTGGTCATTCAGCACCATCGACAATCAGAATGATGCCACATTCAACCAGTTGCTGGGGATCAGCAACCGCGGCCAGATCGCCGGGTATTTCGGGTCAGGAGCACAGGGCCACCCGAACAAGGGCTACCTGCTGACCCTGTCACGGCACGGGTCGTGGTACCTGAACGAGAACTTCCCGGGTTCGCTCCAGACCCAGGTCACCGGGCTCAACGACTTCGGCGTGACGGTCGGCTTCTGGTCGGACCAGAACACCGCCAGCCAGATGAACGACAACTTCGGCTTCTACACCTGGGGCGGCCATTTCCACAGCGTCAACTTCACCACAGGAAACAACGCCAGCCCGCCGGTCAACCAGCTTCTCGGCGTGAACAACTGGGGTGTGGCGGTGGGCTTCTACACCGACGCCAAGGGCAATAATCACGGGTACACCTACAGCATTACCAGGCACAGGTTCCGCCCGGTCAGGATCAAGGGTGCTACAAGCCTGACCGCGTCCGCCATCAACAACAACGGCGACATCGCCGGTTTCTTCACCGGTTCCGGCGGCGTTACCAAGACATTCCTGCTCCGCTCGGACGGCGAGCTCACCGTACTGGCTTTCCCGGGCGCCGCGTCGACCCAGGCGTTCGGTGTCAACGATTCGCGTGAAGTCGTCGGTTCTTACACGATCGGAAGCGGCACTAACGCCAAGACGTTCGGTTTCACGTGGTCCAGGCACACCGGGTTCAAAGTCGTGAATGCCCCGCAGGGCCTGGGCGCCACCACGATCAATGGCGTAAACGACGCGGG
>DASWFT010000199.1:0-11588 GCA_036394075.1 Streptosporangiaceae bacterium
GCGGCCGGCACGCTCGTAGTCCTGGCGGCCCGCCGTGCCTTCCCCCCCGAGGCCAGCCGATCACCGGAACCCATCCCGAGTCGGACCAGGACGTAGCTAGCCGGGCACGGTCAGGAGCCCAGAGCCAACCCCTGCGATTGAGTCGTAAGACGTTGAGTCTTACTATTGGTCTATGGCCGAGACGATCACGATCCGCACGGATGCCGCTACCGAGCATGCTCTCGACGTGCTGACGCACGATGGCATCTCTAAGTCCGCGGCCATCAGGCAAGCGGTGCTGGAGGCAGCCACCCGGCGCGAACGCGCTGCGGAGATGCGTCGCGCAATCCTCCGGATGCCGCTTGGGGAACCGGACGGCATCAACGTCGCGGAGGAGTTGTCCCGCTCACGCGACGAAGAACGGTGATGATCTATCTCCACTCGGCCGCCGTCGTCAAGCTTGTCCACGCCGAACCAGAGTCGCAGGCTCTCCGTGACTGGCTGGGCCAGCGTGCCGATACCGCCTGGGTCAGCTCGGTACTCGTAGAGGTAGAGTCCTTCCGCGCATTGGCCCGGCACGCCCCTGAAGCCGTCAGCAGACTGCATCCTGTGCTGGATCTCATAGATCTTGTGGATCTGGAGCCGCGCATCAGGATTCTCGCTCAGACGATCAGCCCGGCCACCGTCCGCAGTCTCGACGCTGTTCACCTGGCAACAGCCCTGAGCATCCGTGGGCAACTGACTTCGTTCGTCACTTATGACAAGCGTCTTGCCGACGCGGCAACGATCACGGGACTCAGCGTCGACATGCCGACCCGGTAGACCACCCTTCCGGCGCCTCCTGGCATCGGGCCCTCGGAGGCCCGTCGAAGTTTCGGCCGCCCACCGGAAATGCTGGGCCATTGACATGCAAAACGTTTAACCTCACAATCCACCAGCATGGTGACGATTGTGGATGTCGCGCGGATGGCGGGCGTGTCGACAGCCACGGTCAGTCACACGTTCTCGGCCAACCGGCCGGTCAGCCAGGAGACCCGGGAGCGGGTCCGGGCCGTCGCGGCGCGGGCCGGTTACCGGCCGAACCACGTCGCCGCGTCCATGGTTACCGGTCGCACCAGGACAATCGGCATGGTCGTGCCGGACATCGGCAACCCGTTCTTCAGCGAGCTGGTCCGGGGCGCCGAGGCGGTAGCGATGGCCGCCGGGTACATGACCATCGTCTGCAGCTCGCAACTCGACGGCGCGCTGGAAGACCGCTGCGTCGAAGTGCTCGCCGACAAGCGGGTGGACGCCCTGCTCTACCTGCCGGGAACCACCCGGCCGCACAAGCGCCTTTCCGACCCCGCGCTGGCGCGGACCCCGCTCGTGATCATCGACGAGGACATCGCCGGGCTGCCGCCGGGCGCGTCGGTGGTCACATCCGACAACGAGGTCGGCGGTGCGCTCGCCGCCGGGCACCTCTGCGACCTGGGCCACCGGGAGATCGGGGTGATCGCCGGGCCGGAGGGACTGCCGACCGCCGAGGCGCGGCTGCGCGGTTTCGCCACCGTGCTTTGCTCCCGCGGGATCCCGCTGCCGCCCGGGCGGGTCGTGCGCGCGTCGTATTACACCCGGGACGCCGGCCTGGTGATGGGCCGCGAGCTGCTCACCAGCCACCCTGAGGTCACCGCCGTGTACTGTGCCAACGATCTCATCGCCCTCGGCGTGGTGACCGCGGCCGGCGAATGCGGCCGGCGGGTGGGACGAGACCTGTCGCTGGCCGGTTTCGACGACATCTTCGTCTCCCAGCTCGTGGACCCGGCGCTGACCACCGTGCGGCAGCCAATCGCGCGGCTCGGCACGGAGGCCGCGCGGATCGCGCTCCAGGCCCTCGAAGGGCGCCGCGGCAAGCCCCGGCGGCTGGTGCTCCCGGTGGAGCTAGTGGTCCGCGGCTCCACCGCTCCAGTGAGCTCCACCGTTCCACTGAGCTCCACCACTCCACAGACTCCGGCCTGCCGGAATGACCGGCACGTCAGCAACGCGCGGCCCACTCGGGAAGCGCCACCGTAACGTCAGAGGGAGGGACCAGGTGACCACTACCGACAGGCGCAGCGGTGCGCAACCACCCGGCGGCAGCCGCAACCTGTTTGTCAGGAACGCGACCGGCCTGGTCCGGGAACTTAACGCATTCGACGCCTTCAACCTGGTGTTCTCGGCGGTACTCATCCCGGTTGGCATCACCGAGGTGATGGCCTTCACCCCGATGTTCTGGCCGCACGCCAACATGCTGGTCTCCTTCCTGCTGGCCACCCCGCTGGTGGCGTGCTGCGGCCTGGTGTACCTGTATTTCACGGTCATCATGCCCCGGTCGGGAGGCGACTACGTCTGGGTGTCCCGCACCCTGAGCCCCTTCCTGGGCTTCTTCGTCAATTTCTCGCTGACGTTCGTCTTCCTGACCTGGATCGCGTTCAACTTCACCTACATGCTCTCGGTCATGGGGCCCGCCCTCGGCTACGTGGCGGGATGGCATGCCGCGGCCCTCACCTCGCCCTCCAACGGCGAGATGATGATCATCGCGACCATCCTCACCGCCCTGTTCACGGTCCTGATGGTCTTCGGGGTCCGGGTCGTCGCCCGTTACATGGTCGTCACGTTCGCCATCGTCTGGGCCGGGATGATCGCGTGGCTGCTCGTGATGGCGTTCGGCAGCCACGGCCACTTCATCTCCGCGTGGAACGCCCACTCCGGCACCACGTACGGCGCGGTCATCGCGCAGGCAGGCAAGCTCGGCTTCAGCGCCGCGGGCGGGATTGGCTGGGCGGCCACGATCTTCGGCATGATCTACTCGTTCCAGGTCTACACCGGCTTCCAGTGGACCGGCTACTTCGCCGGGGAGATCAGGAACGTCCGCAGGACGGCCACCACCTCGATCCTCGGCGCCCTGCTGCTGGCCGCGATCGGCTACGTCCTCGGCGTGGGACTCATCTACAAGTACTACGGCTTCAGGTTCTTCGGCTCCAGCGTGTTCATGGCGCTCGGCGGCGGGTCATCGCACTGGAAGCTCCCGTTCCTGCCCTACCTGCCCAGCATGGTGAACTTCCTGCCCGGCCCGCGCTGGCTGCTCGTGTTCATCGTGATGTGCTTCCTGCTCGCCATCCTGTGGTGGACGCCGACCGGGTTCATGCTCGGCACCCGCAACCTGTTCGCCTGGTCGTTCGACCGGCTGGCGCCGGAGAAGCTGACCAGCGTCTCCGACCGCTTCCACACGCCGGTCATCGCGACCGTGACGATCGGCTGCGTCGTCGAACTGCTCAACTACCTGAACATCTACCAGGGACTGGGCGCGTACCTGCTGAACATCATCGCCGTGATGGCGCTGGCCTTCATCATCGTGTCCATTGCCGCGGCCGCCGCCCCCTGGCTGCGCCCGCAATTGCACGCCCAGGGCCCCGGGTGGGCGAAGCGCAAGGTCGCCGGGATCCCCGTGATCACCCTGGCTGCGGCGGTGTCCGCGATCTCCTGGGCGTTCGTCATCTACGTTGCTTTCCACACTGGCTTCGGAGGTTCGTTCGGACTCAAACCCATGGTGGAAGCGTTCACGGCGCCGCTGATCGGCGTGGTGTATTACGCGGGCGCCCGGCTGTACCGCAGCCGGCAGGGCATGCGCTTTACGCAGACCTTCGCGGAGATCCCGCCGGAGTGAGCGCCGGGCAGGCTGAAGCGGGCGGTGAGCCGCCGATGGTCGAGGCGGGCCGCGGCCTCGTCGCCGCGGCCGCGGCGAGCGCCATCCCGGTCCGGCTGCTGGGCGGCGTCGCGATCTGGATCCGCTCCCGCGACGCCGCCCGGGCCGCGCTCGGGCGTGACTACCCGGATATCGACGTGGTCGCGCACAAGCGCCAGTCGCGAGACCTGCGCCGCGTGCTCGAATCGTCGGGCTTCCTGCCCGAGCGAGTGTTCAACGCCACCCACGGCGCCCGCCGGCTTCTTTATCATTCACCGAACGATTCATGGCACGTAGATGTGTTCCTCGACATATTCGAGATGTCGCACACTCTCGATTTGGGGTCCCGCCTGGAGACGGAGCCGGTGACCCTGCCGGCTGCCGACCTCCTGCTGACCAAGCTCCAGATAGCCGAGATCAACCGGAAGGACCTGTCCGACGTGGCGATGCTGCTCTGGGACCACGAGCCGGCCGCCGGCGATGGCCCGGGCCAGGTAAGCATGACCCGGCTGGCCACGGTGTGCGGCGACGACTGGGGACTGTACACGACGGTGACCGACAACCTGTCGCGCGCCACCCCGCTGCTGGCGGAACTGCCCATGGGCGGGGCCGACCGCGCCCGGGTGGCGGGCCGGATCGAGGCGATCGGGCACGCGCTTGAAACCGCGCCCAAGACGATGGGGTGGCGGATGCGGGCGAAAGTCGGCCGCCGGGTCCGCTGGTACGAGGTGCCGGAAGAGGTGGTCCGATGACGCGGACCCTCTACTATGCATCGGACATTCACGGCTCGGACGTGTGCTGGCGCAAGTTCCTTAACGCTGCGCGCTTCTACGGCGCGGACATCCTGGTGATGGGCGGGGACGTCTCCGGCAAGGCGGTCATCCCCGTGGTAGCTGCCCGCGGCGGCCATCTCGTCCGCCAGCTGGCGGGCGAGCGGGTGCTCGACCGGGCCGAGCTGGACCAGATGGAAACCCGCATCCGCGACATGGGCTTCTACCCGTACCACACCACGGACGAGGAACTTGACCAGGTCTGGGACGACCCGGCGGCGGTGCACGAGGTTTTCATCGGCCTGATGCGCGAAAGCCTCGGGCGGTGGATGGACTGGGCCGAGCAGAAGCTCTCCGGCACGGGAGTGGCCGCATACGTGATGACCGGCAACGACGACCCGCCGGAGTTGCGCGAGATGCTGCAGGAATCGTCCATGGTCGTCGATCCCGAGGACAAGCTCATCGACCTCGGCGAGGGCATCTCGATGATCTCCTGCGGCTGGTCGAACCAGACCCCGTGGGACTCACCCCGGGAAATGACCGAGGCCGACCTTGAACGCCATATCGAGAAGCTGGCCGCCGAGGTCCGGGACGCGAGCCGGGCCGTGTTCAACCTGCATGTGCCGCCGATCCGGACCGCGATCGATCGCGCGCCGGTCCTGGACGACTCGCTCAAGCCGGTCGTGAAGGGAGGCGCGGTGCTCATGGAGTCGGTGGGATCCGAGGCGGTGCGGGCGGTGATCGAGCGGCATCAGCCGATGCTGTCCCTGCACGGGCATATCCATGAGTCCCGCGGTGCGATCAAGATCGGCCGGACGTTGTGCATCAATCCAGGAAGTGAATACGCCGACGGGGTGCTGCAGGGCGCCCTGGTCGAGCTCAACGCCCGTAAGGGGATCAAGAGCTATCAGCTGCCCTCCGGTTAGGGGTGGCGGGCCGGCCTCGGGACACAGCAGTCAGGAGGAAGACGGTGGATCAGCGGGCGTTCGAACGGCGCTTGGTCGAGCAGCGGGCACGTCTGCACGTAAGCCCGCAGCACCTGCTTGACCGGGTCGAACGATCGGGCTACGGGCCGAAGAGCAAGGAGATACTCCGCGAGCACGTGCGGCGGGAGTCGACCGGCCAGGTCGGCTTCGCCCTGTTCGACTGCCCGCCGGCGATCGTCCGCGGCGACGGCGCCCTGGTGTGGGACGCCGACGGCAAGGAGTACGTCGACATGCTGGCCGGCTTCTCGGTCTCGAACACCGGGCATTGCCACCCCCAGGTCGTCGCGGCCATCTCGGAGCAGGCGGGACGGCTGATGCACTACTTCGACCTGCCGGGTGAGCCACGCGAGCGCCTCGCGGCCAGGTTGACCGCGCTGGCCCCTGGAGAGCATCAGAAGCGGGTCGTGTTCGGGGTGACCGGGGCGGACGCCATCGAGCTCGCCATCCGGCTGGCCCGCTGGTACACCGGCGCGCCGATCATCCTGTCCGCCTACGGCGGCTACCACGGCACCACCGGCGCCACCCTGGCGACCACGGCCAAGGGCGGGATGTGGGCCTACCACTACCCGGTCCTGCCCCACGACAGCGGGCACGCCAAGATCCCGTACTCGTATCCCTACCGCTGCCCGGTGGGCGCGTCACCCGAGAACTGCGCGGAGGCGTGCATTGAGTACGTGCGGCGCATGCTGCTCGGCAAGGAGTCGCCGTTCACCGAGCACCGGTCGCACGTGTCGAACGTGGCCGCGGTGCTTCTTGAGCCGATGCAGGCGAGCGCCGGATACATCATTCCCGGAACCGGCTACCTGCGGGGCATGCGCGAACTCTGCGACGAGTTCGGCTTCCTGCTCATCGACGACGAGATCCAGGCGGGCATGGGCCGGACCGGGCGGCTGTGGGCCTGCGATCACGAGGATGTTGTTCCTGACATGCTGGTCGTTTCCAAGGGCCTGGCCAGCGGCCTCCCGATCTCCGCCGTGGTCGCGGCCGACGAGGTGGCGGCATCCTGGGGCCCGGGCGCGCACGTCGCCACCTTCGCCGCCACCGCGCTCGCCGCCGCCGCCGCGAATGCCACCCTCGATGTCTACGAGTCGGAGCAACTGGTCCAGCGCGCGGCCGGGCTTGGCGAATACTTCCTGCATCAGCTGGAGGGGCTGCAGCGACGCCACCCGATCCTGGGCTGGATAGACGCGCGGGGACTGTTCATCGGCCTGGAATTCGTCCGGGACCGGGTCACCAAGGAGCCCGCCGCGGAAGAGGCCGGGTGGATGCTTGACTTCTGCGTGCGTGAGGGACTGCTCTTCGAGAAGGGCGGCTACCTGTATAACCGGTTCCAGCTCATCCCGTCGTTCGTGATCGAGAAGGAACTCATCGACCGGGCCATCGACATCCTCGACCGCGCCATGGCCGAGGCCGAGGCGCGTTCCGGGATCACCTTTAACTAGCTGGGCGTCAGCTAGCTAGCCGGGCGTCGGCCTCACCACAGGTCGCCACTGGTGAGCACGTAGATGAACGGCACAAGCGGGATGATGCCGAAGATGGCCCACGCCAGCTTCGGGCCACGGGCCATGTCGCTGCGGGACGCCAGGTCGATCCACATGAGAACGACAGCGATGGGATGGAAGAAACAGAGGAGGAGTTCGAGAAGCTTCTTCATTGCCCGAATCTACCGGGGGCGAGCCGGGCCGCCGCCCGGTATCCGCGACGAGGCGTCCGGGTCAGCCGGTGCGGGGTTCCCAGCTGAAGTAGCGCGTCGCGTAGAGCAGCCCGGCCAGCCCCCAGGCGGCCACGATGAGCACGTCGGTCCAGTGGAACGGGGTGCCGATGAAACCGGCCTGCATGCCGTCGGCGAAGTGCTTGACCGGGAAGATCCGGGCGATCCACAGGATCCAGGACGGCGTGTTGTTGCCGAACGGGATGAAGATCCCGGACAGGAACAGCAGCGGCAGGATGGTCGCGTTGACGATCGCCGGCGAGGCGTCGGCATTCGGGATGACCGCCGTGATCGCAAACCCGAGCGCGCAGAACGCGGCCGCGCCGACCAGGAGCACGATCAGGAACCGCAGCAGGGTGATCCCGGTGGGGATGTCGGCGTGGTACAAGGTGCGCCCGAAGGCGGCCGTGATTACCACCAGCAGGACCGCGATGATCACCGCGTGCACCATCCGAGCGGCCAGGAACAATGCGCTGGGCAGGGGGGTGCCGTTGATCCGCTTGAGGACCCCGGCGTCCCGCTGGAACGACACCGACATCGCGATGTTGTTGTAGCAGGCGGTGATCACCGCGAACGTCGCCATCGAGGCTATGTAGTAGGTGGAGGTGTTCACCGACCTGGTGCCGATCTGGACCGTGCTGTGGCCCAGCAGGGCGGTGAAGATGACCAGGAACATGAGCGGGAACGCGAAGGTGAAGAACGCGGAGGCCGGGTTGCGCCAGAAAGCCTTGTTGACGTAGCGCACTTGCGACAGAGTCATTGCCGCCGCATTCATACCCTGTCTCCTTCGTGAACTCCCTGCTGGCCGGGCTGCAGCTCGCCCGGCCCGGGTGCGGTGCCGGTGAGGGCCAGGTAGACGTCCTCCAGGGACGGCCTGATCACCTCGAGCCCGTCGAGGCTGACGCCCTGGTCGATGGCCCAGCCGGTGAGTCGGTGCAGGGCCAGCGTGACGTCGTCGGGCGCGAGTTCGGTGAAGCCGTCGGGCCCGGCCGGGCCGGCCAGCCCGTCAGGGGGGACCGCGCCCGGGAGCAGCCGGTAGCGGATCCGGGCCCTGGCCGTGTCCCGCGCCCCGAGGGTGGCGGGCGGGCCCTGAGCGACGATTAACCCGGCGGCGATGACCGCCACCCGGTCGGCCAAGAACTGCGCTTCCTCCATGTAGTGGGTGGTGAGCAGCACCGTCTTGCCGAGCGCGGCGAGGTCTTTGACCACGTCCCAGGCTTCGCGCCGGGCGGAAGGGTCGAACCCGGTGGTCGGCTCGTCCAGGAAGAGCAGTTCGGGGTCGCCGACCAGGGCGATCGCGACATCGAGGCGCCGCTGCAGGCCGCCGGAGAGCTTGAGCACCCGATCGTTGCGCCGGTCGTCGAGGCCGACCAGGTGGATCACCTCGTCCACCGGCCGGGGGTGCGGGTAGTAACCGGCGTACATCCTGACCGTCTCGGCCACGGTGAGGTAGAGGTCAACCCCGGTGGACTGCAGGACGATGCCGATACGGCTCTTCAGCCGGGCCCGGTGGCGGCCAGGATCCTCGCCCAGGACGCTGACCTCGCCGCCGTCCCTGGCGCGGTACCCCTCGAGAATCTCGACGGTGGTGGTCTTGCCCGCCCCGTTCGGGCCGAGTAAGGCGAAGATCTCACCCTGGCGGATCGCCAGGTCGATGCCCCGCACCGCCGGCCTGCCCGAGTAGGACTTGGTCAGGCCGCGCACATGCACGGCGAGCGGCGGCTCGCCAGGTCCGGGTTCCGCTGGCCGCTGAATGATCGTAGACCCCTCCGTTCACACCACGTCCCACGCGTTCTGCTCCATTATGGACGGCCGGCCCTGGCCAGTTCCATGATCACAGAGGTCCTGTCTCAAATAGCTCGGCCAGCACCGTCCGGCCTGCACCGGCACACGGCGCGCCAGCCTGGCTCAGGTGACGCTGAGCTGCACCCGGATCGGCAGGTGGTCCGAGCCGACTCCCTCGACCACCTCACCGGCGATACCTGCGGTCCCCCGGCCGGTCAGTACATGGTCCAGTTGCACGAGCGGCCGGTGAGCCGGGTAGGTCCGGCCGCGCACGGCGCGGGAGTAGCCGGTGGCGGCCCAGGTGGCCGCGCGCGGCATGTTGAGATCGCCGACGATCACGACCGGGCCGGAGCCCGCCGCCAGGTGGCGGACGAGCCGGCGTAGCTGCACGGGGCTGGTGAAGCGGTGCGTCAGGTGGACGTTGGCGACCCGCAACGCCGTTCCGCCCGGTGCGCTGATCGTGACCACCTGCGCGGCCCGGGGGATCTTGTCGCCGGGAGCCTTCCCGAGGCTGACCACTTCGTAGCCGGTCACGGGCAGCATGGTCAGCACGGCGAGTCCCCAGGTCCCGGTGGCGGTGCCGGGGCCGACCCGGAGGCTGGCCAGGTTCGTGCCGACCGACAGCCCGGCGTGCGTGACCTTGCCGCCAAACGCGTGTGCCGCTGCGGCCAGCGGGTCCGGCTGGCCATCGGGGCGCCACACCTCCTGGAGCGCGATGACATCGGCCTTCAGGTGGTGGCACGCCGCCTCGACGTCGAAGGGCTCTCCCCGGCGGCTCACGCCGCCGTGCATGTTCAGGCTCGCGATGGTTACATCGTCTGTGCCGGTGATCGCCGGACGCCGGTTCATAGGCCCCACGGTAACCGGCTCACGTCCCCGGACGGTGGATGACGGCGATGAACCCCGGCGGCAGTTACCTGTATCGGGCCGTTGTTGGTGGATTTCTTCCCGGATCAGTGCGCGTGTTGTATTTCAGCAGTCGAAGTACATCGCGAACTCGCAGCTGCGAGTCTGCTACCTGCGGCGATACCCGCGAAACCCGCTCTGGCCTGCTCAGACTGTTCTTATCCGGTTCTCACCGTTTCCCGCCTCTGCCCAACGTCTGGCGGAACAGAAACGGAACAGCGACAGTCTCTAGCCCTGGCCGCGCTCGGCCACGTAGGTGCCGCGGCCGACGATCGTGACGATCAGCCCGCGCTCGCGCAGCAGCGCCGTGGCGCGCCGGATCGTGTCATAGGCCACGCCGTATCCGCTGGCCATATCGCGTTCGGCTGGCAGCTTCGCGCCCGGCGCAAGGGCGCCCGAAGCGATGCGGCCGGCGATGTAGTCGGCGACCTGCACATACATCAGCTTCGGCCCGGTGGCGTCCCAGTCCGGATGATCACTCACCCTGGCCACGCTAGGGCATGCTGACCTGCGCGTTCCCATGCCACGCCTGGCAGGGCCTAGCAGGGCCAGGCATAGCGCTGTAGCGTGACCACTTGATAGCAAACAACGGGACCCGGCCAGCGCTGCACGCCAACCGGGTCCCTTGATCGCCCCTAGGAGGCGACCCACATGCATGATCCCACCGAACTGCGCGAAGCCTCCCGCCACGCCTGCCGCTGCTCATCGGTCAGCGTCTCGAACCCGGTCCCGCCCGCGCCCATGAACCAGACGGGTACCGCAGCACTGACCGGAACGCCTCGGCATAGTGCGGGTGGACAACGCGAGGAACAACTCGGCGGCCTCGGCCTGCTCGTGGCGGGAGCGCTTGACCGTCATGCCCGCCAGCCGGACGACTCGGCGAACGCCTCAGCGAGCTTCTGGCAGCCCGTCGCGGGTCAGCTGCTTGTTTGCGCAAGTCACAGGCTTGCGACGGCCAGACTGACCATGACGGTCAGTCGGCGGAACAGGTAAGAAGCAAGATCGGTAACGGCTAGTCACTATGCGCTGCCGCCTGCGCCGTGGTCGCCTGGTGCACGCGTGAGAAGGCTCAGGCAGAGCGGAGCAGCACGCGGCGCTCAGTCACAGGTTCGGGTTCGGGTTCGGGTGCATCTTCCAGCTTGACGTGCACCTCATGGCCGGGCTCGGACAGGTAGAGGCTGACTGCCTCTGCGAGTGCCTGCCACAGCTCGTCCATTGTGGCGCCGGACGCAAAGCAGCCGGGCATCTCGGCGACCTCGGCCCACAGCTCGTGGCCGGGCTCGTGGTGGATCCGGACGGTGTAGGTGTCCTGGGTGTCCTGGCCGCTCACTACTTCCCGCCGCCTCCCTAGAGCTCTGCCTGCCGCAGTATGGCCGCTGTCAGGCCGGGTGGATAGCCGCCGCCTCCCTTATCGTGTGGAAGTGTAATCGGCCTGTGGCCTGGCTTGGTCATCTTCACGACGTGCTTGCCGCCCATGGTCTGGGTCCAGCCATTCGCTTCGAGAAGCCGTTTCAGTGACCGCTGGTTGTGCTGCGGCTGACGGCCTGGCTTGCTCATGTGCCGGTCCTGTCTGCTGAGTGTACGTGGCGGGTACTCGGGGAGCTAGCGGACGTCGCCGTCCCTGCTGTTCTGCGGCATTTCTACCACTGATCGTGACCACCTGTGACGCTCCGTGATACCGAGTGATACCGGGTGATACTGGTAGCGTCCTGACCTGCGCAAACGCGAAATATAAAAGAGCTAAAAACTTT
>DASWFT010000200.1:0-1596 GCA_036394075.1 Streptosporangiaceae bacterium
GAACTCGTCGAGACCCGCACCTTCAGCTCGAGAGTCGCCTACCTCCGCTACCGCGTGGCGCGCTAGCCGGCTCGTCCGCCGAGCCCTAGCAAGAACGGGCCAGCCAGTGGCTTGACCTCAATCACCCAGCCCAGTTCTCGCAGCGAGCGCTCGAGCGATCTCGGTTCAAGCGCCACCTTCACCGCGCGAAAGCGCCGGCCGTCGCGCACTTGTCGCTGGATCGTCGAGGACCCCGGGCCCTCGACCAGCTCGTGGCTCGCGCGGTGGCCATCGTCGACGAACATCACCCGACCATCCGGAGTCAGCGCCGAGCGACGGTCGACCAGTCGTCACGAAGAGATTCGCTCTACATAACAACGTTCCTCCCAGCAACAGGGCAAACGTTGCCGGTTACGGCACTAGCAACAGAACCGCGCGAAGCTGGTCTGTGCGGTACTCAGGTGTCGGCAACCCGATGTACCTCGTGTATACCTCCGATGTACCTCGCGTCTACCTGGGGCGTGGACCCGAGCCCTCTAGGAGCCTGCTGAAAAGCCAGGCCGCCGGCGGGCGTGTCTGGCCGGGCTGGGCGGGTGTCTGGGATGATTTGGTCATGCAGGGCTTTGAGCGGATGGACGGGGGGTTAATGGACACCGCGGTGGGGCAGCTGGTGCCGTCGGGGAGCGTGTTCGCGTTCCTGGCCGCGCACCGGGCTGAGGTGTTCCCGGATGCTGATTACGCGGACCTGTTCGCGCCGCCGGGGGTGGGCCGGCCGTCGCTGCCGGCGACCCGGATGGCGGTGGTGCTGGTCTTGCAGGTGCTGCATGATTATTCGGACCGGGAGGCGGCTGAGGCGGCCCGGTTCGATGTGCGGTGGAAGGCGGCGGCCGGCGTGCCGCTGGATGATCCGGGGTTTGACCCGTCGTCGCTGGTGTACTGGCGGAACCGGATCGCGAGGTCGGCGCGGCCGGACCGGATCAATGACGCGGTGCGCAAGATCGTGGCGGAGACCGGGGTGCTGAGGGGCCGGCGCCGCCGGGCGGTGGACTCCACCATCTTGGCTGATGCGGTGGCCACCCAGGACACGGTGACCCAGCTGGTCTCGGCGATCCGGCGGGTGGCCCGGGAGGTGCCCGGCGCGGCGGAGCAGATCGCGGCGGTGTGCACCGGCCATGACTACGGCAAGCCGGGCAAGCCGGCGATTGACTGGGATGATCCGGCCGCGAAGGACGCGCTGGTGTCGGCGCTGGTGAACGACGCGACCGCGGTGGTGGCGGCGTTGCAGGACCGCGACCTGGAGGAGCGGGCCGCGTCGGCGCTGGGCCTGCTGGCCCTGGTCGCCGGGCAGGATGTGGAGCCCGCCGAGGGCAGTGACGGCACTGACGGGCGGTGGCGGATCGCCCGGAAGGTGGCCGAAGACCGCGTGGTTTCCACCGTGGACCCTGATGCCCGGCACACCCGCAAGTCTCCCGAGGCCCGCCGGGACGGGTACCGGGCGCACCTGGCCGCGGACCCGGAGACCGGGATCATCACCGATGAGAAGCTGACCGGGGCCGCCGGGACGCAGAACTCCGACCCGGCGGTGGCCGGGGAGTTCCTGGCCGCCGAGGCGGCCGG
>DASWFT010000201.1:0-4106 GCA_036394075.1 Streptosporangiaceae bacterium
AAGTACCCGGCGTCGGCGCGCAGCGCGATCTTCCGGCCCGCTGCGGCGGCCCCGTCCCGGACGGCCTGCGGCAGGGCGGCCAGCGCCCGCCCCGGCAGCGCCACCACGGACGAGCGGGGGTCCTGGTCGCCGGCCAGCAGGTCGGCGGCCAGCGGGATCTCCGTCTCCGCCCAGGCCGCCACGTGCGGCCGGCCCGCCCGCTGCCCGGCGTAGGTGTACGCCACCCCGCGCTTCCTGCTCCCGTACACCTCCACGTCGGTGGCGTCGATGTCGATGGTCACCGGCCCGCCCGCCAGCTCCGCGGCCCGCTCTTGCGGCAGCAGGCCCAGCATCCGCGCCGTCGCGGCGGCCAGGCCGGCCTCGGTCCCGCGCCAGTGCCGGGCGGTGAACCGGCGGGCCAGGCCGGTCGCGGTCGAGGTCGCCAGGCCCGGCACCGGCGCCAGCTGCTGGCCCGCCTCATCGGCGCGCAGCCGGTCCAGGCCTACCAGGAAGTCTTCCCCGGCCAGCTGGGCGGCGGCCATCCCGGTCAGCACCTGCCCGCCGGTGAACCCGCGCCTGCGCTGCTTGACCGGCCCGATCCCCGCATCCAGTGCCTCGATCAGGGCGAGCTTGCCGCACAGTTCGGTCACCGCGAGCATCCCGCCCGCCGCTGTCAGCGACGGGTCGGGCACCCCGATCCGTATCCTGCAGCGGGCCCGGCCCGGCGTGCCTGACGTCATCACCATCTCGGTGGCCTTCTTCCTGGGGAGATTCAGCGCTGTCGCACTTCATCATCCCAGCAGGACACCCCGATCTCACGAAACCGCGGCAACGTGTCGCGGCTCTATTTGTGGATTCGGGTCAGATGACGTCTGGTGGTAGCTGCCTTACCGGCAGGCCCAGTTCCATAGCGTCTTCACCGCCGCCGGGATGGTCCCGCCCGGGCGGAAGCTCCGCATCCGCCGGCCGATCCCCGGGGCGCGCGCCAGCCTGACACCTGCCACCGCCAGGATCACCCTGCAGGACCTGCCGGACGACGTGTACGAATCCGGTCCCCGCCTGGTCAGTAGTAGTCGCGCATCAGCTCGCGTATCCAGGCGGGCTCTCGCACCGGCCCGGCTGGCTGGAATCCGGTCGCGTACGGCTTGATGTCCAGGATCGGGGTTCCATCGATCGCGTCGAGGCCGCGCACGGTCAGCTCCAGCCTGCTCACCCGCAGCAGTTCGCAGCGGGAGATGCCGAGATGATTCGGCCGCACCGGGGAATGGCCGGCCAGCACGCCGACCCGCGGCCAGGCCGGGTTGCCGCGCGGATGCGATGCGCCGCGCCGGACCCTGGTCTCCCGATCGAAATGGAAGACGACCTCGATGTGCGAGAACTCGCTGAGCCCGGCGGTGGCGTCGGGGTCCAGCATGGCCGGATCCAGGATCAGCCGCGCCTCCACCGGGCCCCAGTGATCCTCGAAGATCTCGGTCCGGCCGCCGCGGACTACCCCGATCGGCGCCAGGGCGAAGAAGCCGGTCATCGCGGCGCCGTCGGCCGAACACCGAACAGGTTTCCCAGATAGCACACGAGAGCGATGCCGGTCAGGACAGCCATCGCCATGGACGCGCCTGCCTTGCCATCGCTGACGAAGCTCGCGCCGCTGACCGCCGCCCCGCCGATGGCAAGCAGGCCAGTCACCGAGGCCGCGATGGCGAATCGGTGCCGGGCGCGGATGGCGCGAGTTAGCACGTTCGCCGCAGCGACCAGCAAGAGCAGGCCCAGCCCGGCGTGCACAGCGAGCACTACGGGCTGGCTCGTCAGCACCCGGCCGAGCGCGGACGCGATCCCGTTCCCCTGGTCGGCGACCGGGACATGGACGTAGAGGTTGACGCCGATGCCGAGCAGGTACTCGGCGATGAGCATCAGCGAGATGCCCAGGCTGTTGCCGCGCAGCCCGGCGATCCGGCGCGCCCGCCGGGCCGTGTCCGCATGCGGCGCGGTCAGGTCACTGCTGATCGCCTCGTCAGCGTTGTGCATTGGCATCGCGAGTTACCTGCCTGTCCCGGTGAACAGATCGCGGACTGACGTGCGGAGGATGCGGGCGGCATCGCGCTCGTCGATCTGGCCCGCCCGGACCCCGTCCGCGCAGGCGTGGATGAGGGTGATGCAAGCCGTCACCAGCCAGTTAGCCGGCAGGTCGGTGCGGAAAGAGCCGTCCGCCTGGCCGCGCGCCAGCAGCGTGCCGATCGCCTGGTGCGCGGCCTGATGTGTCCGCGCGACTGCGTCCGGGGTCAGCAGTTCTGCGACCGCCTGTGCCATGGCGCCGTAGCGGGCCAGATGCTGCCAGGCCCCGGCGAGCACCCGGTCCAGGGCTTCGGCTGGAGGTCCGTCGCCGGGGCTCGCGGACTCCAGCGCCTTCATCGTCCGGCCCACGGCGCGTTCGACGGCCGCTTCCAGCAGCGCGTCCCAGGTCGGGAAATGGGCGTACACCGTGACGCGCGATACGCCCGCCTGGGCGGCGACTGCCGAGATGGTGGCATGTCCCTGCAGCTCAAGCAGTTCCTCGGCCGCGTCGAGGATCGCCTCAACGTTCCGGCCGGCGATTTCCCGGTGGTAGCTGGCAGTTCGGTGGGCGGCCATATCAGTGCACCGCCACCCGGACACCGGCCGCGGGCCGCACTACCGGGGCGGCGAAGGCCGCGATGAGCGCGATCCCGGCGGCGATCGCGGCCGCGACGGCGAACCCGTGCCGGTAACCGGCCGCGATCCCGCCGTCGACCGCTACCGCGACTGCCGAGAAGACCGCAACCCCGAGCGCCGCCCCGATCTCGTGCGCGGCGGTCATCAGGCCGGACGCCAGTCCCGCGTGCTCCCCGGCGATGTCGCTCATGGCGGTGATCGCGGCCGCGGGCAGCACCAGGCCGGTGCCGGCGCCGATGACGAGCAGGCCGGGCAGCAGCCCGGTCAGGTAGCCGGACCTGGCCGAGACCGTGGTCAGCAGCAGCGCTCCCCCGCCCATCAGGACCAGGCCCGCGACGATCACCAGCCGGGAGCCGAGCTGCGGCAGCAGCCGGGAGGCGAGGTGGGCGCCCGCCCCTATGACCAGCGCGAGCGGCAGGAACTCCAGGCCAACGCGCAATGCCGAGGAGCCCTGGACGCCCTGCAGGTACAGCGAGTTCAGGAAGAACGTGCCGACGAGCACTCCGGTCGCGCCCAGCATTACCAGCACGCCCGCCACCAGCGACCGGGTGCGCCAGATCTGCGGCGCCAGCAGCGGGCGCCGGGTCCGGCGCTCTACCGCCGCGAACGCCGCCAGCAGGACGACGCCGAGGGCGAGCAACAGCAGCGTGCGAGCGGATGCCCAGCCGTGAGCCGGAGCGCCGGCCAGTGTGTACACGATGGTTACCAGGCCGGCCACTGCCAGTGCCGCGCCGGGCAGGTCGAGCTCGCGGCCCAACCGGCGCGCTGCTGCGGACCGCGGCACCATGCGCAGGGCCAGCAGGCCGGCAGCCAGGCCGACTGGCACATTCACCAGGAAGACTGAGCGCCAGCCGAGCCAGCTTGTCAGGATCCCGCCGGCCAGCACGCCCGCGGCGGCCCCGGCGCCGCCTATCGCGCCCCACGCCCCGAGCGCGGCAGCGCGCTGCGCGCCCGCGTACGTGGTCGTGATGATCGACAGGGCGGCAGGCGTGAGCAGCGCCGCGCCGAGTCCCTGGCCGGCCCTGGCGGCTATCAGCACGGCTGCCGTCGGGGCCAGGCCGCTGGCCAGCGATGCGGCGGTGAACACTGCCAGGCCTGCCAGGAAGATCCGGCGCCGGCCCGCCAGGTCTGCGGCCCGTCCGCCGAGTAGCACCAGCCCGCCGCTCGCCAGCACATATGCCGTGAAAACCCACTGCAGGCCACCCGCGCCGAAGCTGAGCGACCGGGCGATCGACGGCAGGGCCACGTTCACCACGGTGGCGTCAAGAATGACCATGAACTGGGCCACGCTGAGCAGCACCAGCAGCGACCAGGGCCGGCGCTGGCCGTCAGGCGCACCAGGAGTTCCCGCCGGATCGCGAGTGCTGTCCGCCGCCGTGACCCGGCTGCGGTTATGCGGTCCGTGCATGCCATCCTCCAGTTGAAGTGCTTGGTTAACAGTG
>DASWFT010000202.1:0-7278 GCA_036394075.1 Streptosporangiaceae bacterium
CGATTAGGTGGTCCACGGCGAGGTAACCGAGCCGGTGGAACACTTCCGCGTACACCGAGGCGACCTCGGCCGAGCAGGAGCGCACGGAGCCGAACATCGATGTGAACGGCCCGTGCACCCCCAGCTGGCCGTAACCGCGCAGCCGTTCCCGGGCCTGCTCGTAGTCGCTGTCCCGCTCCTCAAGGAAGCACAGATCCCGCAGCAATTGGTCGGCGACGGTCTCCATCTCCCGGCCATCACGGGCGTACATGCCCGTCCGCTTCATGATCACCGGAATGGAATCCAGCCACCGCTGACGCAGATCCTCCGCTGACCGCACCCGGCGAGACTACCGCCCGTCCGGCCGCCAGCCGGCCAGCACAGCGCACAAGCCCGGAGCGGCAATCCGCTGCGTTACCCGAGCATCCGCGCAGGCCGTCCCGGGCAGAAGTGGCCGTTGTCCCGCCCACTCCGGAATTTGCCGCGGATTGTCCGCGAACCCTCCCCGCCAGCTTCACCAGGAAGGACCTGATGAGTCGCCGTCCATGGCTACCTACTGGCGCTCGAACAGGAGATCATCTGATGCCGGACATCGACACCAAGGACCTCGCCAGCTCCCCGCTCAAGATCGGGGGCAGCGGATCTGGCTCCGCCCGATCAGCAAGCCAAGGAGACGCCTTATGTTCGCCCTGTCCGTCGTCCTCACCATCCTGCTGCTGCTTGAGGCCCTGCCTTCAGTGGTCGTCTCCGTGACCCGCGCGAAGGTAGGCCTCACCCGGCTGGACCAGGTCACCCGGCTGGGCGTGCTTGAGGGGCGGAACATGGGGGTCGTCTCACTGCTCGGCGTACTCCACTCCCTCGGCTGCATCGGCGTGATCGTCGGCCTGGCGGTGCCGCCAGTCGGCGTGGCCGGTGCGGCGATCGAGGCCGGCATCTTCGGCTGGGTGCTCTATCGGCAGCTACGGGCAGGCGACCGAGGCCGGGCACTCGGCGCGTACGCCCTCTTCACCTCCATGGCCTTCGCCGTGCTCATCGTGAACGCCCTGCGCTGACCTCACCGTCGCTGAAGCCGATCCCGTGGAGGTGGCAAGTAAGGTGGCGCTGTGGACGGCACGGTAATTGTTGAGCTGCTTGAGCCGGTGATCGGCAAGCAAGGGCAGGTCAGGCTCGTGTTCCGGGGCCTGAGCGCGCGGTGGACTCTTAATGACGAAAAGCGCCCGCTGCTCAGTGTGCGACTCCGCCCTGACGGGCTCGTGGAGACCACGCGCGATGACGGGTGGGACGTCATGGACCCGGCGGACGTGCTGGCCGTCGAGTGGGTGGCCAGGGCTGGCGAGGGCGGCGGGCCCTACCTCTGATCACAGCACAGGCCGCCTCCCACGTGGCCCGGCTGCCGTTTTGGTCGGTGCTGGCCCTACCTGCCGCCGCACCAGGCTGCGCCGCCCATTATTTCCTCACGCACCGGCAGTACACGCTGCCCCCCGGCGCATGACGGGGCAGGGGATAGATGCCGGCCGGGACAACCCCGCCGGGACAACCCCGCCGGGACAACAGAGCGCAGCGGTTAAGCTTGGGCGGTGGCCCAGGCTGCCCCGTCGAGGACCGCGCTGGTACGCCGAGCGCGCCGGATCAACCGTGAGCTGGCCCGGCTGTACCCCGATGCGCATATCGAGCTGAACTTCACGTCCCCGCTCGAGCTGCTGGTCGCGACGATTCTGTCCGCCCAGACCACGGACCGCCGGGTCAACGCGGTGACGCGGGAACTGTTCGCCCGGTACCGCACCGCCGCCGACTACGCCGCCGCGGACCGGGCGGAACTGGAGAAGTTGATCCAGCCTACGGGGTATTTCCGGGCCAAGGCGAAGAGCCTCATCGCTCTCGGCCAGGCTCTGTGTGACCGCTTTGGCGGGGAAGTTCCTGACACCCTGGACGAGCTCGTGACCTTGCCGGGTGTTGGCCGCAAGACCGCCAATGTGGTGCTAGGCGATGCCTTCGGCAAGCCAAGCCTCACGGTGGACACCCATTTTGCCCGGCTGGCGCGGCGCTTTGGCTGGACGGCGCAGACCGACCCGAACAAGATCGAGCGAGACGTCGGCGCGCTCCTGCCACGGCGGGAGTGGACCGCGGCCTCCCACCGGGTGATCTGGCACGGTCGTCGTGTCTGTCATGCTCGCAGGCCCGCGTGCGGCGCTTGCGGAGTCGCCAAGCTGTGCCCGTCGTTCGGCGAGGGCCCGACCGATGTGGAGACCGCGCGCAAGCTGGTCAAGACTGGGCCGTTCTCGTGACCGGAGTGGGCTTCGACACAGACCAGCGATGCGCCCGGGGCCGCGCCCTCGCCAGGGCTCGGCTAGCACAGTAGTACCCGCCCTCAGAGGTGCTGTAGCCTCCTCCGGCCGGGGTGGGAGTGGCGCCCGACGAGCCGGACGATGAGCCGGAGATCTTCACCACGTGCCATGCGCCGCCCATGCCGTTGCCATTGACCTGGCCGGGAGAGTGATCGCCGGAGTAAATGTAGATCGGGTAGCCCTTGATCGTGACCTGCTTTGTCCCGTCCGCCCGGGTGATCATCCCGAGCGGTCCGGGTAGCGACACGCCGGCTGGTGCCTGCACCGCCCCGGTCAGCGGCGGCCACGTCGAGGCGCAGCTGCCGGTGCATGTCGAGGCGCCGCTGCCCGGCTTGTCCTGGGTGAAGAAGTACAGGGTGTATCCCCCGGCGCTGGCCAGGATCGTGCCGGCGCTGGTCTGCGTGGTCTTCAGCGCCACCATGACCGCGCTGGATGAGGGCGCGGCCGCCTGGCTGCCCGGCGGGGTCCCGTAGGCCGAGCCTGCCCCGGACGTGCCGGGCGAGCTGGTTCCGCAGGCGGCTGCCGCGAAGGCGACAGCGGTGAGCCCGCCAGCCGCCCACCATCGGTTACGCATACTCGCTCTCCTCCGTGTCCGTGAAATCGGGTTCACGCATAATCACACTGATCCGCGGCGAGCCACGCGGTTCGCCCGTCGGCGGTCGTGTAATCAGCCGGTAAGAATCTCCGGGACCCGGCAACGACGATGATCGTGCCGCTGATACCACACCAACTGCGGCAGCCGCATCCGTCCCAGCGGCTACGGTGACGATGATCACCGAGTCGGGTTGGGGGGTGATGGTCAGCGGGACGGGAAGCCAGTGGCCGGAGTCGCTGCCGCGGTAATCGTTCGCGCGGATTCCACCGCACTGGCGACCGCAGCGTCGGGGGACAACCCGCACAGATCGGTGAGAATGAAAAGAGCTTCCGCGCTCATGACCAGGGCGAGGCCTCGTTTGAGTTGCTCCAGCGCCTCGGGGTTGGTCCTGGCGAGCGGGCCGGCAAGTGGGGCAAGTGCGTAGTCGATGAGCCCGAACCGGTGTCCGGGCCGCATGGCAGCCGAGCCGGGCTTCGTGATCGTGGCCGAAACCATCGGCGGCTGGATCACGGCCGAGATGGTCCTGCTCGGCTCCACCCGAATCAGCCGCATCGTGCTGGTCGACGCGATGGGTATCGATGTCGCGGATCACCCCGTCGTCGACTTCTTCGGTCTCACGCTGGACCAAGTCACCAAACTGAGCTATCACGACCCGGATTCGTTCCGTATCGATCCGTCCGCGATGCCCGCCGAGCAGCAGGCCGTCATGGCGGGCAACCGCGCCACCCTCGCCGTCTACGGCGGCGCCTCCATGAGCGACCCCGGCCTGGCGCCCCGCTTGGCCGGCATCACCGTTCCCGCCCTCGTTCTCTGGGGTGACAGCGACCAGATCGCCGACCCCAGCTACGGTCGCGCCTACGCCGCGGCCATCCCGGGGGCGCGGTTTCAGCTGCTCCCCACGCGGTCGAGGAGCGCGATGAGCAGGCACTGGCCCGGCTCTATCACCCGCAGATCGAGTTCTGCTGGCCGGAGTCACTGCCCTATGGGCCCAGCCGCCGGGAACACGAAATGCTTGCCGCGGGAGGCCGGACATGGGCTCAGGCCTGGGACCCGTTTCAAGGCGCTGACGAGCGCAAGATGGACCCGCGGGTCGTCGCGGCCAGCGAAGACGAAGTCGTCGTGCTCTGGCAGCAGCGAGGACGCAGCGCAGATGGACAGCACTTCGACATGCCCGTGCTCGGGCTTTACAGCGTCCGCGACGGCAAGCTCGCGCGAGCGCAGATGTTCTACTTCGACACAATCCCCGTACTTGAGTTCCTCAACACCGCCAGCCCGGCTACCGCCCCTGGGCCGTGAAGCGGTCCTATCCGAGGGACATGCCCTGCTGCTCAAGCGCTTCCTGTAGCAGCTTCAGTGCCTTCGGCCCCATGCCGTGCAGCTTCTTAAGTTCGGAGGCTGGCACATTCGCAAGCTGCCGGAGTTCGGTGTATCCAGCCGCGATCAACGCCCGGGTTGCCGGTGCTCCGATGTTCCGGGGAAGACCCGTATCCGGCGGTGTCATGCGCCGGATCGTACCGCGCAGAGGCTGGGGCTCACAGACGGCGGATGGTGGCCAGCCAGGCTTCTGCGGTCGTGGTACCGAGTCCGGGGTTGATTTCGAAGGTGCCCGCCGCGATGTCGGTGATGGTCCAGCCATCGCTGAAGGCAGTGGTGAGCTCGTCCTGGCGCACCCGCCGAGGGCCGAAGTTGCCGGGCTGGCGGTCGCTGAAGCACATGAGGTAGCACGTGCCGCCAGACTGCAGCACCGACGCCAGGCTGGTGACGTACTGGACGCGCCCCTGGTCGTCGAAGACGTGGAACAACCCGCTGTCGATGACCGTGTCGAAGGCCATGCCGAGCTGCCCAAGGTTCAGCGCGTCGGCGACCTCGAAGCGGACCGCCAGGCCACGTCCGGCTGCTTTCTCGCGCGCTTGCGCGATCGCCCGCGGCGAGATGTCGACGCCTGCGGCGTCCGCACCGTGCGCGGCGGCCAGCAGCGTGTGTTCCCCAGTGCCGCAGCCCGCATCGAGCACCCTCCCGCAGAGCAGGCCGCTATCCGCCAGACGAACGAAGGCCGGTTGAGGCCGACCGATGTCCCAGGGCGCAGGCGCGCTCGAGGCGTACACCTCGTCCCAGCTCGGCATCGTCATGAAATGAGGACACGCTCCCTTACCGCTAGGTGAGCACGGCATCGAGTCTTCCGTGCCAATCCCATCGTCCTACATCATTGCGCGGAGCATTCGGCTTGTGACAGGACCCTTCACGAACAGGCGTACATCTGCTGCGGGTGCGGGTGCCGGGTGCGAAGCACCCGCACTGGGGCGGTTACCGGGAAGACCCTGTCCGTCGACGAATATCGAACTCATGTACGGTAGTGGTGTGGCTGGAGGGATAGCCGATGCCCGGCCTGGCGAACCGGGCCCTAGCTGGCGTGAGCACCGGGTGCGTCCCCGTCATGCGCCGGTGTGGGTCCGGGCACACGGTGCGTGGCGCAAAGGCCGCATTAGCGCATGGGTAGCGGCCCCGGGGAGCCGCACGGGATGGGAGTGCGTGATCGAGGCGGAGCCTTCCCGCGGCGACCCGCCCTGGCAGGGCCGCTACGTGTACGACCCGAAGACGATACGCCCGCGGTACAGCACCCGGCCGCCCGCGGAGTTAATGCCACAGCGGGCGGCATCTGCCGGCCACCTTCTGCCGCTGCGCGCAGTGAGCACTTGCGGACTCACGCTGCGTAATCGGTCTCCAAACCGCCGCGACGCTGATCGCCCGGGTCATTACCACGCTGGCCGTGCACGGGGCAGGCTGACTTGCGGGACTGGGCCGGCGAGCTTGCCGCTGATCCGGGTGACCTGGCGCCCGCCGGTGGGTGCGGCTGGCTATCCTCGCCCCATGCGGACATTGGCGGTGGTCGGTGCCGGGCCCAAGGGAATCGCGATCGCCGCCAAAGCGCGAGCGCTCGCCGCGGTCGGGCTCGAACCGCCGCGGGTTGTGCTGGTTGAGCGTGGCGGCGTCGCCGGGAGCTGGACCGGGCGGGAGGGTTACACCAGCGGCGCGCTGCCGCTTGGGACGCCGCCGGAAAAGGACATCGGCTACCCATACGCGCAGAGCTGGGATGTGGCGTCGGGCAGCGTCACCGCCGCCATGGCCGCCTTCAGCTGGCAGCGGTACCTGATCGAGCGTGGCCACTACGCCGACTGGGTGGATCGCGGCCGGCTGCGCCCGACGCATCGCCAGTGGAGCGCGTACCTGCGTGAGGTCGCCGTGAGGTGCGAGGCCGAAATCGTCGCTGGCGAGCTCGTCGGGCTCGACGCTGACGGCGAACACTGGCGGCTGCGGCTCGCCAGCGGCCATGTGATCGAGGCCGAGGGAGTCGTTCTCACTGGCGCCGGGCCGCCAGTTGAGATCGCCGGCCAGCCGCGTGATCATCCGCGGGTTCTCGACGGCCGCTCGTACTGGCTGCACGAGGGCAGGCTGAACAAGCAACTGGCGCAGAACATCTGCGTCATCGGCAGCGGCGAGACGGCTGCCTCGATCGTGATCAGCCTCGTCCAGGGGGGCCACCGGCGTTCGACGATCGACGTGGTGACCAGCAAAGGCGTGCTGTACTCACGCGGCGAGAGCTACGACGAGAATCGCTTCTACTCCGATCCAGGTGACTGGCCGCAGCTGGCTGAGTCGCACCGGCGCGAGTTCCTGGAGCGCACCGACCGTGGCGTTGTCTCCCCGCAGGCCGAGGCGGCGCTCAACCAGTCACGTGGCTATCGCACGCTCGCGGGGCGCGCGACCGCAATCGAGGCCGGCGCGGGGCACGTCGTGGTCACGATCGAGTACGAGCGCGAACGCGAGCGGGTCGCCTACGACTGGGTAATTGTGGCGATAGGTTTCGACGCACGCTGGTTTGAGCGGCGGCTTGGCGACGAGGCGCAACGGCGTCTCACGCAGGCCCTCGCCGGGGACGAGCTTGAGCGGCGGGTCGACGTCGACCTGGCCGTCACGGACCTGCGACCGCCGTTGCATCTGCCTGTCTTGGCCGGGCTGGCGCAAGGGCCGGGCTTTCCCAACCTGAGCTGCCTCGGCCTCTTGAGCGACCGCGTCCTGCGCCGCTACGTTGCCCTGACACAGCGGGGGCCGCGGCTAAATCAGCCGCGCCTACATAAGGGGAGGCAGTTTGTCTGAGGCGCGCGAGGAAGCCTGGGAGAGCGACGACTATGTTCGGCGCAGCCTCGTCATTCCGGTCGAACTGGCCGAGCGGCTCGCGGTCGAGGCCGACCGACGTGGTGTCACCGTTAGCGATCTGCTGATCGAGTACGCCGACGAGGGCCTGCGGCGGCCGGAGTAATTCGCCAGGCTCGGTGCCGCGGCTCAGGCGACGGGAATGGC
>DASWFT010000203.1:0-5089 GCA_036394075.1 Streptosporangiaceae bacterium
GAGTTCCCGGCCGCTGGGCTCATCGGGAATAGAGGTGTCGGCGTTGTCGCTCGGCTCGTGGCGCACGTATGAGCGGCTGCCCGCCGATACCGGAGTTGCCATCGTGCGGGCGGCCCGTGACGAGGGCATCAACTTTTTCGATGATGCCCGCTACGACGACGAGACGGGCACGGCGCCCATCCGAACCGGATATTCCGAGGTGGTGTTCGGTGAGTTGTTCCGTGGCGCAGGCGTGCGCCGGGACGAGGCGATCGTGGCCAACAAGCTGTGGTGGGAGTTCTGGCCGGAGCAGAGCGCCGCGGCGGAGCTGGACGCGTCCCTGGGGCGCATGGGGTTCGGCTATGTCGACTTGATCTATGCGAACGCGCCACCGCCGGGCATGGCGGTCGCCGACCTTGTCGCCAATGTGAGCGCGCTCGTCGACTCCGGGAAGGCCCGGGCCTGGGGCCTGGTGAACTGGCCCGCTGATCTTGCCGGCCAGGCTGCCGAGGCCGCGGCCAGCCTCGGGGCCACGGCGCCGTGCGCGGTCCAGCTGCCTTACAGCCTGGTGCGGAGGTCATGGGTGGAGGATGCCGCCATGACACAGGCCCTCAAGGCGCTGGGTGCTGGTGTGATCGCCTCGTTCAGCCTGGCCGGCGGTGTGCTCACCGGCAAGTACCGGTCCGGCCCCGCACTGGGTCGCGCCGCGGGGACGCTGGATGATCCTCGAGTCGCGCCGGCCGTCGCGGCGGCTGAGGAGCTCACCGGCCTGGCCAGCCGCCTGGAAACGACCGCCGCCGCGCTGGCCATGGCTTTTCCGCTCACCAACCCGGCCGTCACGAGCGTGCTGTTCGGGGCCACCGACGCGGAGCAGGTCCGGGCCAACTGCGCGGCGATCGGCCTGCTGGATCGCCTCGGCCCGGCTGACCTCGCGCAGTTGCGGCGGATCGGGCTGCCCACCGACCCTGGGTCTCGCTGACGCTGGCCTGCCTAACCGGCCTGGTGCTCCAGGGCACGCCGGGTGAGCACGCGCGCCAGGTGCTGGCGGTACGGGCGGTCGGCGTGGATGTCCTCGCTCGGCCTGGTGTCCTCGGCGGCCAGCGCGGCGGCCTCCGCCGGGCTGGCGCCGTCGGCGAGTGCCTGCTCCGCGGCCCGCGCGCGGATCGGGACCGGGCCCATGTTGGCCAGTGCGATCCGTCCGTCGATGGCCGCGACCCCGACGATCGCCCAGTCGTTCGCCCGGCGCACGAACTTCTGGTAGCCCCAGCCGACGCCCGGCCTGCGCGGCACCCGCACCGCGCTGAGCAGCTCGCCGGGCTCCAGGCTGGTCTCGAGGAACCCGGTGAAGAAGTCGTCGGCGGCGACGGTCCTGGTCCCGCCCGGCCCGGTGATCTCTACCGAGCCGCCCAGCGCGACCAGCGCCATGGGCAGGTCCGCGGCCGGGTCGGCGTGCGCGAGGGAGCCGCCGATCGTGCCGCGGTGACGGATCTGCGGATCGCCGACCTGCGCTGCGGAGTGCGCCAGCAGCGGAGCCTGCGATCGGACCAGGTCGGAGCCCGCGACGTCGGCATGGCAGGTGGTGGCGCCGATCACCAGCTCGTCGCCGTCGGCCCGGACGCCGGCCAGCTCCCCAACCCGGCCGATGTCGATCAGGGCCGAGGGGTAGGCGAGCCGCAGCTTCATCATCGGCAGCAGCGAGTGCCCGCCTGCCAGCAGCTTGGCCTCCTCGCCGAACTTGGCCAGCAGTTCCAGGGCGTGCTCGGCGGAGTCCGCGGCCGCATACTCGAACGGCGCGGGAATCACGGGGCCACCTCTGCGGCCGTCGCGTCGGCGGCGGCCAGCACCGCGCGGACGATGTTGTGGTAGCCGGTGCAGCGGCAGAAGTTGCCCTCCAGACCTTCCCGCACCTCGGCCTCGGTGGGATGCGGATTCTCGGCCAGCAGGCCGACGGCCGCCATGACCATTCCTGGCGTGCAGAAGCCGCATTGCAGGCCGTGTTCCTGCCGGAACGCCTGCTGCACCGGATGCAGCTGGCCGTCGGCGGCGAGGCCCTCAGCGGTGGTCACTTCCTGGCCTGCCGCCTGCACGGTCAGCATCGTGCAGGACTTCACCGACCGGCCGTTCAGCAGCACGGTGCACGCGCCGCAGGATGTTGTGTCACAGCCGACATTGGCGGCCCGCAGCCCGCACCGCTGCCGCAGATAGTGCACGAGCAGGAGCCGCGGCTCGACCTCGTCGGACCGGGCCTGCCCGTTCACCGTGAGTTGGACCTGCATCTACGCGTCCCTCGATCCGTTCGATGCCGCCCCCGTGCTGCTGAACACCGCGGCGCCGGGTGCTGACCGCAGGGCCAGCCACACCCGCTGCGGGGAGGCGGGCATGTCGATGTGCCGCACGCCGAGGTGGGCGAGCGCGTCGATGATCGCGTTCTGCACGGCCGGCGTAGAGCCGATCGTGCCGGCCTCCCCGATTCCCTTGGCGCCCAGCGGGTTGTAGCTGGTCGGCGTGGCCATGTCGGCCAGCTCGAAGCTGGGAACCTCGGTGGCCGACAGGAAGGGATAGTCGGCGAAGCTCGCGGTCAGCGGGTTGCCGTCGGCGTCGTAGATGAATTCCTCCAGGAACGCCTGCGCAGCGCCCTGGGCGATGCCGCCGTGCCGCTGGCCCTCCGCCAGCAACGGGTTGATCACCGTGCCAGCGTCGTCTACGGTCACCATCCGGCGCAGCACCGCCTTGCCGGTCTCGGTGTCCACCTCGACGACCGCCACGTGCGCCCCGAACGGGAAGGTCGGGCCGGGCGCGATGAACACGGTGCGCACGACAAGCCGTTCCTCCTCGGCGAGCTTGGGCAGCGGCACCGAGGCCTCCGGGTCGCCGGCCACAGCGAATGCGCTGCGCCCGGTGTCGAAGACCAGGTCGGCTGGGCTGGCCTCCAGTTCGTCGGCCGCGCGCTGCCGGGCCACGTCGATCAGCTCCCGTGACGCCTGCCGCACGGCCGCCCCGCCCTGCTGCAGGCTGCGCGAGCCACCGGTGCCGCCGCCCTCCGGGATCAGGTCGGTGTCGCCCCACTTCACGGTGATCTTGTCGACCGGGATGCCGAGCTCGTCGCTGGCCAGCATCGCCCATACCGTCGCGTGGCCCTGGCCGTGCGGGGAGGTCCCGGTCAGGATCGTGGCGCTGCCGTCGGGATGGACCTCGACCGTGGCGTTCTCGCGCGGGCCGCCGGCTTCCATCGCCGGCCCGGTGATCTCCACGTAGCAGGACATGCCGATGCCGAGCTGGACCACGTCGCCGGCTGCGCGCCGTTTCACCTGCTGTTCCCTGAGGCCGGGGTAGCCGGCCGCCGCCAGGGCCGTCTCCAGCGCGGCCGCGTAATCGCCGCTGTCGTACACGGCGCCGAACGCGGTCGTGTGCGGCTCGGTGAACTTGGGCAGCAGGTTCTTGCGGCGCACGTCGGCCGGGTCCATGCCGATCTCGGCGGCGAAAAGGTCGATGGCCCGCTCCACCGCTGCGGTGGCCTCAGGGCGGCCCGCGCCGCGGTAGGCGCCGACCGGCGTGGTGTTCGTCACCACCGTCTTCGCGACCGCCTCGGCGCGGGCGAAGGCGTACGGCCCGGGCGCCATCAAGATCGTAAGGGCCGGCAGGAACGCGCCGAACCTGGCGTAGGCCCCGGCGTCCTGCACGATTTCCAGCCGGTACGCCGCCACGGTCCCGTCCCGGCCGCCGCCGATCGTGACCGTCTGGCGCTGCGCCCGGCCGTGCGTCATCGCGACCAGGTTCTCGTTGCGGGTCTCGGCCCAGCGCGCGGGACGGCCCAGCTGCCGAGCCACCCAGCACACCACCGCGTGCTCCGGGTCCGCGCCGAACTTGGCGCCGAACGCACCGCCCACGTCCGGGGTGATGACCCGGATCCCGGTCGGCTCGATCCCGAGCATGTCGGCTAGGGCGTCGCGCGTCCCCTGCGCGCCCTGGTTCGGCAGCCACGCCGTCAGTCGGCCGTCCTCGCCCCAGGCCGCGGCCGCCGCGCGGGTCTCCATCGGTGCGGGCGCGACCCGCTGGTTGACGATTGTGCGGGTGACGACCACGTCACAGCCATCAAACAGGTCGGCCTGGAGCCCGGCAGCATCACCAAAGGAGGCAGCGACGTTGGTGCCGGCCTCGGGGAAGAGCACGCCGGACTCGCCGGAGGCGGCCTCGGCCAGGTCAAGCACGGGCGGCAGGACGTCATAGTCGGCGTCAACCAGTTCCGCGGCGTCCTCGCCCTGGTACGGGTCTTCGGTGACGACCACGGCCACCTGCTCGCCGACGAAGCGGACCACGTCGCGGGCGAGGAGCGGCTGGCCCATCCGCTCGTTGATCATGCCGGGCATCGGCGGGGCCAGCAGCGGGAGGTCGGCCAGGTCGGCGCCGGTGAACGCGGCGACGACGCCGGGCGCCCGCAGCGCGGCGCTGACGTCGACGGACCGGATCCGCGCGTGCGCAACGGGGGATCGGACGAAGAACACGTGGCAGGCGCCGGCCAGCCGCTCGTCCACGACGTCGTCGGTGTAGACGCCGCCGGTCGTCAGGAAGCCAGGATCCTCAGTCCGCAGGACCCGGGTGCCCAGAATGCTCACGTCCGATCAGCTCCCTCGCCGCCGCCAGCTCCCAGCCCTCAGCGATGATCGTGCCCGGCCGGGCTGCAGGTGGTCAAACAGCATCGGCCGGCCCGGCACTCGTCCAGGATCGTCATGGCGTTCCGCCGGGCCTGCTGCAGCTCGGCGATCCTGGCCTCGATCCGGTCGACAACGGCCTCCAGGCGCCACCGTTCGCTGTCGCAGGTGGCCCCGCCCGCGTCATGAGCGCCCAGGGCGTCGATGACCTCGTCCAAGGTGAGACCCATGCTCTGCAGCCCTCGGGCCATCCGGATCCGCTCCACGGTCGCTTCGGTGAACATCCGGTACCCCGAGGGCCTGCGTTCGGGTGCTGGCAGCACACCGCGCCGCTCGTAGAAGCGAATTGTGTCGACGCTGACGCCTGCTTCCCTGGCGACCTGTCCGATCTTCACGCGCTCCCCTTGACTCTAGACCCTGGTCCAGACTCTAGGGTTGCCCTGGACAGGTGGCAAGCACCC
>DASWFT010000204.1:0-2073 GCA_036394075.1 Streptosporangiaceae bacterium
GTCAACGAGGACACCGGCTACACCATCGCCCGGGTCGCCACCGAGCGGACCGGACCGGATCTGCTGACGGTGGCAGGGCCGCTGCTGGGCGCCCAGGTCGGGGAAAGCCTGCGGCTGACCGGGCGCTGGGGCTCCCACCCCAGGTACGGCAGGCAGTTCGAGGTGACCTCCTACACCACCGTGCTGCCCGCCACCGTGCAGGGCATCCGCCGCTACCTGGGTTCGGGGTTGATCAAGGGGATCGGCCCGGTGATGGCCGAACGGATGGTGGCACATTTCGGTGCCGGCATCCTGGCCGTCATCGAGACCGAGCCCGGCCGGCTGCTCGAGGTGCACGGCCTGGGACCGAAACGGACCAAGAAGATCGCCGACGCCTGGGAGGAACAGAAGGCGATCAAGGAAGTGATGGTGTTCCTGTCCGGCGTCGGGGTGTCCACCTCCCTGGCAGTGCGGATCTACAAGAAGTACGCCGACGCCTCCATCACGATCGTGAAGAACGAGCCGTACCGGCTGGCCTCGGACGTGTGGGGCATCGGGTTCAAGACCGCCGACACCATCGCCCAAGCCGCCGGGATCCCGCACGACAGCCCGCAGCGGATCAAGGCAGGGCTGCAGTACACCTTGTCGCAGGCCGCCGACAACGGACACTGCTACCTCCCGCAACCCAACCTGATCACCGATGCCACCAAGATCCTCGAGGTGGACCGGGAACTGATCGGCCCGTGCCTGGACGAGCTCGTCGCCACCGAGGGCGTCGTCCGCGAACTGGTACCCGGTGAGGGCGGCGATCTGCTCCCGGCGGTCTACCTGGTGGCCTTCCACCGGGCCGAGCAGTCCCTGGCGACCGGGCTGCTGGCCCTGCTGAGCTCCCGGCAGGAGCGGCTGCCGGCATTCGCGGGCGTGGACTGGGGCAAGGCACGGCGATGGCTGCACGCCCGGACCGGGCAGGACCTGGCCCCCGGGCAGCAAGAGGCGGCCCAGCTCACCCTCACGCAGAAGGTGGCCGTGCTGACCGGCGGGCCGGGCTGCGGGAAGAGCTTCACCGTCCGCTCCATCGTCGAGCTCGCCCAGGCCAAGAACGCCACCGTGGTGCTGGTCGCGCCCACCGGCCGGGCCGCCAGACGGCTGGCCGAGCTGACCGGCCACCAGGCCTCCACCGTGCACCGGCTGCTGCAGCTGCAGCCCGGCGGCGACCCCAAATACGACCGCGACAACCCCCTGGACGCCGACCTGGTCGTGGTGGATGAGTCCTCGATGATGGACGTGATCCTGGCCGGCAAGCTGGTCAAGGCCATCCCGGCAGGAGCGCACCTGCTGATGGTCGGCGACGTCGACCAGCTCCCCTCGGTCGGCGCCGGCGAAGTCCTGCGGGACCTGCTCGCCGCCGGCACCATCCCGCGGGTGCGCCTGACCCAGATCTTCCGCCAGGCCCAGCAGTCCGGCATCGTCGTCAACGCCCACCGCATCAACGCCGGCCAGCGCCCGCAGCTGACCGGCTTCGGCGACTTCTACTGGTTCGCCTGCGAGCCGCCCGAAGACCCCGGACTGCACCCCGGCGAGGAGACCGCCAAGCTGGTCGTGGACATCGTCGCCCGCCGCGTCCCCGCCAGATTCGGGCTCGACCCGGTCCGCGACGTCCAGGTGCTGACCCCGATGCACCGTGGCCCCGCCGGGGCGGGCAACCTCAACAGCCTGCTGCAAGAAGCGCTCACCCCGCACCGTGACGGGACGCCGGAGAGGCGGTACGGCGGGCGGGTGTTCCGCGTCGGGGACAAGGTCACCCAGCTCCGCAACAACTACGACAAAGGGACGGCCGGGATCTTCAACGGCACGGTCGGGGTCGTCACCGGCCTGTCCCTCGAACAGCAGACCCTCACCGTGCTGACCGACGAGGACGAGCCGGTGGACTACGACTTCGCCGAGCTCGACGAACTCGCCCACGCCTACGCCGTCACCATCCACCGCTCCCAGGGCAGCGAGTATCCCGCTGTGGTCATCCCGCTGACCACCTCGTCCTGGATGATGCTGCGGCGCAACCTGCTCTACACCGGCGTCACCCGCGCCAGGAAGCTC
>DASWFT010000205.1:0-3178 GCA_036394075.1 Streptosporangiaceae bacterium
AGGAGCCGGATGAGTCCCACCATCGAGCAGATCCGCGCCATGCCCAAGGTCCTGCTGCACGACCACCTGGACGGCGGGCTGCGCCCCGGAACCGTCATCGACCTCGCGGACGACGTCGGCTATGCCGATCTGCCCACACACGATCCCGCCGAGCTCACCCAGGTTCTCACCGCAGGGGCTCACCGCGGCCACCTCAACCTGTACCTGGACGCGTTCCAGCACACCCTGGCGGTCATGCAGACCCGCGACGCGCTGATCCGGGTGGCCGCCGAGTGCGCAGAAGACCTGGCCGCCGACGGCGTGGTCTACGCGGAGGTCAGGTTCGCGCCGGAACTGCACGTGGCGGGCGGGCTCAGCCTCAGCGAGGTGGTCGAGGCCGTGCTCGAGGGTTTCCGCATCGGCGGCGCGGGCCGGGGCATCACGATCTACGCCCTGCTCACTGCCATGCGGACGGCCGCGCGCTCGCTGGAGATCGCCGAACTCGCGGTTCGGCACCGCGATGAGGGCGTCGTGGGGTTCGACATCGCCGGAGCCGAGGCGGGCAGCCCGCCGACCCGGCACCTCGACGCGTTCCAGTACGTGGCGCGGGAGAACTTCCACATCACGATCCACGCCGGGGAGGGGTTCGGGCTCCCGTCCATCTGGGAGGCGCTGCAGTGGTGCGGCGCGGAGCGCCTCGGCCACGGGGTACGGATCGTGGACGACATCCGGGTCACCCCGGACGGCACGGCCGTGCTCGGGCGGCTGGCCAGCTACGTCAGGGACCGGCGGACCCCGCTGGAGATGTGCCCGACATCGAACGTGCAGACCGGCGCGGCGCCGTCGATCGAGGCTCATCCGATCCGGCTGCTGCGCCAGTTGCAGTTCCGGGTGACGGTGAACACCGACAACCGGCTGATGAGCGGGGTCAGCCTGTCCTCGGAGTTCGCCCGGCTGGCGGAGGCGTTTGGCTACGGCTGGTCGGACATCGAATGGCTCACCATCAACGCGATGAAGAGCGCGTTCGCTCATTTCGACCAGCGGCTACGGATCATCAACACGGTCATCAAGCCCGGGTTCGCCACCGCCCGGGCAGCGAGTGACGCGGTGTTCCGGGTCGAAGGGCGGGGGAGGTGACCGCGGCGTGAATGCAGGCGTGAATGCCGGGCCGGTGCCGGTCCTGGCCGCGCACCGCGGGATCACGCAGTGGCCGGCCGAGATCGTGGCCTCCGATGCCGCGCTCCGTCAGATCCTGCACGGCCTGCCCGGAGTCGACCAGGTCGGCGTGCAGGAGAGGGCGGCCGCCCTGGCGACCAGGTCCATCAAGCGGGACGCCAAGATGTGGGCGCTCGACATGGCGGTCCGCATGGTCGACCTGACCACGCTGGAGGGCGCGGACACGCCGGGCAAGGTCCGCGGGCTGTGCGCGAAGGCACGCCAGCCCGATCCCGCGGACCCGGCAGTTCCGCCGGTCGCCGCCGTCTGCGTGTATCCGGACCTGGTGGCCGTGGCCCGCCGTGAACTGGTCGGCAGCCCGGTCCTCGTGGCGTCCGTGGCCACCGCGTTCCCGTCGGGGCGCGCCTCGCTCGCGGTCAAGCTGGCCGACGTCGCCGACGCGGTGGCGGCCGGCGCCGACGAGGTGGACATGGTCATCGACCGGGGCGCGTTCCTGTCCGGCCGGTACGGGCAGGTCTGCGAGGAGATCCGCGCGGTCCGCGAAGCGTGCGGGACCGCGCACCTCAAGGTGATCCTGGAGACCGGCGAGCTCGCCACCCTCGACAACGTGGCCCGCGCCTCGTGGCTGGCGATGCTGTCCGGCGCCGACTTCATCAAAACGTCCACCGGCAAGGTATCGCCGGCCGCGACGCCGCCGGTGGCCCTGGTGATGCTGGCCGCCGTGCGCGAATTCGCCGACGTGACCGGCCGCCGGGTGGGCGTCAAGGTCGCCGGCGGGGTACGGACCGCCAAGGACGCGATCCGGTATCTGGTGCTGGTGCGTGAGACCGCGGGCGCGGAGTGGCTCAGCCCGGCGCTGTTCCGGATCGGTGCCTCCAGCCTGCTCAACGACCTGCTCATGCAGCGCAGCAAGCAGCTCACCGGCGCCTACGCGGGGCCCGAGTACTTCACCCTGGACTAGACGAGGACTAGCCGGCCGGTCCCCACCCAGTGGACACCGCGGTGCCCGGCGCCGCTCCCGCCACTGCCCCGCCTGGATCTGTCCCCTGGTCTCCTGGTCTCCTAGTCCCCTAGTCCCTGCTGGGTCAATCTGAGCGTTGGTGTTGGAGTTCGGTGGATATTGACGGGATTTGGGTAGCGACGTAGGAAGTCTTCAGGGGGTCGTGCGATGAGGAGGCTCTCGATGAGGAGACTGATTCGCGGCCCGGTGGCCGCCTTGGCCGCCGTAACCTTGGCCGCCGTAACCTTGGCCGCCGCGGCCCTGACGGGCGTTGCCGCCGTGTCGGTCGCGCCGGCCGCCAGCGCACAGAACACCGCCAGCGCGCAGAACAACGGCGTCGGGCTGACGCCACCCCTGGGCTGGAGCAGTTGGAGCTTCATCCGGCATGGCCCGACCGCCGCCATTATCGGGGCCCAGGCCGACGCGATGCGCAGCAGCGGCCTGGCCCGCGCCGGGTACCAGTACGTCAACCTGGACGACTTCTGGTACCAGTGCCCGGGCAGCCAGGGCCCGAACGTGGATCAGTACGGCCGCTGGGTCATCGACGGCCAGATTCCCGCCGAGCAGTTCCGAGAACGGCATTCAGGTGGTCGCCGACCATGTGCACGCCGACGGCCTGACCCCCGATGAGCGGCAGACCCAGATGAGCTTGTGGGCGCTCGCCGCGTCGCCGCTGATCCTCGGCACGGACCTGACCGGCCTGACGGCGCTGACCGGCGGCCAGCCGGCCACCGCCACCGAGACGTTCACTGACAACGGGGCCGAGCCCGTGCGCCATGTCCAGCTGAGCCTTTCGGCGCCGGCCGGGTGGACGGTGACGGCGACGTCGGCCGCGTCGTTCTCTTCTGTAGGAGCAGGCCAGAGCGTGCAGACTACCTTCCAGGTCGTCGCGCCGCCGCCGGCGACGCTGTTCAAGTCGGACACCGTGACCGCCACGGCCATGGACCGGTGGGACCTCGTGATTCCGCAGCAGATCTCCGAGAGCGAGACGGTGACGACGAGCCCGCCGGTGGGGGCGCCGTA
>DASWFT010000206.1:0-9541 GCA_036394075.1 Streptosporangiaceae bacterium
CCCCCCGCCACCATCAAGGGCCACGTGCAGAGCCGGTTCGACGGCGTGAGCATGCGCTACAGCGTCGAGATGGCTTCGGCGCCGTCGGCCCGCAGGACCCAGTTCTTCTCGATGCTCGGCTCCCGTGGGATCTGGCATGACGGCTGGAAGGCCGTCACCACCCATCCCACGCTCAGCGGCTGGAGCAACTTCAACGACGACACCTGGGAGCTGTACCACACCGACACCGACCGCTCCGAGGTGCACGACCTGGCCGCCGAGCACCCGGAGAAGGTGCGCGAACTCGTCAACCTGTGGTTCGCCGAGGCCGGCGACAACGCAGCGTTCCCGCTGGACGACCGGTCCGCGCTGGAGATCATTACGACGCCCAGGCCGCAGCTGTCGAGTCCGCGCGCCCGGTACGTGTACTTCCCCGATACCGCGGAGGTGCCGGAGGCGCAGGCGGTGAACGTCCGCAACCGGTCCTTCACGATCGGCGCCCTGGTCGACATCCCTGCCCCCGGCGCGCAGGGCGTGCTGTTCGCGCACGGGTCGCGGTTCGGCGGGCACGCCCTGTACGTCAAGGGCAACCGGCTGCATTACGTCAACAACTTCGTCGGCATGGGGGAGCAGAAGATCGACGGCACCCAGGACGTTCCCACCGGGGAGAACCTGATCCTGTCGGCATCGTTCGACAAAGACGGAGAGAACCCGCCGCACGTGTCCACCGGGATCCTCTCCCTGTACCACGGGGACAAGAAGGTCGGCGAAGGCCGCATCAGGACCCAGCCCGGGATGTTCTCGCTCGCGGGCGAGGGCCTGTGCGTCGGCCGCGACAGCGGCGAGCCGGTGACCCCCGACTACCCGGGCGAGCACCCGCACGCATTCACTGGCGGCACGATCAAGCGGGTCGCGGTTGACGTCAGCGGCGATCCCTATGTCGATCTCGAACGCGAGGCCCAGGCCATGCTGGCCCGGGAGTAGGCCACGCGAGCGCGGGAGTAGGCCACGCGGGCGCGGAAGTGGAAGGAAACGGATCGCGGCGGGGAGGTGTTCTTTGCCGATGGCCAGGAGCCCGGGCAGCGCGGAGCCGGTGACTAGCCCCGCCGGGAGCCCGGGCCCGGTCCTCACCATGGCGGGGGCTCCGCTGGCCTTCCATGTGATGGCCAAGCCGACGGGTGCCATCTGCAACCTGGACTGCGAGTACTGCTTCTTCCTGTCCAAGGAGATGCTGTACCCGGGCAGCCGGTTCCGGATGGCCGCCGATCTGCAGGAAACCTACCTACGCCAACTGCTTGAGGCGCACGCGCGGGCCCCGGAGGTGATCGTCGCCTGGCAGGGCGGTGAGCCGACGATGATGGGCCTTGATTTCTTCCGCCGGTCCATCGACCTGGAGCGCACGTACGCGAAGCCGGGGCAGCGGGTCCTCAATACGATCCAGACCAACGGCACCCTGCTGGACGACGAGTGGGGGACGTTCCTGAAGGACAATGATTTCCTGGTCGGGATCTCGATCGACGGCCCGCGCCAGATGCACGACGCCTACCGGGTGGACAAGGGCGGCAAGCCCACCTTTGACCGGGTGATGCGCGGCCTGGACGTGCTCAAGCGGCATGGGGTCGACTGGAACGTGCTGACCACCATCCACGCGGTCAACGGCGACCACGGCCGCCAGGTCTACACGTTCCTGCGGGATGAGCTGGGCGCGTCGTTCATCCAGTACATACCGATCATCGAGCGGGCCACCGAGCAGACGCTGCCCATCGCCGACTCCGGCTGGGGCGGCGGAGTGAAGGGACGCCCGCTCTACACCCAGGAAGGGAACCTGGTCACCCACCGGTCGGTCGGGCCACGGCAATACGGGCGGTTCCTCATCGACGTGTTCGAGGAATGGGTGCGCCGCGACATCGGGACCGTGTACGTGCAGATGTTCGACACCGCGCTGGCCAACTTCTACGGCGAGCCGGGCGGGATGTGCGTGCACGCCAAGACTTGCGGGCTGCAGCTGGCCATCGAGCACACCGGCGACCTGTACTCCTGCGACCATTACGTCGAGCCCGGCTATCTGCTCGGCAACGTCAAAGACAAGCACATGCTGGAACTGATCATCTCGCCCGCCCAGCGCAAGTTCGGGCAGGACAAGTTCAACACCCTGACCCGGTTCTGCCTGGACTGCGACGTCCGCTTCGCCTGCAACGGGGGCTGCCCCAAGGACCGGTTCGCGACCTCCCCCTACGGGGAACCTGGGCAGCATTACCTCTGCCCCGGCTACAAGGAGTTCTTCCACCACGTCCGGGAACCGATGGAAACGATGGCCGGGCTCCTACGGGCCAACCGGGCCCCGTCTGAGCTGATGCGGTCGTATGCCGCGCAGGACGCGCGGCGCGGGCGTAACGATCCCTGCCCCTGCGGCAGCGGCCGCAAATGGAAACGCTGCCACGGCGCATCGAGTTAGGGCCACGCCCCTAGTAAGGCATGCGGTCATCGGGCGCCCTGAGGCTGCGCAGGGCCGCCTCGAACGCCCGCAGGCGGCTGCGGACGACCTCGGCCTGCCGCGGGCTGGCACCTCCGGGAGCGCGCTCGGCGTCCATTGCGGAACGCACCGCCTGGAGCGAGGCGAGCACGTCAGCGACCCGAGCGCGGTCTTCCTCATTCGGGGCGGCCTCGCGCATCGCATACAGCGTCTGCGTCAGGTCATCCGCCCGGCGCTGGATGTCGGACCAGCGAGCCCCGGCGTCCTCGGCCGCCAGCCCGCCAGGTCCCTCGGCGACGCTCATCGCGTCGTAGACAGCTGAGCCCTTCGCGTAGGCGTCTATGATCTTGGACCGCCAGCCCGCCGTAGCGGCGGAGCGGCGGCTGGCAGCGCTGGCCATCCAGATGATCACGCCGATGACGACCAGGGCACCCAGGACGACCCACAGCCAGATGAGCGGCGAACTGGACCCGCTGGCGGACGCAGGTGAACCGCTCGGCTGGGCCGCAGGTGCAGGTGCGGCGGCACTCTGGGTCGCCGATGGCTGGGCGGTAGGCGTCGCGGGGACGCTGGCGCTGGGCGAGACGCTGGCGCTCGTGCTGGGCACAATGCTGACGCTCGGCGAGACGCTGGCGCTCGGCACGATGCTGACGCTCGGTGAGATGCTGGCGCTCGGCACGATGCTGACGCTCGGCGAGATGCTGGCGCGTGTGCTGGGCACAATACCGGCGCCTGCGCTGGGCGAGAAGCTGCTGCTCCGGCTGGGAGCGATGCCGGAGACCGCGCCGCTGCCGCCGCATCCGGTCACGGAGCATGCCGCGAAGCCGATCGCCGCAAGGAGCAGGCCCCCAGCCAAGCGCCGCATGCCCGATCCTTCCGCCATGAAGAGAAATCTGAGCCAAGACGTCGCCTAAGGATGGTGCGGGCAGAACTGCGGGGCATCACCCGCCAGGAGGGAGGCCCGGCGAGGCCCTCGAGCCGCCGGCGAGGATATCAACGCTCAAGGCCAGGACCCACGCTGGGAACAGCAACTCCACCCAGGGTGAGATACCGACGCCGACCAGGAGCACGAGCGCAGTTACGAGCCCGGCCACGGTGAGCCATCGGGACACGATCTCGGTGCGGCGGGCAATGGTCACCGTGGTGAGCGTGAACACCGCCGCCATCCGCATCGCGTAGACGTTCAGCAGGATCGAGGTGACACTGCGGCCCAGCGCGAGAGTGCCCGCACCTGGGGGGCCTGACGACACGTCCGCGATGAGCGCACCGCCGATCCCCGAGGCCACGAAGATCATGGCGACGAACAGGAGGCCGCTGCCCAGGAACACGGTCGCGAAGAAGCGATCCTCGCGCTCGCCGATCCGGTCCCTGAGCACCCCGATGAACCACAGGAACGCGATTCCAGCGAACGGGACGAGGTTCAACGCGATCGCCACCGCTGTCCTCCGCCGCGGGTCGGTCAGCCACGTCCCCTGGACGGTGGGATCGGCCGGAACAGAAACTCTCAGCAGCACAAACGCGGAGATCAGGAGCACGGAGAAGATGATCCCGGCCACCGCGGCCGCCCGGGGGGTCCGCAGCGGGCTGCCGGCCCGCAGCGGACCCTGGCCCATCACTCCCTCGGCCATCGGCGTCCCTCCGGACCTCAGCCCTCCCGGGCAGCGGCGGTCATACGTACTCGCGGCGCCGCATCCAGGCGAGCGTGGCCCATCCTCAGATCGGCGGGAGGCAGGCGACGAAACCGACGCTAAGGACGCCCGCGCGGGGTGGCACCACCCTGGGTGGGTGAGGTCGCGCGGGCCACCGCCGCAGATCATTTGGGTGCATCTGTCGGTAAATCTCCGGCGATCCCGGCATGTGCGGCCGGAGGGAGCAAGGGTGGCGCACGGAATTCGCTCGTCTATGGCTCCCGTCGGCCGCTGGCTGCGCTCGGTCCGGCCGGAACGATCTCACCTGCGCGCGGACATCGTGGCCGGGCTGCCGCGCGCGATCGCCGGCGTGCCCGACGGGATGGCCGCGGCTGTCCTGGTCGGTGTCAACCCGGTGCAGGGGCTGTATGCCGGCTTCGCCGGGCCGATCGCTGGGGGGCTCAGCTCGCATACCCGGCTCATGGTGATCACGACGACGTCTGCTGCCGCGCTGGCCGCGGGCTCGGCGCTGCAGGGCGTGGCCCCGGCCCAGCGGCCGGCGGCGGTCGCGCTGCTCGTGATCCTGGTCGGCGTCGTGCTGATAGCCGCCGGGATCGCCCGTCTTGGCCGTTATACACGGTTCGTCTCGTACTCAGTGATGATCGGCTTCCTGACTGGAATCGCGATCAACATCGTGTGCGGCCAGATCGCCGACCTGACCGGCGCTCCGGCGCAGGGCGCTTTCCCCTTGGCCAAGGCCATCGACGTGCTCAGCCATCCCGGCCTGATTAACCTGGCCTCTTTGCTCACCGGGCTGGGCGCGCTGGCGATCCTGACGCTGCTGGCACGCACTCGGTTGGCTGTACTCAGCTCGCTATTTGCCCTGGTGATCCCCACAGTCGTGGTTGTTCTCGTGGGCGCGGAGAGCGTCGCCAGAGTCGGCGACAAGGGCGACATCCCGCGCGGCATCCCGCTCCCGCACCTGCCCGATTTCCGGCTTTTTTCCCTCAGCCTGGTGACCGGCGCCGTGGCGATCGCGGCCATCGTCCTGGTCCAGGGCGTCGGCGTAGCCGAGGCCGCACCGAACCCCGGCGATGCCCGGCCAAACCCGAACCAGGACATCATCGCCCAAGGGGTGGGCAATCTGGCCTCGGGCTTTTTCCGTGGCATACCGGTGGGCGGCTCAGTCGGCCAGACCGCGCTCAATGTGTCGGTCGGCGCCCGGACCCGGTGGGCGGTGATCTGGTCCGGCTTGTGGCTACTGGTGATCCTCGCTGTATTCTCCGGGCTGGTTGCGAAGATCGCGGTGCCGACGCTCGGCGCGATACTCATCTTCGCGGCCATCGGCTCGCTCCAGCTGGGAGAACTCACTAGCATCATGCGCACCGGGCGCGGCTCGCAGATCGCGGTCGTCACCACCTTCGCCGCCACGCTGTTCCTCCCAGTCGCCGCGGCGGTCGGCATCGGGGTGGCCCTGTCTGGCCGAGTTCGTCCTGGGCCTTTACCTGCGGCGGGAAACGCGCCGGGCGGTACGCCGTCCCGTGCGCCGAGCTACTCTACGGCCACCGATCATCTCTGCCTCCAGGTTCTCGTATTGGCTCAACGCTACGCTTTGTCTGCCGCGGCCGACGTTTCCAGGTCGTGCAGTTCCTGCGCCTCCTCCGCCGAGACCAGCCCGATCTCCACCAGGTCGAGCGGGCTGATGAAGCCGTCACTGAGGCGGAAGCCCCCGGCGCGGGCGATCGCGTCGCGCAGCGGCACCGCCCAGTGGTGCTCCAGCAAGATGAGGGCCGCCGCGGAGTCGTTCGGGATGTCTTCCAAAATGTCCCAGCCCTCCTCCTCGGTGAACACGTGTACGCCGCCGTCGGCCGCTACCTCCTCGGCTCCGGCGATCGCGCCTGCCTCCATCCCTTCCTCGCCCTCGATGCCGAGACCGATCAAGGCGCCGATCTTGGTGCCCATCTCGATCGCCTCGGCTTCGGTGAGGTTGCTGAGGTGTTCCACTTCCAGTTCGCCTTCCGCGTCTTTGTAGACGGCGAGCGAGTCGATCACGCGCACCGTGTCGCTTTCTTTCAGGCGCTCCAGTTCGGCGATGATCTCCCCGTGGAAGTTGGGGTGGTTGAACCCCAACACGAGAAGCTGCACGGGCCCGATTGCCATCTCTTTGCCTCTTTCACCCGATCGCTGGTTCTCTTCGGCCGACGCTCCCAGTGCGGCGGCCGAAGACGCATCACCCCGTACGGGTGGTCATGTCGTCAACATGGGCCCTGGGCCAGGCGTTAATGAGGGGCCAGGTGGATCACTCCGAGGTCGGACAGCCCGTCGAGGGCGAGCTGAACGGCCAGGGCGGCGAGGAGGAAGCCGAAGACCTTCTCGGTCACCAGCATCCGGCTCTCGTTCAGCCGCTCGCTGACCCGGTTGGCCCACCGGAACACGGCGACATCAAGGGCGATAACGACCGCGAGGGCCCCGACGACGACACCGTAGACACCGAACGATCCAGCCTCCGCTGAGACAGTGACCAGAACGACGATCCCCGCTGGATTGAGGAGATACGGGATCGCCAGCGGAAAGACCGCCTGCTGCATCGGGTCCTTGCTCGTGACCGGACCGCTGGCCAGGTCCGGGTCGTGTGGGCTGAGAACCATCGAGACTGCGATAATCAGCAGGATGATCCCGCTGGACACGCCCAGCGCACCCGGGGAGAAATGCAGCAGCCTGGTCAAGAGCCCACCCAGGACCAGCAAAAGAATAGCCACAGTTGTCGCGGTCGTGAGCATCTTCCGCACGATGCGGCCTTTGGTGGCCGCCGGCATGCCGGCGGTCACCTCGAGAAAGGGCACCAGCGCGATCTTGGGCCCAATGCCGATCAGGAGCAGGAGGAAAATGTCGATCACCCAAGCTGCGTCGACAGATTCGAACTTCATGCCCGCCCTCCCGGTTCGGCCCATCCTCGCCACCGGCGCGGCTACACGGCGTCACCCCTGCCGGGTGAGGCATGCAGCCGGCCGGCGCGGCATCGTGGCGTGCGCGGCGCGCTGCCGGCCGCCTGGGGGCCTGCCCGTGGCGGAGGGGCGGTCGGCAGCGCTTCGGTGTGGGCGCTCCGGTCGGTGCGCCGGCAGCGTATGGAGAGGAGCCGATGATGAGTGCACTGACGGCTGAGGCTTCGTCCCGGCGGGCGCGGCGGTACCAACTGGACACAGGGCTGGGGCGGCTGACCCCGGCTGAGCGCGCAGTCCGGGGTAAGGAGGCGCGGGCTGAGGTGCCGCGGGACAGCCATGCGGTGTTCGACCCGCCGCCGGACCGGCCGGACCCGATCGGCCTGCTGGCAGAGCAGGCGAAGTCGCGGGTGCCGGAGCTGGTGCCGGTCCGGTGGGGCCGGATGATGGTTTCCCCATTCACCTACTACCGCGGGGCGGCCCTGCCGATGGCCAGCGATCTGGCCACCACTCCCGTGTCGGGGCTGGCGGTACAGGCGTGCGGCGACGCGCACCTGTCGAACTTCGGCATCTTCGGCTCGGCCGAGCGGAATCTGGTATTCGACGTCAACGACTTCGACGAGACGCTGCCCGGCCCGTGGGAGTGGGACGTCAAGCGGCTCGCGGCCAGCATGGAAGTGGCGGCACGCGAGAACGGGTTCCCCGGCAAGGACCGCCGCGAGATCGTCACGGCCACGGTCGCCGGCTATCGGCAGGCGATGCGCACCTTCGCCGGGATGACCAACCTCGACGTCTGGTACGCACACGCGGACATGGAGCAGTTGCAGGCGCAGTTCGAGTCCCAGCTGAGTGCGCGGCAGCGCAAGGTGGTGAGCAAGGGCCTGGCCAAGGCGCGGACCAGGGACAGTATGCAGGAAGTGGCCAAGCTGACCCGTATCGTGGACGGTCGGCCGCGGATCATCTCTGACCCGCCGCTGCTCGTGCCGATCGATGAGCTGCTGCCCAAGCGAACGGATCGAACCGCCTTCGAATCGCAGATCAAAGACCTGATTGCCAAGTACCGGCGGACGCTGGAGACCGACCGCCGGTTCCTGCTCGAGCAGTTCGAGTTCGCCGACCTGGCCCGCAAGGTCGTCGGCGTCGGCAGCGTCGGGACCCGCTGCTGGATCGTCTTGATGCTCGGCCGCGACGAGTCCGATCCGCTGTTCCTGCAGGTGAAGGAGGCCGAGGCGTCGGTGCTTAGCCGCTTCGTCGGCGCCAGCAAGTACACCAACCAGGGCCAGCGAGTCGTCGCGGGCCAGCGGCTGATGCAAGCCGCCAGCGACATCTTCCTGGGCTGGCAGCGGATCGAAGCCGGGCTGGACGGGAAACAACGCGACTTCTATGTCCGCCAGCTGCGGGACTGGAAATTCTCCGTGGAGATAGGGACCATGGTGCCCCGTGGCCTGCGGATGTATGGCCAGCTCTGCGGGTGGACCCTGGCGCGGGCCCACGCCCGCTCCGGAGACCGGATCGCCATCGCCAGCTATCTGGGCGGTTCGGACGTGTTCGACAAGGCCATCACGCAATTCGCCGCCGCGTACGCCGATCAGAACGAGCGCGACCACAAGTCGCTCGTCGACGCCGTCGCATCCGGACGGATCACCGCCGAGCGCGACCTGTGAGATCCCCGGCTCCCCCGGCCGGTGAGACGCACAGCCGCCCACGGCGCCGCTAGCGGGTTGTGCACGTGGTACTTGACCTTCTCCTGATCGGGCTCGGGATCACCCTCGAGCCCTTCCCGCTTACTGCCTTCATCCTGATCCTCAGCGCCGAGAAGGGCACCAGGAAGGGCCTGGCGTTCATTCTCGGCTGGCTGGCGTGCCTGGTCGTGGTGATCGCCGCTGTCGTCTTGGTGACCGGGGGCAATCCGCCCCAGCCGAACACCGCGCCGTCGACCGCGGCGCTGGCCGTCAAGCTGGCCCTGGGCATCCTGCTCATCCTGCTCGCCGTGCGCCAATGGCGCCGGATGGGCAGCCCACGCCAGCCACCGGCCTGGATGGTGCGGCTGGACCGGCTCTCGCCATGGACCGCCGCTGGGCTCGCCGCCTTCCTTCAGCCTTGGGCGCTGGTTGCGGCCGGCGCCGCGACGGTCACTCAGGCCAAGCTCTCCAACGCGGGCGACTATCTGACGCTGACGCTCTTCTGCGTGCTGGCCACCTCCAGCTTCCTCTACCTGGAGCTGTACGCGGCCTTTAGGCCGACCGCGGCCGATGCCCGGCTCAAGGCGCTGCGGACCTGGCTGGACACGCACCGGGACCAGGTGATCATCGTGATTTCCTTGCTGCTGGGCTTCTGGCTGGCGGGCAAGAGCATCTACCTGCTGGTCGGATGACCGGTGACGATCCCTGGCCCGTCAGCACCAGCCAGCCCCGGCCCGCGACGATCACCCAGGGCAGAGCCGCGCTGGCCGATGGCGCTGGCCGTGCTGGCGGCCGGGTCACTCCGCGCGGTCCTGCCGCCTCAGCTCAGGGCCGGAGACG
>DASWFT010000207.1:0-3092 GCA_036394075.1 Streptosporangiaceae bacterium
CTATGAGGCCGGCCGGGCCGAGCGCGCGTTCTGCCAGGTCGAGCCGGAGAACCGGCTGGTCGCCCGCAGTCTGGAGGCCCGCTGGGAGGACAGGCTCGCCGCCCTCGCCGAGGCCGGGCAGGCGCTGGAGGCCGCCCGGGACACGCTGCCGCCGCTGCCCGGCCGGGCGGAGCTGGAGAAACTCGCCGCCGACCTGCCCGGGCTCTGGCACGCGCCCGCCACCAGCAGCAAGGACCGCAAGCGGCTGCTGCGCACCCTGATCGCCGACATCACCCTGCTCCCCGAGCAGCAACCCGGCCAGGTGCGCATCGGGATCCGCTGGCACACCGGCGCCACCGGCGAACTTGTCACCGGCCGCCCCCTCCACTCCGGCACGGCCAGGCGCACTCCGGCCGCCGCAGTCGAGCTCGTCCGCCAGCTCGGACCGGCCACCAGCAACGACGAGCTAGTCCGCCGGCTCAACGCCGCTGGGCTGACCACCGGCCACGGCCGCCCCTTCGACGTCAAGGCCGTCCAGTGGATCCGCCACGCCTACAACATCCCCGCCTCCGCCGCCTACGCCGGCGGCGAGATCCCCGTGGCCGAAGCCGCCCGCCGGCTGGGCTGCCGCGCCGGCGTCATCTACTACTGGATCGAATCCGCCCAGCTCGACGCCCGGCGCGGCCCCGGCGGCAGGCTGTGCATCCCGTGGACCAGCAACATCGAGGCCGCCTGCCGCCGGCGCATCGCCGGATCCGGCCACCTGAACCCGGCCGCCCGCCGCACCAGGCCACGGAACCGGCCCCAGCGGCACGAGGACGCCGCCGTAACTGTCGGCACCGCCTGACATGATCACACAGCGAACCCGTGAATGCGGCCCTGGCCAGCACAGACCCGCACCACGGCCGGACATCCCGACACGCGATTGCAGGAGGGGCAGTATGAATCGTCCGTGGCAATGCCGAGCGGTCTTTGCCGCCCGTCCGCCTTCGGGATGTAAACCCGCCGCGATGGGCTCGCCCGGTAACGCCCCTGCTGCACCCGCTGGTGCAGATCCTGAAGGTTCGCCTCCAGGTCCTGCCCGTAGGCCGCCCACGTCACCTGATCCACCCCCGGTGCCGCCTTCGGGTTGATCACCCGGTAGGCCGCCCGGAGCCGGCCTGGATCGACGTGGTGCAACAACGCCGTGAACCGTGCCTCCTTGTCCCGTACTGCCACTTGCCGCACACGATCCAGCGCACTTGACACGCCAGGCCCGGCGCTGTGTCCGGGGCGTGGTTTGCTGGCCGTGTTCCCCTTGGCCGGTCCCCTTTCCTCCCCCGCCTCCGCAGCCGCAGCCTTGTTCGGCGGGTTCGCAGGTACTACGGGACCATCCGACTGCCCGTGCCCGTTCATCTCAGGATTACCGCCTTGGCGTTCCCTGAGCGGCCCGTCTGCTGAACCGGCAGACGGGCGGGCGCGGGCTCTCCCGGTTCTCGCGCATGGAGGTTCCGTACATGCCATGGTTCCCAGACCGCGCGGGGTCCGCTGGCGGCTCGCGATAGCGCCGCCGACGATGTGGCCTTCCACCTCACGGACAGTGTCAGCACCCCGGATTCACTTTTCGCGGCTCGATAGCCCGGCCTGCACGTGCCCCTGTCCAACGCTTCGCCACGCCCTCGCAGGTCGTCGGCGCATGGCTCGGGGCCGCCGTGGGTCGCTAGCCCTTCGACGTAGAGAACTTCCATCTCCTCCTCCATGCCGGTTTATCCCGGCGCTTACCCGTGATCATGGAAGTGTCAGTCGTGGACCCGTCGTCCAAGGGCCTCCAGCGACTCGGTGATATCGCGGCGCATCCTGGCCGCGAACATGAGCCGGAAGAGCGGCCCGAACCCGCCGAGCACCTCCACGCTCTTCGTCACCCGGACACGACCGGCCTCGGCGGGCTCGATCACGTGCTCAAAGACAATCTTGCCCAACGGAAGAGGGCACTCACTCACCCAGCGCCGTCCCGGCTCGATTGCGGTGATCGTGAAGGGACCGCCGAGATTCCCGCGCTGCTTGGCCCACCCGGATGTGCCGGGGGCGAAGGGGCCGTCGATCCGCGCGATCTCCTTGCTTAAATCCCATTCAGGCCAGCGCGACACGTCAGTCCAGAGCTTCCACACCGTGGCTGGTTCCGCGTCGAACGTCGCCTCGCATTGAAATGCGTACACTGGCGCCGCCTCCCGAGCGCGCAGCGCCGGTCCGCTGGCGGAGGACTCTGGGGCGCTGAACCCGGAGCCCATCGTAGATCGAGACGTACCCCGCAGACCGGTTCATAGCTCTCTTCTCCCCACATTTCTCTGCCACCAGCAATCCCCATCCGGTCCGCCAGCGGATCATCGCTGGTCATCCTGGATAAGGGCCAGTCGCGATGGGGCGGGAAGTAATAGTGACCCAGTGTGACCAAGAGCCAACGTACAGAGCTGCGGGGACGCCGGCGATCTCCAGGGCGAGCACCTCATGGGCGGCGGTCACCCCAGAACCGCAGTAAGTCCCGGCCGCGGCCAGCCCCGTGCCTACGGCGGGTCCCGGGCCGTCCGGTCCCTGGTCAGCGACGATCCCCAGGGCCGCGAAACGCTCCCTCAGTTCCGCCGCGCTCCGGAAATGCCCGTCGCCGGTGACGTTTCCCGCGGTGGGAGCGCTGATGGCGCCAGGGATATGCCCGGCGACGGGGTCGATTGGCTCGACCTCCCCCCGGTAGCGCTCTCCAGCCCGGGCATCGAGCAGCCGGCCCGCCCGGGCGTGCGTGGCCGCCGCGTCGGCCCCGAGCAGCGGCATATGCCCAGGCCGGGCCGTGAAATCACCGGGTGCGGCGGCGTCGGCCCCGCTGGCTACGGGCAGGTCGGCCGTCACCCAGGCGCGGTAGCCGCCGTCAAGGACCCGCACCTGCTCGTGGCCGTAATAGCGCAGCGTCCACCAGGCGCGGGACGCCGCCAGGGAGTCGGCCTCGTCGTAGACCACCACGGGCCGGCCGTCGGACACGCCGACCCTGCGCATAGCGGCCTGGAAGGCAGCAACCTCGGGCAGCGGATGACGGCCGCCCGGCCCAGGCGGGCCGGCCAGATCCTGGTCCAGGTCAACGAACGCAG
>DASWFT010000208.1:0-1607 GCA_036394075.1 Streptosporangiaceae bacterium
CTGGCAGGTCGGCGACTACGTCAACTACAAGGGGCCGCAGCACAGCTTCCCGGTGCCGAACGGCATCCTGAACCCCGACGGTACGAACAGCATCGCGATTGCGGTGTGGAATCTCGATGGCGCGACCGGCGGGCTGGGCCAGGTCTCGCTCACCAACTTCGGCAGTTACGCGTCGCCGCTGAGGGTCGTGCAGAACTACAGCCCGCGCTACGACTCGCGCAAGTACGCGATGCTCAAGCCGCCGGGTACGACCGTCGACCTCCAGGTGCCCGACGACGTCCAGGCCGGGCAGACGTTCACGGCCACGGCAACGGTGACCGTGCCGGCCGACGCCCCGAACGCGACCGGCCTCACCGCGTCGCTGAACCTGCCCGACGGGTGGACGGCCGGGCCTGCCAGCCCGGCCTCGGTGAGTGCGGTGCATCCCGGCGGCTCGGCCACGTTCACCTGGCAGGTCCAGACGGCCTCCGGCCAGCTGGCTCCGGCCTCGGCCGTCACCGCGGTCGTCAGCTACACCCAGCGCGCCCGCACGGCGAGCAATTCCGACGAGCGGATCATCCGGTCGGTGCCACCGCCACCGCCGGCCGGCACCGACGCGGTCAGCGACCTGCCCTTCCTGTCGGCCACCAACGGCTGGGGGCCGGTCGAGCGCGACACCAGCAACGGTGAGCAGGCCGCAGGCGACGGCCACCCGATCACCATCAACGGCGTCACCTACGCCAAGGGCCTCGGCACCAACTCGATCAGCGACGTGGAGGTCTACCTCGGCGGGCACTGCACGCGGTTCACCGCCATGGTCGGCGTCGACGACGAGCAGAACGGGGCGGGCACGGTGACCTTCAGCGTGGCCGCCGACGGCAAGACCCTGGTGACGACCCCGACCATCCGCGGGCACCAGCCGGCCACGTCGCTCGACGTCGAGATCACCGGCGCCCAGGTCCTGGACCTCATCGTCGGCGACGCAGGCGACGGCAACGGCAACGACCACGGCGACTGGGCAATGCCGACCCTCACCTGCGCGTGACCGATCCGCGCGGACCCGGTGCACCAACGGATCGGGGTCACGCGTTGGCGATGCTGCACCCGGATAGCACGGGGGCAATCACGAGATAGACATCCGCTTCTGCATGAGCGCGCGCATGCTCATCGGGGTTATGTCGGTGATCTGTCATGCTGATTTGAGTGGCATGCGCTGATGGGGTGGGCTCACAGGTCGAGTACTGCAGGCATTCCTGGACGCCGGCGAGCTCGATGTCCGTGCGCCGGGTCTGGGCCCAGCGGTCCCGGGTTAGCTGTGGCGCCGACCCGGCATGTCTGATTGCTTACCACGATCGCCGGGCCTGGGACTATCCCGACAGGGGCGAGGTCCAGGTTGACAGCGGCACTGATCAGAGCCAGGAGGCGGGAGTCTGGCATGCGGCCGACGGAACGGGCAGTCGCCACTGCAGCCAGCGCTGGATGGTCGACGCGCGTCTAGGCGAGCGTAACCGCGATAGCGGCACGCCGTGAGAATCTGGGTTTCAGTACCAGGTCAGGCGGCATTCTGCCACGTCGGTAGACGGTGGATACTTGACCACAGGTGCTCTTCCAGCTGAGCTATAGCCCTA
>DASWFT010000209.1:0-6918 GCA_036394075.1 Streptosporangiaceae bacterium
GCCCGCACGCCTCGCCGGAACCAGCAGCCCCACCCGGGGAACCAGTGGCACGCGATCACGGGACGGACACCCTGCCGCCGCACCCGCTCCTTCAAGTTCACTCATGCATTCAGCCAAATACTCAACAGGCAGCAGTTGACAGCCCCCACCAGCCGGTCCACTCGGCGCTGCCCCACGGTCCGCGGAGCGGGCCGAACATGTTGCGCCCCATGATGGTGGCGCCAATGCCTGCATCGCCCCGCGCGGCGAACTCGTCGTCGATGCCCTCGCTACCGCCGTCCAGGCCGCTCATCTGACGACCGGTGCGGGTCGCGAACACCCATTCATGCAGCGCGGGACCTCCCACGCCGAATGGGTTGTCGAGGCTCTGGTCAGGTCCGGCCGCGTACCCGTCGATCGAGATCGCGAGGCTGTGCACGCGCAGCTTTGGCATTGATGTCTCCCTGTACTCGTGAGAGCGGTTTGTCGGACGACGCCGGCACCGCCGAGACCGCGACATCCCGTCAGCCTCACGGACCTTCGTGTTCAGACTAAAGACCCGGCGCTAACCCAGAACTCATCGGCCAGCTAAATAGCCAGGTGCCGCGGTTACGCGCGCTGCTGCGCCGGGCGGGCCAGGCCGAGGGCAGCCTCGACTTCCGCCACGGCCGCGGGCAGGCTCGGCAGGAACTGGACAGCGTCAGGAATCCCGGCGGGGTCCCACCCGGGGCCGCCGACGAAGATCCTGGGGCGGCTGGGATGATCCCGCAGGTCGGCAAGGGGAGCCGGGTCACCCGTGGCGGCGGTCTGCGACCAGAGGAAGACCACGGCCGGGTGGCTGCGCCAGATCGCCTCGCCCAGCGCGCGGAGAGGAACGCGGGCACCGAGCATCCGGGTGGCGACCCCCTCCTCCGCCAACGCGGCCGCCAGCACATGCAGGGACATGGTGTGCTGCTCATCCTCGGCACAGGACAGCAGCACCGGTGGGTGCTGGGCCGGCCGGGACAGCGCCGCGGAGGCCTCGGCCAGGACGTCACACGCGGCGGCCGTCAAGACATGCTCGACATCGATGAGGCTCCCTGACTTGCGCTGCTGATCGCCTATCCCCGCAATCAGGGGAATGAGGAGGTCTTCCCAGGTACCGATGACCCCGTCGCAGGCCACGGCCACGCGGATGATCTCCACGATCAGGTGAGCGTCCAGGGCCATCGCCGCATCAGCCAGCTCGCGCACCGCAGCCGAGGAGCCGGGAATGATCAGATCGCGCGGCACAGAGGCATAGCCGGGCGACCAGCGCCGGGCGGGGATCGTCGATCGATCACCGGGAGCTCCCGGTGCCGGGGCGTGTTCGGCCAGGACCACCCGCGCGGCTTCGCGGGGTGGCATGCCGGCCGCGATAAGGCTGCGCATCTGCGCCAGGTACGCGACGTCCTCGGCCGTGTAGAGCACGTGCCCACCCGCGTTGGGCCGACCGACCGCGACGCCGTAGCGCCGGCGCCACGAGCGCAGCGTCGAAGGAGCCAGACCGAGGCGGCGCGCCACCGCATCCCCGGTCAGCGCGGACTCATCTGCCATGCAATACCCCCGATGCCCAGGTTACCGAGAAATAGCCACGAAGAGTATGCGTGAGATCACAATATGAGACCAAGCTCGCGGCTGGCGGCTCACCCCCGGGGCGCCCAGTGACACGTTTCGACCAGGGGCAACGAGGGGGATGCCGATCTTCCCAGGCAGGCCCGGTGAACCGCCGCGGGTAGATCTTGTGGACTCCTTGCGGCTTGAGGAACTTCGCCCGGATGGGCCGCCGGGGCGGCTATGGTGCAATAGCCGGCGGGGCTGACGGTCCCCCGCTCCCCAAGCAGCCCCGCCGGCACTATGCCCGGGTGGCAATGACACAATCGCTCGCAGCGTCACCGGCACTGGGCCGGCGCGAATGGGACTGAGAGACGCAGGCAAGCCAGTCATGGTTCCGCTCACCGGCATACAGCACGAGATCTCCGCGGGCGACTACCGGGCCACTGTTACCCAACTTGGCGCGGGGCTGCGGGCACTGCATTACCATGGCCGGCCGGTCATCGGGGAGTACGGCCCGGACGTGCTACCGCCAGGTGCCTCCGGCCAGCTCCTCGCTCCCTGGCCGAACCGCGTGGATGGCGGCCGCTACAGCATCAACGGCACCCGATACCAGCTAGACCTGAGCGAGCCTGCCAACCTTAACGCCATCCACGGGCTAACCCGGTGGGATGGCTGGGAGGTCGCGGCGCTCACCTCGGAGGCAGTCCTCCTGCGGCACGTCCTGCTCGGCCGGCAGGGATACCCGTTCTGCCTGGATATCGAGGCCGAATACCGGCTTGCCGCGGACAGCGGCCTGCAGGTCAGCGTCACCGCGCGCAACGCTGGCTCGACACCCGCCCCGTACGGCACCGGTTCGCACCCGTACCTAGCCGCGGGCACACCCGTTATCGACGACTGCGAGTTGATGCTGCCCGGCGGGCTGTGGCTGCCGGCCGACGAACGGGGCATCCCGTCCGGACCCGTGGAGGACGTGGCGGGTACCCCGTACGATTTCCGCGAATCCCGGCCGATCGCCGCGACGCGCCTCGATCACGCGCTCACGGGTTTGGCCCGCGACGCAGGTGGCCGCGCCTGGGCGCGCCTGTCCGGCAGGGGAACTCAGGTCGCGCTCTGGGCAGGCCCCGGCTATCAATGGCTGCAGGTGTTCACCGGCGACACGCTGGACCCCGCGCACCGCCGCAGGGCCCTGGCCGTCGAGCCGATGACCTGCCCCCCCAACGCCTTCGCCTCGGGGGTGGACCTGCTTCTGCTGGAGCCAGGCGACAGCGTGACGCATACCTGGGGCATCCAGGTCAGCATGGCCGACTGACGGTCAGCTGGCGGCCGACTCGGCGGCCGCGACGATCGCGGCGATTCGGGCCAGATCTTCCGGAGTGTCGACATCGTCGGGGCGGCCGGTGTCCGCGCATTCCACGAGCGTCACCAGGTCCGGATGGGCGCGCAGGAACGGCCGTGCTCCGACGTCCCCCGCGGCCAGCGCGATCGCCGCTGGCCAGTGCTCGCGGGCGAGCAGGACCGGGTTGCGCGGCTGGCCATGATAGGCCGCCACCGCGACGCGGGCCCCCGCCCGGTAGGCGGCAATCAGCCGCCGCACAGAACCAGACCCGACCAGCGGCTGGTCCACCAGGGCGACCACCGCTGCTTCGGCGCTGACCGGGACCGAGCCGAGGCCGGCTGCCAGCGAGGACCCCATGCCGGTACGCCAGTCCGGGTTGTGCACGGTGATCACGCCGAGCAACTCGACGACCGCCGCCCCCAGGACCGCCACCACCGGGGCCGTGCCGCCTTCACGCAACAGCGCGACGCCCCGGTCGATCAGCCGCACACCGACCAGCTCCACCAGGGCCTTGGGGTTGCCGAGCCTCCTGCCCTCCCCCGCGGCGAGCAGCACTCCCGCGACACGTGTCTCCATGGTCACCAAGCGTAGAGCAGCGCCCCAAAGCGTAGAACGGCCGCCGGGGCCCCGCGCTCAGCCGTGGTGAATCCGCCCTGAGGTCGCCGTCAGCGGCTGCCCGGAACCGCCCCAGCGGAGCTGGATGAGTTCAGCGGCGACCGACACGGCGGTCTCCTCGGGCGTCCTGGCCCCCAGGTCGAGCCCTATCGGGGAGCGCAGCCGCGCGAGTTCGGCGGCGGACAGCCCGGCATCGCGCAGCCGGGCGAGCCGGTCCTCATGGGTACGCCTGCTGCCCATGGCACCGATGTAGCCGGCGGGCGTGCGCAGCGCGACCTCGAGCAGCGGCACGTCGAACTTGGGATCGTGCGTGAGCACGCAGATCACCGTCCGCGCGTCCACCGGGGTGCCGGCCAGGTAGCGGTGCGGCCAGTCGACCACGACCTCGTCGGCCTCGGGGAACCGGGCTGGCGTCGCGAAGATCTGGCGGGCGTCGCAGACCGTGACGCGGTAGCCGAGGAATTTTCCGGCCCGGGCCACGGCCGCGGCGAAGTCGATGGCGCCGAACACCAGCATCCGGGGCGGCGGCGCGAACGAGTGCACGAACACGGCGAGGTCGTCGCCACGCCGCTCCCCGTGCGCGCCGTAGCGGCGGACACCGGTCAGTCCCTGCGCGAGCATGCCGCGCGCGTCATCGTCGACGGCCTGATCCAGCCGGTCCCCGGCACCCAGGGTGCCGCTCGCGCCACTCCGGCGGGCCACCGCCGGCTCGGTACCCCCCAGCTCGGTACCCCCCAGCTCGGTACCTCCCAGCTCGGTACCCGCCGGCTCGGTGCCTGCCGACGGCTCGGTGCCGGCCCAGATCACCCGCCGCGCCCCGACCCGGCCCGGCCCCTCGATGACCGTGGCCAGGGCCACTGGCTCCCCCGCGGCGATCGCAGCAGCCACATCACCCAGCTCGGGGAAGGCCACGGTGTCGACCGGCTCCACGAAGATATGCAAGATCCCGCCGCAGGTCAGCCCGACAGCGAGTGCGTCGTCGTCACTCACGCCGTAGGTCTGCAAGACCGGCTGCCCGGTCTCGCACACCTCACGCGCCAGTTCGTACACGGCGCCTTCCACGCAGCCGCCGGAGACGCTGCCAGTGACCTCACCCTCGTTGGACACCGCGAGGGCGGCACCGGGCTCCCTGGGGGCGCTGCGGAACGTGCGCACCACGGTGGCCAGACCGAACGTCTCGCCGCTGTCCCACCACTTGGTTATGGGGTCCAGGATGTCTCGCACGGCCTGTCACCTCGGAACGTCTCGCCCAGCCCGGGACCGGAGTCAGCACTGACTGATGACCGCCGCAGGCCGCGGCCAGGGCCTGAGCATTCCCCGGAGGTACCTCCAGATTACGTTCACGCCACTCCCGGACGCCACGGCGAGCACGCCGATGGACATGCCACAGCTCCACTGGAGCGGGCGGTGGTGCCTGTTGGTCAGGCGCCAGCCGCGGTGACGATGGCGTCCGTGACGAAGCCCAGCAGGATGCCGAGCAGGATGCCCCAGGTCGTGATTTCCTTCAAGGCCTGCTTGCGCGCGACCGCCAGCAGCTCGATAACGACGTAGAGGATGGATCCCGCGGCCAGGGTCAGGAATCCGATGGACAGTGTCTCGTTGACCACGCGCTGTCCCACCAGGGTCCCCAGGAAGGTAGGGCCGCCGCCGATGACCCCCAGCAGGAACAGGTAGCGCCAAGAGGGGCGGCGGCCTTCGGCGGCCATGGGCGCGACGATGCCGAAGCCTTCCGTAGCGTTGTGCAAGCCGAACCCGATGACCAGCAGAACAGCGAGCTGCAGCGCGCCTCGTGCGGCTGAGTTGCCGATAGCGAGGCCCTCGGCGAAGTTGTGCAGGCCGATCCCAATGGCGATCATCATCGGCAGGTCGCTCAAGCGGGCAAGACCGGTCCGCCCGGCCCGTAGTTCGGCCACCGACGCCGCTCCCGGCCCGAACGACCGGGCAGCGCGCCGTGCTACCCATCGGTCGAAGTAGACCAGGCCCGCCAGGCCGACACCAAAGCACAGCGCGAACACCGCCCCGTTGCCGAACGCTGAGCCGTACCTGTGGCCACTCAGCGCGGCGTCCACCGGTGCCCACGCATGGTCGAGAACATCCCACAGCAGGAAGATCAGGATGCCAGTGGCCGTCGCGCTCAGCATCGTCCGCACCTTGGGCATCGGAGCGCGCAGCCTGCCGACCGGGAGGCCCAGAAAGATGGTGCACCCGGCTATCGCGCCGAGCACGGCGATCTGAGCTGAACCCACGACAGAACTCCCAGGGTTGAACGATGAAGATGCGGCACCGATCGATTCTTAGGCAAGGCTAACCTAATAGGGCTACTCAGCTCGCGTCAACGACCAGTCTTCCTGGCTGGCCTGCCGAGGGCAGCCTCTTCCCGCACCTCACTGTCGAGGCGAACATCGGGAGCGTCTGTTGGCGTGTTCTAGGTTCTGTTCCCGGTCGGCACGGCGAGGCATTGCGCCCGGTGTCAGCGATAGCTACTATCCCACTAACCAATTAGTGGAAGAAGGAAAATGATCGAGTTCCAGCTCGATGCCGCTTCGGGCGTGGCCACCTATCTCCAGCTGGTCCAGCAGGTCCATGACGCCCTGCAACTCGGCCTCCTCGAACCAGGTGACCAATTGCCGACGGCCCAGCAGGTCGTCGCGAAGCTGGCCATCAACCCGAATACGGTGCTCAAGGCGTACCGCGACCTGGAACGCGAGGGCCTGGCGCGCGCCCGGCCGGGCCAGGGGACGTTCATCACCCGGTCGCTCCCCCGCACCGATCCCGCCACCCAGGCCCGGTTCCTCGCCGCCATGACCGACTGGCTGCGCTCGGCGCGCTCGGCGGGCCTTGGTCCCGATGACATTGAGGCGATCTACCGCACCGCAGCCCGCAACTGCTTCGCGGAGGGCGTGGCATGAGCGAGCCGGAGGGGCGCGGCGGCGCCTGGACTGAGGAGGGAGAAGCGAGGGACGAGCGACGAGCGACGAGGGAAGGCGGCGCAGTGAAGGGGGAATGGGGAGGCGGGCGGGGCCCCAGAGGCGAGCGGGGGAACAGAGCGTGACACCTGTACTGAAGACCGACGGTCTCGGCAAGCGGTACCGGCGGCGCTGGGACCCGGCCTGGACCGTCAAGCCGGTCACCATGGACGACCTGGTACTCGCCTACATGAGCCAGGCGCGCGACGCCAGACAAGCCCGCAGGCCCAGACTGGGGGTCCTTCGATGATCCGGTTCACCTGGCTCCAGTTCCGCACCCAGGCCGCGGTGTCCATCGGCGGGCTGGCGGTCGTTGCGGTCGTCTTGGCGATCACCGGCCCGCACCTGGCCCACCTCTACGACACGACGGTCGCGAACTGCAAGGCCCACAATGACTGCAAAACGGCCATGGCAGCGTTCCTCAGGAACGACCGCAGCCTGCAAATA
>DASWFT010000210.1:0-6228 GCA_036394075.1 Streptosporangiaceae bacterium
GGGATGCGCCATCCCGGTATCGGTCAGGCGCCGGGCGAGGCGGCCGCTCTCCGGCGAGCCAACTGGGCCGTCGCGCAGCTCCTCAAGGGCCCGCACGCCTGCCGCGTTCAGCCGCAGCAGGCGCGCCGGCGAGCCGCCGAACAGGACATCAGAGCCGACGAACAGCGTCTCGGCATCGAATGCGATCCCGAAACCGGTCGGCAGCGGCAGGGTCTCCCGCCGCGCGCCGCCACCCTGGCGCACAGCGCCACCCCGGCGCACAGCATCATTCTGGGTCGCAGGGTCATTCTGGGTCGCAGGGTCATCCTGGCCCGCGCCGGCCCTGTTCACAGGGCCAGCCCGCCGTCGACTGGGACCACAGCGCCGGTCATCGCGCTGCTGCCCTCCCCGGCCAGCCATACCAGCGCCGCGGCCACCTCGTCCGGCTCCAGCAGGCGCCGCACCGGCTGCTGCGCCGCGAACGACTCCATGCTGGGCAGGCGGTACAGCCGGGCGCTCTCGGCCAGGATGGGGGTGTCGGTGGAGCCAGGGCTTACCGCGTTCGCGGTGATCCCGGTTCCGCCCAGCTCGGCGGCGAGCGCGCGGATCAGCCCGGTCACGCCCGCCTTGGCCGCGCAGTAAGCCGCCAGCATCGGCATCCCCCGCGTGGCCGCCGCCGACGCGACGGCGAGGAACCGGCCGCTGCGCGGCTCCGGGCGGCGCAGCAGCGCCGGGATCGCCGCCCGGGCCAGGGCGAACACGCCACCCAGGTCTGTGTCGAGGACTGCGCGCTGCTGCTCGGGCGGCATCTCCCACAGCGGTACGCCGCCAGCGATCACCCCGGCCACGGCTACGGCGGCATCCAGGCCACCCCAGTGCCGTTCGGCCGCGTCGACCGCCCCGGCCATCTCGTCACTGTCCCGCGCGTCCGCGGCCAGCGCCCGGACCGCGCCTGGATCACCGGCGGACGCCTCGGCGACCACCCGGTCCAGCTCATCACGGCGGCCGAGCCGGTAGGGCAACGCCGGGTCATCGGCACACCGGTCGACGGCCAGGACGGCCCAGCCCTGAGCCGCGAGGCCGCGGACGGTCGCCGCCCCGATGCCGCGGGCCGCCCCGGTGACCAGCGCGACCCGGGTCACACCGGCATCCGCTCAAGCCAGGCGATTACCGCCGCGACCAGGTCCGCCTCGAGCCGGCCAAGCAACTCGGCTCCCTCGGCTGCAGACGCGCCCGCCGGGTCGCCCAGCACGCCGTTGGGACTTGCCGCCCGGACGCCGGAAGCACGCAGCAGGGGCATGAGCTCGGCGACGGGAGTCCGGTTCCCCGTCTCGGCCAGGGAGGCATGGACCCGGCCCGGATCCAGCGCGAGCTGGATGGAAGTCTCGGTGCGCCCGGCGTGCGCATCGGCCACCCCGACGGGCCCGGGTATCCAGAGCAGCACGTTCCGGGACTCGGCGCGCAGCCTGTCCGCGGCGCGGGTGGCTGGATCGCTGTTCCCGCCGTGGGCGGAGATGAACACGATGTGGCCGAAGGTCTCGGCCGCCGACCGGCCGAGCTCGACGAGCATCAGTTCCAGGGCCTCCTGGCCGATCGAGATCGTCCCGGCGAAGCCGGAATGCTCGCCACTGGAGCCGTAGCCGACAACCGGCGCGACGATGACGTTACCGAGGCGGGTGGCGAGCCGGGCAGCGAGCGCGACGGCGACGTCAGTGTCGGTGGACAGCGGCAGGTGGGGCCCGTGCTGCTCGGTGGAGCCGACCGGCACGGCCAGCACCGCCCCGGCCGCGGCCAGCCGCGCGGCTTCCGGCCAGGTGAGGTCGCCGAGCGTGGTCATGCCCTGCATTTACCCGCCTGCCGCATGACCGGCACCAAGCGTGCGGGTGAATCCGGGCGGGATCACGATGTCGTCCGGGGTCAGGTCATGGATGGAGGCGTGGCCGAGCCCAAGCAGGGTCGAGTCGATGCCGCCGCGCAGGATGTCGAGCACGTTCTCCACGCCGGCCTGGCCGTTCGCCGCCAGCCCCCACAGGTAGGCACGGCCGATCATCACCGCCCTCGCACCCAGCGCCACCGCCTTGACCACGTCGCCACCGCGGCGGACACCGCCGTCGAGCACAACCTCGATCTGGTCACCCACCGCCTCGGCGACGGCCGGCAGGACCCGGATCGTGGCCGGCGTGCCGTCCAGGTTGTTGCCGCCGTGGTTGGACACCGAGATGGCCGTCACCCCGGCGTCGACCGCCCGCTTGGCATCATCGACCCGGGTCACCCCTTTGAGCATGAACGGCCCGCCCCACTGCTCACGCAGCCAACGCACATCATCCCAGGTGGGCAGCGGGGCAGCCATCCACTGCCCGTACGCGCCGAAGAACGTGGGCGCGGCCTCGCCCTGGCCCACCACGTTCGGCACGGTCAGGTCCGGCACCTGCCCGGTCCTGGCGAAGTCGAGCAGCCACCGCGGGCGCCGCAGGACCTCGGGCGCGAACCGCACCATCGTCCTAAGATCCACCCGCTCAGGGATGACCGGGCTACCCCAGTCCCGGCCATTGGAGAACGACCAGTCCAGCGTCACGATAAGCCCGACGGCTCCCGCGGCGCGGGCCCGCGCGATGTGATCAAGCAACTGCTCGCGCGTCCCGGCCCAGTAGGTCTGGAAGAACGTCTTCGGATTGGCCGCCACGACGTCCTCGATCGGCTTGCTCGCGAACGAGCTCAGGCCCATCACCGTTCCCCGCGCCGCGGCGGCGCGGGCGACCGCGACCTCGCCGTCGGGATGGACAGCCTGCACGCCGGTCGGCGAGATGATCACGGGCAGCGCTACGGGCTGGCCCATGACGGTGGTGGCCATGTCACGTTTCGCCGACAGCCCGGCCACATGCGGGGCGAAGCCAAGCTCGCTGAAGGCCTTGACGTTGTCGCTGACGGTCAGGCCCTTCTCGGAACCGGCGATCAGCGCGCTATACACCGAAGGGGGCAGCCGCTTCTTCGCGCGCCGCTGCGCCTCGGCAACCGTCTCGAACCAGGCATTGGCCATCTGTCAATCCTCTCGTCTCACTCACCGGGCGAACAGCCCGGATACGGCGGGGGCGACGTCGCGGTAGCCGCGCACCCGGGCCAGCCGCCCGTGCCCGAGCCGGGCCAGGTCACGCGCGAGTTCCGCGTCGTGCTCGCCGGAGATATCGAGCAGTACGTCCAGGCGGGCCAGCCCGGTGGCGGCCCATCGGGGATCCGGCCCGGCGTTGTGCACGCAGTCGGACAGCAGCAGCACCCGCGCGTCCCGCGCCGGGATCCTGGCCAGCTGCTGCCGCGCGACCTGCAGCGGGAACGAGATGTTGGTGAGCCCGCGGGCCGGGATCCGCAGCAGCGCGTCGAGCAGCCGCTCGGCCGGGATGTGCTGGCCGAGCCCCGCGAGCACCGCGGCGTCGGACCAGAACGCGATGACCGCGAGGTCGTCGCGGCCCAGCTCGGCGGCCAGGGCACCGACCGTGGCCGCGGCGGTGCGGACCCGCTCGCCGCGCATCGAGCCGGAGACGTCGACGGCGAGCACCACGGATCGCCGGGTCCGTACCCGCTCCCGGACGATGATGTCGTCGTCCTCGGGCACCGGGTGCTCGACGAGACTGTCCAACGTGGCGTCCAGGTCGATGTCGTCCGAATCGCCCCGGTAGCGGACGCTGGCCAGCTCCCCGGCGCCTCGGCGGGCCAGGACGTCGCGGCGCGGGCGCGGAACGGCCAGCCGTGCGGCGATCTGCCTGGCCCGCCGGGCCGTCTCCAGATCTGGCTCGCCGTCGGCGGGTGCGGTGCCGAGCAGCTGCGCCGGCTCGCCGGTGGTACTGGGCGCGCCCGCGGCCACCGCCGCCAGGATCAGCTCAAGCTCACGCTCGCGCCCCACGACCCGGGCCGCGATCCGGGCCCGCGTGTCCTCGAGCCGGGCCAGATCTCCCCGGGCTGGCCCGTTGCCATTACCGCTGACGTCGCGGCGTGCGCCGACGTCTCCCGCTCGCCTCCGGGGCCCCGCCCGCCTCCCCATTCCCCCTTCACTGCGCCGCCTTCCCTCGTCGCTCGTGCTCTGCTCCCCGCTCGCCCGCCGGGGCGCTTGGGGGCGCCGCCTTCCCTCGTCGCTCGTTCCTCGCTCCTCAGTCCAGGCGGCACCGCGCCCTGGCGGCTCGCTCGGCTCCTCAGTCCAGGCGACACCGCGCCCCTCCGGCTCGCTCACGTGGTGCACCATCCTTGCCATCGCTGGCTCGTGTTCCTGTCGGCGGCTACTTGGTGACCGAGCCGGCGTCGACCGGCAGCGTGACCCCGGTGATGTACCTGGCTTCGTCCGAGGCGAGGAACAGCACCGCGTTGGAGATGTCCCGCGGCTCCACCCATGGGATCGGCAGCGCGTTCAGCGAGCCCATCACCTCGGCGTACTGCTTTGCCGTGGGGTTGTCCACGTCGGGCAGGAACAGCCGCATGGACGCGTCGTTCTGCACCATCGGCGTGTCGACCCCGGTGGGATGCACCGAGTTGACCCGGATGTAGTGCGGCGCCAGCTCCAGGGCCAGGGTCCGCATCAGGCCGACCACCCCATGCTTGGCCGACACGTAGTGCGCCATGTTGGGAATGGCCAGCAGCCCGGCCGTCGAGCTGGTCAGCACGATCGACCCGCCCCGGCCGCCGGCGATCAGGTGCGGGATCGCCGCCTTCGCGGTGTGCCAGACCCCGGTCAGGTTGGTGTCGATCATGTCCTGCCAGGTGGTCTCGTCCAGCTCGGCGGCCAGCCCGTAGGAGGCGATCCCGGCGTTGGCCGACACGATGTCGAGCCGGCCGAGTTCGGCCACGCCGTCATCCAGCGCCTTTTTCAGCGCGCCGTAGTCACGGACGTCAGCCTGGGTGGCGACGATCCGCCGGTCCAGCGCCTCGACTTCCTTGACCGTCTCGGCGAGGTCCTCCGGCGTGGCCATCGGATAGGGCACCGAGCCGACCTGGGCGCAGATGTCGACCGCGATGATGTCGGCGCCCTCTTCCGCCAGCCGGATCGCGTGGCTGCGGCCCTGGCCGCGTGCCGCACCGGTGATGAAGGCGACCTTGCCCTCAACTCGTCCTGTCATGGCTGGTACCTCACTTCTTGTTCGTGAAGCCGGCGTCGACCGGCACGGTGATTCCGGTGACGTAGCGGGCATCGTCGGAGACCAGCCAGAGGATCGCGTTGGAGATGTCGACCGGCTCGACCATGTCGACCGGCAGCGCGTTGGCCATCGCGTTGGACAAGCTGGGATCCTGCGCGAGGAACTCCTGCATCGCCTCGTTGACGACCATCGGCGTGTTGACGCCGGTCGGATGCACGGTGTTGACCCTGATGCTGTGCGGCGCCAGGTTGTTGGCGTACGAGCGCATGAGGCCGACCACGCCGTGCTTGGCCGCGGTATAGCCCAGCCCGCCGCGGCTCGGGCCGCCGATGCCGTTGATGCCGGCCGTCGAGCTGGTGAGCACGATCGCACCGCCCCGGCCCCGCTCGATCATGGACGGGATAGCGGTCTCGACGGTGTTGAAGACGCCGGTCAGGTTGACGTCGATGACGTCCTGCCACGCACCGTGGGTCTCATGCAGCGACATTGGCGCGATGCCGGCGTTGGCCAGCACGATGTCCACGGGGCCGAGTTCGGCCACGCCCGCGTCGAAGGCGGCCCTGAGCCCCGCCTCATCGCGGACATCGGCCTCGCGGGCGACGATCCGCCGGTCCAGGGCCTCGACCTCCTTGACCGTCTGGCTGAGGTCCTCCGGGGTGGCCATCGGATAGGGCACCGTGTCAATCTGCCGGCAGATGTCGATCGCGATGACGTCGGCGCCTTCTTGCGCCAGCCGCACCGCGTGACTGCGGCCCTGCCCGCGAGCCGCACCTGTGATGAAGGCCACTTTGCCTTCGAGCTTTCCAGCCATTTTTCGTTCCGTCCCTTTGGTTGATCTATCTGTTCGGTTGTTCAGTACTGTGTGCTGCCCGCGTCGACCGTCATCGCCAAGCCGACCAGCGGGTTCTCGTCGCACGCCCGGGCGGGCGGCGCCTGCGGGATGGCCGATGGTGCGGTGGCCGCAGCCGCGCCGGGTGGGCGGCGGCCGATGGTGACCGGTACCGTCTGGCCGCGGACCCGGCCGCGATGGGAATGATCAAGCGCCGGGCGGGGCGCGGACGACGGGTCCGCCTCCTTGAGCGCCTCGGCACCGAAGCCTCGCACGCATTCGGGGTCCGGCCCGTCCAGCGGC
>DASWFT010000211.1:0-5018 GCA_036394075.1 Streptosporangiaceae bacterium
TACCTGCAGGACCTCGCCGGCTCGGGCAACTTCCCGAACCTCGCCGCCTTCGGCGCCGCGGGCCTGCTGCACAGCAAATACGACGAGCTCACTTTCGAGACCGGGCTCGGCTGGCTCCTCACCGGCATCGCCGCAGACACCAACCAGGCCGGCGACCGGCCGGCCCAGGGCGGCGCGCTCTCACTTCCGGAGAGCCGCCCCTCAGGCCGCGACTAGCACTGCTCGCTCTTCGCCGCATTCCCGCGGCTCCGGTCGCGGTGGAGTCGCCGCGTACGAACAGCATGCCCGGGGTGCCCGGCGCGACCTCGTTTCCTTCGTCATCGAGGATGCGCGGGTCGTACCCGGGCACCGCGACGCCAGTCGTGCCCGGACGCACCGCACCCGGCCGGTTGGACAGGAAGATGTGCAGCATCTCGGTCATGCCGATGCCGTCGAGGACGTCGACGCCGAAATGCGACGCCCACCGCTGGTACAACGCGCTGGGCAGCGGCTGGCCAGCCGAGGCACACCGTATTTCCGCGAGCGTTCGGCCAATATGTTCGGTTTGGGCCGTGCCGGTTCGAGCACGGTGGCGGCTCCGGCCGATAGCGGAAAGAGCACCGTGTTCCTCCCGCAGGCCCCGGGGTCATCGAGAACCCGGACGCATCTATGATACACCGTCCAGTTGTGATACAGTGTATCTAAATCGAGGCAGCGTATCAGCCAGATCGGAGCGGTCATGAGCACGGAAGCGAAAAGTCCGCCCCCCACGGGGCGCCGCGGCGATCCTGGCGCTAGCGGCCCTGGCCTACGCCCTGGCGCAGACCGCCGTACACCCGCTGTCCCTCGACAGCGCGTTCACCAACACCTTCGCCATCGGCGCAGCCGTGGCCGCGGGCATCGCAGCCTGCCTCATCCCGCGCGCCGCCTCCCCGCACCCGGCTGAGGCACGCCCAGGCGAGTTCCCGGTCAGGCCAAACGCTCGACATAGGTATCAGAACGGAAGAAGGGTCGCATGCCTGCTCTAGTAGCGGTGCTGGTCTACTGGTTCCGCGTGCTTCGCCGGCCCATGGATGTACGACTCAAGCGCCGCCACGTCGGGGGTTCCGCGGTTCTCACCCTCGGGGCCGGCATGATCGTGCTCTGGGTCCAAGAACGGCCGATGACCCTGCCCGGCAGGTATAAGTGGGGCGAACTGGCCGGCGTGATGGCGGTTTACCTGTTTACCTGGTCGCTGATCCTGGCTACCCGCGCGCGCTGGCTGGAGCCGTGGTTCGGTGGCCTGGACCGCATGTATCTCTGGCACAAGCGGGCGGCCATCGCCGGGACGTTGCTGGTCCTCCCGCACTTTACAGTGACCGGCGCCGCACCCGGCCGACCGGCGAACACGGCCGGCCTTGCGTTGGGCGTGATATCGCTTCTTGGGATAATCGGCCTGGTTGTGATCTCGCTGCCGCGTGCCGCGCGGATTCTGCGCCTCTCCTACTACCGATGGAAATTCCTGCACCGCCTGATGGGACTGTTCGTGGCAACCAGCGTGATCCACGGCCTGGTCCTGGATCAGGTCATCGCATCCTCACTCGTGCTGCGGGTCGTTTTCCTCATTGTCGGGACTGCCGGATTCCTCTGCTATCTCTACGAAGAACTCCTGATGCGCCGCCTGCTGCCGACCGCGGACTACACCGTGACGAGCGTCACCCGCCCAGCCGAAGACATCGTCGAGCTGCGCCTCACGCCGAGCGGGCCAGGCATCACACCTCAGCCCGGGCAGTTCGTGTTCCTGCACGTCGGTGGTGACGGCGCCTGGCACGAACATCCCTTCTCGGTCGCTGGCACCGGTCCCGGCCGTCAGCTGCGGCTATCGGTACGCGCGCGGGGTCGCGAAACACGAACCCTGGCCGCCGAACTGACACCCGGCCTGCCCGCGGCAGTCAGCGGCCCTTACGGTATGTTCGACTTCACCCTCGGTGGCCGCGCTCAAGTCTGGATCGCCGGCGGCATCGGTATCGTCCCATTCCTCAGCTGGCTGCAGGCGCTCACATCAGAGGATCGGCACAGCGTGGAACTCTTCTACATCGTCCCAACCGAAGCCGATGCCGTATACCTGCCTGAACTACTCGCGCAGAGCGATCGCCTGCCATCGGTGCGCCTGCACCCTGTCTTTACGCGCACGCATGGCCACCTCACTGGAGCCGACGTCGACGCCGCGATCCAAGCCCCGATCACCGACGTGCACACGTTTATCTGCGGCCCCGTGCCCATGGTCGAGGACATCAGCCGCTACCTGCGACGGCGTGGCGTGCCGCGTGACTATATCCATGCTGAACACTTCGCCTTCCGGTAAAACGCACAACCGATGCACCCTGCGCAGGCCCGGCAGGAACAAGCTGGGCGGCCTGGATATGGCCTGCGGCCGCACACTGAAAAAGACGGCAGGACACGCCCTCATCCCGCCAGATCGAGATCGCGGAACATCAAGGCCAGCGGCGGGACGGAAAGCTGCGCAAGGGTAACACGCAAGCTTTCATAGAAACGCCCCCGGGGCTTCACGGCCGATCGGTGTATTCCACACTATGGAGACTCCTTGGATCGATGCGCAGAGCACGATTAACCCGTCCGCGCCACTCGGGCGCCCTGAGGGACACTTGGCGGGACCAGGCCTCCAGCGTCACTACCAGCCCGGCCACGCACCGGCTGGCCACGTCGATCGCCGCCGTGACATACGGCCGCCCGACCGGCAGCCGGTGCCGCTCGTCCACCACGATCACATCGGCCGGGGTGTGATCGGCCTGTACCTGCTCCAGCAGCCCGGTGATCTCCGGAGGTGTCCCGCCGGCCGGGCGCAGCGTCCTGGCCGCGTCGCCGCCCTCCCTGGCCGAGACCGCCCGCACCCGGTCGAGCCTGGCGATGCGACGCAGCACCGTTCCCCGCGACCGCACCCGCAGACCGCGAACCCTGCACTCCCGCGCGACCTCCCGGCACACCGCAGCCACCGTTCGCCGCTGCCGCGTCAGGTACCGCGTCCGCAGAACTTCCCGCGCCACGGTCTCCACCTCGTCCGGGAGCCGCTCGCCACCCCGACCGCCACCGGAGGTGCCGGGGCAGCAGATCCGATGCCAGGCCTTCACCCGCTCGCCAACGCCTGACCAGCGCATATACCTGCCGCCGCGAGACACCCAGCTCGGCCGCGGCCAAGTCGGCGGCCTCCAAGCTGGGACCGGATCGGGAGTCAGGGAACCGGGCCCCGGTTGCCGAAGAGGCTCGAGGCGGTGGCCTATCAGGCCACCGCCTCGAGCAGCATGGACTGTCCTGGCCCGGATGGCCTGGCCTTGGCATCAGGCCAGGCAACCGGGTTCCGCGGTTACCCGGCCTCGACCATCTCGGCGGTCACGTCGTCCCCGGCGGGGCTGGCCGGCGTGGCCTGGGCGCCGGCCAGGTCGGCGCGCTTGACCCGGACGGCGGCGATCGTGATGATCAGGGCGATGAGCATGATCCCTGCGGATACCTCGAACCCGCGGCCGAAGCCGACCGACAGCGCATGGTCGTAGATCGCCGTCTTGACCTGCGCGGCGGTGCCGCCCAGCGGGTGGCCCGCCTTGGCGGCGGCCGCGGCGGCAGCCGCCGAATTGCGGGCCGTATTGGCCACGACGGTCCAGGCCACGGTGCCCAGCAGCGCCAGCCCGATCGAGCCGCCGACCTGCTGGCCGACGTTGGGCAGGCTGGATGCCAGTCCGGCGTCCCGGTCGCTGACCCGGGACAGCGCGACCAGGGTCAGCGGCATGAACAGCATGCCCAGCCCGGCCGCGGTGACCAGCATCGGGCCCAGCAGGCCGCCGGCGTAGGTGCTGTGCTCGGTGATCCGCGACAGCCAGAACATCCCGCCCGCGGCGGCCGCCGATCCGGCCAGCAGCAGCGGCCGGGCGCCGATCCGGGGGACCAGCGCGGCGCTTACCCCGGCCATCACCATGACGGCGGTCACCAGCGGAAGGTAGGCGATCCCGGTCTTCAGCGCGCTGTACCCCCAGACGGTCTGCACGAAGATCGTCAGGAAGAAGAACATGCCGAACATCGCGGTGCCGACGAACAGCATGATCAGGTTGGCCGCGGACCGGTCCCGGTTGCGGAAGATCCGCAGCGGCATCAGCGCGTGCTCGCTGCGCGCCTCGATCATGACGAAGCTGGCGAGCAGCACTACCGCGGCGGTCAGCGAGACGATGACCTTGGTGTCGCCCCAGTGCGAGACGCCGTTCTGGCCGGTCGCCGCGCTGGTCAGGCCGTAGACCAGCGCGGCCAGGCCCGCCGTGCTAGTGATCGCGCCGGGGAAGTCGAACCTGCCGCGGCGGCCCGGCGAGTCGGCCAGTGCCCGCGGCGCGATGAGCGCGACGATCGCGCCGATGGGCACGTTGACGAACATCACCCAGCGCCAGGACAGGTAGGTGGTCAGCAGGCCGCCTGCCATCAGGCCGACCGCGGCGCCGCCGATGCTCATCGCGGAGTAGACGCCCATCGCCCGGTTGCGCGGCGGTCCCTCCGGGAAGGTGGTGGTGATCAGGGCCAGCGCGGTCGGGGCGATGACCGCGGCGCCGACGCCCTGCGCGGCACGGGCCGCGAGCAGCCAGACCTGCGTGGTGGCGAACCCGCCGAGCAGCGAGGCCAGCGAGAACAGGACGATGCCGGCGATGAACATCCGCCGCCGGCCCAGGATGTCGCCGGCCCGGCCGCCAAGCAACAGCAGGCCGCCGAAGGTGAGAGCGTAGGCGTTGACCACCCACTCCAGGCCGGTGCCGGAGAAACCGAGCGCCTTCTGGACGTGGGGCAGCGCAACGTTCACGATCGTGGCGTCGAGTACCACCATGAGCTGTGCGGTGGCGATGACGACCAGGGCGAGGCCGAGATGACGCCGGACGGGGCCGGCGTCCGCGCCGCCTCCGGCGGCGCGCCCGGTCGCGAGCTGTGTAGTGCTCATGGGGTCTCCTTGTCAGGGCATACGGATCCGCGCCCGGGGCGGTGATGCCACGTGCGGAAGATCAGGGAAGGGG
>DASWFT010000212.1:0-2726 GCA_036394075.1 Streptosporangiaceae bacterium
AGTGCCGGGTAGGACCGGCGGGTTACCCCGCCGATCCCCCCTCAGAACCGTGCGTGCCACTCATCGCGGCACACGGCTCATGCAAGCCGCTAGGGCATGGCTGGTTGAAGCGCTGGTTCCTGCGCTGGCGGGCGAGGTGCCCGCGGTGGCAGGAGGCGTGTACGAGGCGGGTTTGGTCATCGTCCGGTGACCGGGGTTCCCCGTGATGGGTGAGGTAGTCGGCAGATATCGCCCGGCGGGCGAGCTGCAACCACCAGTGTTCCCATGCTTGCGGGGACTCGGGGGGCTGTTCGGCGGTCAGGAGATGATCCCCGCACAGTGGGCAGCGCGCGTTCTGCCTGGTAAGCAGGCGCAGCGTGTACCTATCCAGCGGGGGCTTGACCTTCGTGCGCCGCTCCGCCCAGTATTCGGCCAGGGCAGGGTCATCAGGTGAGGCCGCGCCCTTGACCATGACGTGCCGGACGATGCCAGTCCAGGCGAATTTAGTGACGTAGGCGCTGGTGCCGGGGGCACCGAACACCCAGCGGTCGTTCCTGAACTTGTTGTGTTTCCCGAAGTACCGGCCGACGATCCAGTCCTTCGGCTTGTTGGGGTGGCTCCATGCGGACCATTTGTAGAGCAATTTCCACATGTAGGCGTCCAGGCTGTCGAACAGCCGGGACGATACCACGCCCCGGTAGTAGGCTGCCCAGCCCCGGATGATGGGGTTAAGCCTGGCGATGACCGCCATCGCGTTCGAGCCGCGCAGGGTGCGCATCTCGGTCGCGAGCCTTTTCCGGACCCGCCTGATGGCCGCCTTGCTCGGTTTGATCAGCAGCTTGCGGCCGTAACGGCGGACGTTGAATCCGAGGAAATCGAACCCCTGAGAAAGGTGCACGATCTTCGTCTTGTCCTCGTTAAAGGCAAGTCCCCGTGGCGCCAGCCATTCCGCAAGCCGTGCCTTGATCTGCTGCGCCTGTTCCTGGCTGCGACAGAGCACAACAAGATCATCAGCATATCTCACCAGAACCGGCGAGCTCGCTTTTGTGTCCCCGGCTTGAGCGCCAGCGGTAACGTAGCGGACTCCGGCGGCTTCCTCCAGCCCGTGCAATGCGACGTTCAGTAGCAAGGGTGAAATCACCCCGCCCTGGGGAGTTCCCTCCTCGGTCGGAGCGAGCCCTTTCCCCGGCTCGAACACGCCCGCCTTCAGCCACTCAGCGATCATCCCGCTAGCCGGGAAGCCGCCGATTGCCTGGAGCAGGTGAGCGTGGTCGATCCGGTCGAACGCCGCCGCCAAGTCTGCGTCAAGCGCCCATACACGCCTGGCCTGAGAGCCTTTGCATGTCTGGTAGATAGCACTAATCGCATCCTGGCAACTGCGGCCCGGCCGGAACCCATACGATCGGGCTTCAAACCGTGCCTCCCACTCGGGTTCCAGCGCGCTCCGGACTCTTGCCTGATGGCAGCGATCCAGGATCACGGGAATTCCAAGCGGCCTCAGTTTCCTTTCATCACTGGCTTTCGGTATGTACACGCGCTTGACCGCGCGGGGCTGCCACGACGAAATCGACTGGTGCACCCGCACCGCAATATCCGCCCTGGCTCCGGAGGTCAGTGCGACCTCCCCGTCGATCCCCGGGGTTTTGCGCCCAGCATTGCGCTGCGTCACCTGCCGCACGCTGACCAGCGTGTTCGACCGGCTCCGCAGCATCAGCTTCTGCAGGTTCCGGACCTTGGCCCAGTCCTGCTCCTGCGACGCCTTGAAGATCCGCTGCCGCAGCCGCCGTACCTGCCCCTCCTGCGCCCGCCAGTCGATCTTGTCCCACTCGGCGGGTGCGCCTTGTTCCCGGGGCCGGTCCTCCGGTCCGTTCGCTGTGCGGGCCACCGCAACCCCGGCCACGGCGGGACGGACCCAGGTGCGGCCATCCCATACCGGGGTGGAGAAGCTGTAACCCGTCATCGCGTCTAACTTGCCCTTCGGTTCCGGCGATCTTGGCCGCATCACTTCAACAGCTCACCTGCCTCACGTCAGCGCGCTTTCACGCCCGGGCACCAGGCCCGGTATCCGGCGAGTTATGCAGCACCCCCGGCGGAAGAACCGGGACGCTGGCGCTGGTTTCCTGCTGCCTTTCGGCCGCCGGCATTCGCTTCTTGGGCATCCTGTCCCGCCCGGGGCTTGTGCCCCTCTTACGATCGGCCTACCGCACCGCCCGCAGGCGGCGCGGACCCGAGCGGGGTTTCCATGTTCCGCACGCATGAGACGCGGCTGGGATTGGGTGTCCTCTATACCCCGGGGACGGCGGTGCCTGCACGATCAAGATCCGTCCTTGATCGCCGCCTGTCGCCTTTCAACGACCGGCCCCTGTCGCCCTGTGCAGCGATCCGTCACAGGACGTTTCCGTGACGAGGCATCAGCAAGGATTCACGGCTATTCACCCCATGCCCAGCCTTCCCTTCACCCGTAGTCCCCGGACGGAACGGGAACCCTTAGGCTTTCCCGCGAGCTTCACACCCGGCTGGGCAGGACCCAGCCACGCACGCCGCGGTAGGGACGGACCTCGACACTGGCCCGGACTACGTCTTCGGCATCAGCCGACCTCCTTTGACGTACTGCCGGGTAGCCCCGGTGCATTGCTGCACCGGGGCCCCCTCAGGACCGCGCATGCACGTTCCCGCGCACGCGGCCCAAGCAAGCCGCTAGGGCGGTTCAGGCTGTCTGCTGCATCACGGTGTTTCCCGCCGACCGG
>DASWFT010000213.1:0-7589 GCA_036394075.1 Streptosporangiaceae bacterium
AATTCCGCGCCCCGGCGCCGCCTGATCCCGTTCCGGTCTTGATTCCGTTGCGTGTGTTGATTCCGTTTCGGTCTTTGATTCCGTTCGGCGCCTGATCCGCTGATCCGGAGTCGTCGCCTGATCCAGTTTCAGCCGGATCCCGTTTCGGCCCCTAATCGGGCCCGTTCGCTGCGCGGCAACACGGTTCCTGCTAGCCGATCTTGCGACACACCGGGCCGAATGCTCGTCAACACCAGCCCTGGCCCCTACCGTGCGTCACGTGAGTATCCCCGCGATCATGGCATCCGCGCCTGCGGGGCTGCTCTGCTGTGCCCCCCGGCGGCGCGATCCCGGGGTGGGCCATTGAGCAGCGCGATCCTTTATCTGGCTATCGTCGTCATCTGGCTGGGAGCGCTCGTGCCCAGGTGGCTGCGGCCCCGGCAGGTTATCGTCCGCGCGACGGAACCCCGCCGTCGCGAGGACAATCCCTGGCAAGATTCCGACTCAGACACCGAGCCGATCCCGCGCGTCAGCCCGGAGCACGATCACCTGGCGTTGCGGCCCGGCCCGTCCCCCGCCGCGCGGCGTGGCGCGATTCTGCGGGCCAGGCGGCGCATGCTGGCCATGACCACCGCCCTGGCCGCGGCAGCGGCGGTGATCGCGGTAGCCCACCTGGCAGCGTGGTGGGTCGTCGTCCCGCCCATGATGATGTTCGGCGGGTTCGTGATGCTGCTGCGCGAGGCGGCCCGCACCGATGCCGACCGGGCCCGCCGACTTGCCGCGCATGCCGGTTCGGTCCGGCAGTCGGCCGCTGACAGCGTTGTGGCGACTGAGACGGTTCGCGCCCCCGTCCAGGCGCCCAAGCCGGCGTGGACCGCGGAGATCATCGACATCTCGGCCCGCCTCGGCGACCAGCTGTACGACCAGTACGCGGACGCCGCGGTGCGCGCCGTCGGCGACTGAGGGGGTGGCCCGTGACCTGGGCCGGACATCTCAACCGCGCGAGCAGCTGACTTAGTTTGCTAGGCTGACAGCCGTTCTTGGGGCTGTAGCGCAGTCCGGTAGCGCACCTCGTTCGCATCGAGGGGGCCAGGGGTTCAAATCCCCTCAGCTCCACCCAGAACCGCAGGTCAGAGGCCATATGCAGGCCTCTTAAACAGGCCTCGAAGATCGCTTGTCACCCAGATGTCACTGGGACAGGCCGTGCCCAGGTGACACTACGCGTGCGTAGAAGGACTTCCTGTCACGCTCCGGCACCTGATCCGCCGCGTGCCCTGGCTCAATCTGAACTCGGACGCTGTGATCACCAAGTCGACCGCCGCCGATAGCGGGTCAAGACCACAGGGCGGCTGACCCGGCCCCCGCGGGGCGCTTCGGGATGCTGGGCGTCGATGACAGGGCCGGATCCATGGCGCCAGCGCACGGCCCGAGCCATCTGGCCATGCCGGCCAGCGCGCTGGCGAGTCCGGCGAAGCCGGTGCTGTCCATCGGCGAACCGATCATGAGCAGCAGCGGGCCGCTGCCACGGCGCTCGTAGTACAGCCGTGCGCCGGGCACGTCCAGCAGATGAGTCGCCGGATCGGAGTCAGGCATGGCGAATCGTCCTTCCGTGAATCGCCACCAGGTGGCGCCAATGGTAAGACCGGGGCCGGCTCAAAGACTCATCGGCGGATGCCCCCGTCGGCAACCCGCAGGGCACACCGGCCACCGGTGCAGCCCTGCAGTTGCCGCTGTGGTGGGCAGGGCCGGCCACAGAGCGTGGCAGATACGTAAGCAACTTCCGACGTACCGCTGGCACCGGATCGCCGACTCGGTGCGCCAGCAAAGATTCGTCGCCGCGCTCATGGGAGATTCCGGCGGCCGGCATGGCTCCCGCCTCCTTCAGAAGCTCGCGCTTCTGGGTGACAGCGCCGAAGCCAGGCAGCCCAATGAGCTGCAAGGTGCCGTCTGTGCCTGCCGCCGGAACGAGCGATCCTCTGTAATATCACCCATACCGGGCCGGATGCGGGAGGCGCTATGGCGACAGGGCGGCGGGCGTTCGGTGGTGCGGCTCTTGTGGTGGCGGTGGTTCTTGCCGTTGGGGTGGTGACCGCTCCGGCCAGCCTAGCGCAGCCGGCCAGTTCGCAGCCGTGGCTCAACACGCACCTCTCGCCGCAGGAGCGCGCGCGCCTGCTCATGCAGCAGATGACGCTCGCGGAGAAGATCGACCTGATGACCGGAAATCAGGGCGAGGCACCGTATGCGTTCTACAACGCGCCGATCCCGCGCCTAGGCATCCCGGCGTTGAAGATGGCTGACGCCGGCGGTGGGGTCGCGCCGCGTGGCTGGTCCCTGCCCGGTACGGACGGACACGCGACGGCGATGCCGTCGGAGATGGCGCTGGGCGCCACGTGGTCACCCGGCGTGGCGCGAGAGTTCGCCACCGTTGTGGCCGAGGAGGTGCGCGAGACCGGCCAGAACGTCCTCCTCGCCCCTGACACCGACGTCGACCGGGTGCCCTGGGGCGGACGCGTCAGCGAAAGCGAGGGTGAGGACCCGTTCCTCAACGGCGACCTGAACAGCGTCTATGCCGACGTGCTCCAGGCGCACAACGTCATCGCTACGCTGAAGCACTACACGGCAAACAACCAGGAGACCAACCGCGGCTCCGGACAGAACTCGATCATGAGCGAGCGCACGCTCCGCGAGGTGTACGCGCTGGCGTTCGAGATGGTCGTCAAGCGGGCCGGCCCCGGCGCCGTCATGTGCTCGTTCAACAAGATCAACGGACAGTACTCGTGCCAGAACGCCATGACGCTGCGCACCGTGCTCAAGGGCCAGATCGGCTTCAGCGGCTTCGTGATGAGCGACTTCGGCGCCCTGCACGACACGCTGACGGGCCTGTCGGGCGGCGACGACATGGAGACCGGCACCACGACCGTCTACGACGGCGCGCTGCTGGCCGCGGTCCAGTCCGGGCAGGCCAGCCTCGCGCTGGTCGACGACGCGGTGCTGCGCATTCTGACCACCATGTTCCGCATCGGCGTGTTCGACACCGACTACACGCCGACCTCCATTCCGGTCGCGGCGCACGACGCGGTGGCCCGGGCGGTCGAGGACAAGGCCATCACGCTGCTGAAGAACGACGGGGTGCTGCCGCTGACCGGTTCGACGAAGTCCATCGCCGTCATCGGCGCGGACGCGAACATCCTCGCGGCGGAGAGTGGCTCGGCGTACGTGTCCCCTACCACCGGCACGCCGACTCTCCAGGGCATCACCGCCCGCGCCGGGTCGGGCGCCACCGTCACGTTCACGCCGGGCAACGACCCGGTCAACGCGGCGTCGATGATCGAGACGGAGGACATGACCGCCGTTCCCTCGTCGGTGCTGTCCCCGGCGAGCGGGACGGGCCCAGGCCTGACCGCGCAGTACTGGCACAACACCACGTTCAGTGGCGCGCCCGCGATGACCCGTGCCGAGCGGCAGGTCAACTACGACCTCGGCTTCGCCAGCACTTTCCCGGGCTGGCTCGGCGCGGGCACCCAAGTGCCGGTGCCGCCGTTTAACTTCTTCCTCGAGCAGCAGTCGGTGAAGTACGACGGCTTCCTGACGCCGCCGGCGACCGGCGACTACCAACTGGCGCTGACCGGCTGGGGAGACGCGACGCTCAGCCTGGACGGAACCACGTTGATCGACATGACCGGCCAGGCCGGCCGGCGCGTGGTGACGTCCCCGGTGCTGCACCTGGTCGCCGGACAGCAGTATGCCCTGCACATCGAGTACCGCGCGACGCACCCGCTGACCAACCTGCAGCCCGGCACGCTGCTGCTCCAGTGGCGCACGCCGGCTGGCGTGCAGTCGCCGGGCATCGCCCAGGCCGTCGCGGCGGCGAAGGACGCCGATGTCGCAGTCGTCTACGTGCGCGACTTCGAGACCGAGGAGCGCGACCGGGTCTCGCTCAAGCTGCCGGAGAGTGCGGACCTCCTGGTGAGCGCCGTCAGCGCCGTCAACCCGCGCACCATCGTGGTGCTCGCCACGGGCGGCCCGGTGACCATGCCGTGGCTCGGGTCCGTCGCCGCTGTGGTGCAGACGTACTTCGGCGGGCAGGAGCAGGGCAGCGCGCTCGCGGACGTCCTCTGGGGCGACGTCACTCCGCAGGGCAAGCTGACGATGACGTACCCGACCAGCGAGCAAGCAGTTCCGCCCAGCCCGGTGAACCCCTGGGATGGCATCGCCGACCCCAACATCACGTACAGCGAGGGCCTGAACGTCGGTTATAAGGGCTACGACGCCGCGGGTATCGCACCGCAGTTCCCGTTCGGCTACGGCCTGTCGTACACGACCTTCGCCTACAGCCAGCTCGGCGTGCACGCTCCGAATGCGCACGCCTCCCGGCTGGAGAAGGTGCAGGTCAAGTTCCGCGTCACGAACACCGGTCAGCGCGCGGGCACCGAGACCGCCGAGGTCTACGTCGGGCTGCCGGCCAGCACCGGTGAGCCGCCGAAGCGGCTCGTCGGCTACGCCCAGGTGAGCCTGGCGCCCGGCGGCTCGGCGATCGTGCACCTCAAGATCGACCCGGCGGCGGCGAACCACCCACTGAGCTACTTCGACGAGGCTACGCACGCGTGGCTCACGGCCCCCGGCACCTACCGCGTCTTCGTCGGGACGTCGGAACGCGACACCCCGCTGAGCGGGACCTTCACGGTGGGTTGAGATCGATCGCCGAGGCAAGCCGGCGCAGAAGCGCCCCGGCTCGGCTAGGCACCAGGGCAGGTCCGGTTCGACGTCGGTGAGGGCATAGGCGGCCGAGATGCCCGCGGCCCGGAGGTCTGCTGGCTCCCTGAACGCCGGCATGGCGTGGACCGAGTGGCCGTCGAAGACGGCCGTTGGGCCTAACCTGCGGCATTTGAAGGGTCAGGTCACCTCGTGGACGAACGCGCCGATGGCCTCGCGGACCTCGGCGTCGTGCTGGCCGATGTATGGGGCCCCGGCTACGATGCCACCGGCAACCTGCGCGTCTATATGGCCCAACTGCGGCGCAAGCTCGAGCCCGACCCGGCACGTCCGCACTGGCTCCTCACCGAGCCCGGCATGGGCTACCGCTACCAGCCCGGCCCCGATAAGCGCCAGTCAGACCAGAACCGGGGCGGCCCGGACAAGCGCGGATCAGATCCGAACCGCCTCCGGGAACATTTATCCATACGCGACGCACACTCATCCCGCATGACGTGCATCTGTGGAGCCCTACCGGCCAAACGGCGGAAGACGCAGATCACCCTGTTCGGCGCTACACCGGCGGCCGACGGTGGCGCGCGAGTTGCCGCCCATAGCGGCGGCTCAGGGCGCACCGAAGGCACCGAGCGCTCGTGACGGGGCGTGATAGGCAGATCGGATGGTCTCCGAGGCGATCGGGTGATGTCCAGGCCTAGGCGGACACGCTGCACCCGGATGCCGCATCGCGTTGGCGGCCTGGTCGCCGGTGCTGGCTCTTGGCGGCTGCTACAACTGCAGGCATGGCCCGTCGTGCCGAAGCCGATGTCATCGTGGTGGGCGCCGGCCTGGCTGGCCTGACCGCAGCCAGGGAGCTGCAGGGAGCCGGGTACAGCGTTCTTGTGATCGAGGCACGGGATAGGGTCGGCGGGCGGGTGCTGAACCACAGCCTGGGCGGCGGCCTTGTCGCCGAGGTGGGGGGCCAGTTCGTGGGACCGGACCAGCGGCATATTCTCGGGCTGGCCGCCGAGCTGGGCGTGGCCACCCATCCGGTTTTCACCGGCGGGCTGACGGTTTTGGAGCTCGGCGGAAGGCGTTACGGCTACCGGGCCGTCCCGCGGGTGAGCCCGGTGCAGCTGGCCGATGCGGGCCGCGCCATCTTCACCCTGGACCGGATGGCGCGGCGGGTCCCGGTGCAGGCGCCGTGGCAGGCGCCCGGCGCCGCGGCCGCTGATTCCCGGACGCTGGCGGAGTGGGCCCGGCGAAATGTCAGGACGCGGCTCGGGCGGTTCGCGATAGAGGCGTTCAGCCAAGGGGTCCTGGCCTGCGAGCCCGGCGAGGTCTCGCTGCTGCATGTGCTGTTCTACCTGCGTTCGGCGGGCGGGTTCCGGCAGCTCACCGAGACGTCGGGGGCGGCGCAGCAGGACCGGTTCGTCGGCGGATCACAGCTGATCGCGATCAGGCTGGCGGAGCAGCTCGGCCCTGACAGCGTGCGGCTCGGCGCCCCGGTGGCGCGGATCGAGCAGGGGCGGCCGCGGGTCACCGTACACGCGGGCGGTGTAGTGGCTGCTGGGCGCCGCGCCGTGATCGCGGTGCCGCCCGCCCTGGCCGGGCGGATCTGCTATGACCCGCCGCTGCCGGGTGACCGCGACCAGCTGACCCAGGCAGCCCCGATGGGCTCGGTGATCAAGTGCCTGGCCGTGTATGACGAGCCGTTCTGGCGGGACGCCGGGTATAACGGCCAGGCAACCTCGGACGGCCCGGCCGCCCGGGTCACCTTCGACACCGGCCCGCTGGCGGGCGCGCCCGGCATCCTGCTCGGGTTCGTCACCGCAGCGGAGGCCCGGCGGCTGGCCCGGGCCGATCCCGCCCGGCGGCGCGCCGAGGTGCTCGCCTCATTCGGCCGCTACTTCGGGCTCGCCGCGACCCGGCCAGCCGACTACATCGAGCACGACTGGACCGCTGACCGGTGGACCCGCGGCTGCTACGGCGCGCACTTCCCGCCGGGCACCTGGACGCAGTTCGGGCCCGCGCTGCGCCGGCCGGCGGGTCTGCTGCACTGGGCAGGTACCGAGACCGCAACGCACTGGAGCGGCTATATGGACGGCGCGGTCCAATCCGGCAAGCGCACGGCCGAAGAGGTGCTAAACGCCCTGAACTCACCGTAAGCCGGGCAGACGCTCCCGCCCCAGCCGCCTGCGCAGCCGCTCGCCGTAAACACGGCCGGCCCGCCGAGAGAAGCTCTGGCACCGTCCGGGCTGGGGACGGAGACCCTTGCCCACATGGCACCAGCGGCGTTCTGGACGGCAAGCCTCTGCCCGCCGGGGCGCGGGGCCGGCTGTCGCTGCCGGCCACGCAGATGGCTGGTTTCCCCTCGGCCTGGCACTACCGGCGGTGGCAAGCGCACGCAGCAGTATGAGCCGGTGCGCCGAGCGCCAGAGGCGATCCGCACCGCAGCCGCGCCGGCATGGCCTCGGCGGCCCCCTTCTTGCACATGCCGCGGGCGGGCGGCGGGCAGGGGCGCTGCGGGGTTCTGGCCCGGTATGTGTCATATCCGCCGTGGATGGCTGTGTCTTGGCTGGTGCCAGCGGCGGTTCCTGGACGTTTACTGCCCGCCGCTGGCCGCGGTCCTGCTTTCGGCCTTGCCCTGACCTGGCCCTGGGGGGATTATGCGGGCAAAGGCTGCCGGGAAGGTCTGGTGTCAGGAGATGTCGTGTCGCGGCCGTTTCTAACCCGTTCGCCGCGGTCGCCGTCGGGCGTACGCGGACTCGGCGAACACCCGGCGGATCTGGTCGAACGCCCCGGAGTAGGTCGCGGGTGTGGACCGCGCGTTCTGGCCGATCGGCGAGGCGTCGATCTGGACGATCTGGCGGATGCCGCCGAGGTCGAGGCGGCGGACGTGCCCGGGCGGCGCTGACTCG
>DASWFT010000214.1:0-14472 GCA_036394075.1 Streptosporangiaceae bacterium
CGTCAACCTCGTGGCCGTCATCGTCATTGCCCGGCTCACGGTCTCCGGGTTCGCCTCCGTGTGGTGCGGGTGGGCGGCCGTGTCCAGCGGCGCCATCACGCTGCACTGCCGCTTCGCCAAGCCCCATCCGCACCGCGCCCGGTCCGCGGCTGACGACCTTATTTCCACCGGCTGATCGGTACTCCGCGGCCCGTCCCCGGCAAACGGCCTGCGCTCGGCGTCAAAGAACAACGTCAAGAGGCCCAATGGTCGGCCCGCCGGGGACCGGGTGGCGCAGTTCTCACCGGCCGGTCCACGGCGGACCCCCGGGTCCCGTCGGCTGCTGATCTCACAGCGGCGACTGGTCCCGGTAGCTGCGATCTGGTCATCGTGCCTGGCCGGCGCCGGTCCGTATGTGAAAAACTCCGGATCCTGCTGCCTCCGCCATTTTTGACGGGGTGCAGCTGCCGGGTTCCGGAGCAATATCACCATATTACCTTCCGGCGATATCCATGTCCATGGTGTGCAACTTTCACCCCCTGCGACTGGCTATAGCGGAGCTATCGCAGGTCAGGCTGTCGTCGCGACCTTCCAGGCGTAGCTGCGGGGCGCTCTCGTTGACAGCGGATGAGGTGCTCGTAGGGTCAGGGCGACCGGCCGGATCCGGCGGCCAGGCCCGGCGTTTGGGAGCTGCCGCCGGGTTTCGTTCGGCCGGAAAGAAAATGCCGCACGGCGAAAGGACCCCAGACTCATGGACACATGCCTGCGGGGGTCAAAGGAACCGGCGGCACACCGTCGGCGGCGCATCCTCCCTTGCTCATCTCGGCGGCCGTGGCCGTATTGCCCGCCGTGACGCTTCAGTCGGCCGCGCACGCGGCGCCGTCGCCGAATGGCGAGTTCGACTACGCCGAGGCTGGCCCCGAAGGCCGGGCTGGTGGCCAAGATCACCTCTACCTCCTACGCGCTGACCGGGCTCGCCGCCGGCACGCCGTATGCCTACGTGGTCGAGGCGGTCGACAGTCAGGGCCGGACCTCCCAGTTCGCGCCGCCCGCCACGTTCTACACCGGCACGCCAAGCGGTGGTGGCACTCCGACGCCGACGCCCTCTGTGACGCCCACAGTGACCCCGACGCCTACGGTGACCCCGACGCCTACAGTGACCCCGACCCCCTCGGTGACGCCGACGCCCACGGTGGCCCCAACCCCAACGGTCACGCCGACGCCGACGCCAACCGTGTCGGGGGCGCTGTCCTGCTCGGCCACGTATGCGCTGGTGAATTCGTGGCCCAGCTGCCCCCAGGCGGTCGGCCGCCGCGGGGTTACGCTCGCCGGAACTCCACGATGTGCCAGGGCATCACGTCCTCAAGCGGAGTATCGCGGGCGAACGTGTAGCCCTCGGCGGCCATCAGGGACTGGAGTTCTTCGAGCGTGCGCTCCCTGCCGCCTTCCACCACCATCATGAGCAGATCCATCGTGTGCGCCAGCGAGGGACGGGGGGGCGAAGGCAGCAGGAGCCCGACCACGAGCAGCGTGCCGCCCGGGCGGCTGGCCCGTTGGCAGTTAGCGACGATCCGCCGGGCGTCATCGTCTTCCCAGTCGTGCAGCACGTTGCTGACGACGTACAGATCGCCGTCGGGCACATGGTCGAAGAAATCGCCCGCGACGATCTCCACGCGGCCGGCAAGGCCGGCCGCGGCCAATACGGCTGGTGCCTCGGCTAGTGCCTCAGCCCGGTCGAACAGCACTCCCCGCGCGCCCGGCGCGGCGCCGAGCAGGTACGCCAGCAGCGTCCCTCTGCTGCCGCCGACATCGACGATCCGCTCCGCGGCAGGCGGCGCGTAGCCTTCCGCGGCGATCCGCCCGACCAGTGCGGACGTGACCTGGCTCATGGCGCGGGCGAACCAGGTGGCGTCGTCGGGATGCCGCTCGAAGTACTCCCATGTTCCCCCGGGCATGGCGGGGTCCACCGGGTCTCCGGTCTTGACGATCTCGGCCAGGCGGCCGAATCCCTGCCAGATCGGCGGCGTCAGGAATCCGACGGCCACGCTCCGCATCGACCCGACGGCATCCGTCCGCAACCGCGATCCCATCCCGGTCAGCGCGAATCTCCCCTGCCCATCCTGCGTCACCAGGCCGTATACGGTCGCGGCGGCCAGCAGCCTGCCGAGCGGGCCGGGTGCCGCCCCGGTGGCGGAGGCCAGGTCCGCTGCCGTCCGCGCGGTCTCACCCAGATGGTCGGGTATGGCCAGGAGCGCTAAGACCCGGGCCACCTGGGCCGCTGCGTACCCGTCAAGTAACCGTGCCAGCTGGTGGCCCTCGTCGTCGTCAACCGCCGCGGCGAGATGCGACACCTCGTCAGCCATGGCCTACCCTTCCCGGCACGTAGCTAAGGCTCCATTAAAAGCGCCCATCCGCCAGGGCGCCGATCGGGACCATGGTGACACGCGATGCCCGCCGCGTCGAGGAGAAACTACGGCGCCACATCGCCGGCTGGGTTCCCGACCGCGGCCTGGTTCCGCCGCCGCAGTGGCTCTGTGCTGGCGGGTACCAGCAGGAAGCACGTCGCAATGAGCAAAGCCACCATGGCATGGCGCGTGCCCCATTGCTCGTAAAGAATTCCGCCGAGCGCCGGGCCCACGGCCAGCGCGCCAAATGATGTCACCCGGTCGACGCTCATCACCCGCGCCAGCATCGTCTCCGCAGCGTGGCGGACGACAAATGTATTGAGCGCTATGTTGCCCAGCGCACCGGTGAATCCCAGGACGGCCATCGCGGCGGCCACGGCGAGGAAGGACCTTCCGCCCGACAGGGCCAGCACGCCGAACGTCGCAGTCCAGGCCCACATCTGGATCCGCAGTAGGGAGTATTCGACCAGCCGGAACAGCCGGGAAGCCGCTGCGGATCCGAGTGCGCCGCCCGCGCCGGATGCGGCCAGCACGATGCCGATCGTCAGGGAGGACAGGTGCTGGCTGTGCGCCTGGGCGAGGAACACCATCATCAGCGCCTGGCCGATAAGCGTGGTACCTGCGCCCAGCGACAGCCCGATGCCGGCGAAGGGATTCTTGCGCAGCCAGTGGAGACACTCGTGAATTTCGGAGCCCAGATGCCTGCCAGCCGCCCGGCCTGGTCGGCTGGCGCCTCGCCGGAAAGGATTCGAGCGCAGCCGGTTGAGTCCCAGGCAAGTTTTGCCGCCTAGGTACCTGCCAGCCGCCTGGCAAGCTCGGCTGACGCCTCGCCTGTCTCCGACTTGCGTGAGGACTGTAACGGAAACGGCGAATGAGAATACGTCGGCGAGGAAAGGCAGGACGCGCCACACGCCGAAGAAGACCGCACCGAGCGGCCGGCCGACCAGAATTACCAGATGGGTCCAAGCCTCGGTCCTGGCGAGCGCCGATGTCACCTGCTCCGGCTCGACGACAGAGCGGACGAGGCGCCGCTCGGCGAGTACGGAAAATACTTCAAGAACCTGCTCGGTGGCGCCCAGGGTCACCAGTCCCGGCACACTCAGCCGGTGTAGCGCGAGTGCCACGACTATGGCCGCGACCGCGGCACCCTGGCCAAATTGGCTGAGGAGCATCGCGCGCCGCGGAGCCCATCTGTCCACGAGCGCGCCAGCGGGAAGATAGACGAGGATGCTGGGCGCGATGGTCGCAAAGCAGGCCCAGCCAGCTACCACAGGCGAGCCAGTCAGGGCAAGGACAAGCAATGGATAGGCAATGGCCGAGACGCGGCTGCCGAGCATAGAGACAGAGGAGCCGCTCAGGAGAAGCCGGAAGTCCCGGTTCCGCCGCAGCGGGGTCGTCGTGCCAGCGTCTCTGGTGGCTGTGATGGCCCGCATTGGTGCCCAAACGTCCCTAACTGTACGGTGCTCGCCGGATGGGAGCCGGTCTTCGTAAGACCCGGCTCTGTAACGGAAACTCTAGTTTCGCGGTGAGTCGCGAGATGTAATTCAACTATGCTTCGTCTGAGTTGCACTGGGACTCTGGCGACGTCTGGTTTACATCGCGTCGGTTACTTTGGCAGCCTGTCCGCTGCGTATCAGGCGGGTTTCGCATTTTCTGGAGGAACGCGGCCGATCGGGCCGGGACGTTGCATGCGCCAGCCTCTCATATCAGCGGAGCCCCTTGAGGCCCGGTGCCCTTGTTCGGACCCATCGACCTCTACCACAGGACGGTTACAGCCGGCCCGTATCACGATGAAGTGCAGCGAGTTGTGAATTGACTCGTTATCGAACCGTGCCCTGGCCTGGCGGTCCGCACGGTGACCGGCCTGGGAAGCGTCCGGACGGCGTCACGCCGTTGGGTAAGGAACACCGAGGTGCGCTCAGGCTGGAGCCGTGCCGTTGCGTCCGGCCACGGGTGGCGGACAGGCCTGCCGCCGGGCGGAGCCGGGTTGGCGACGATCTATGTCGGATCGACACGTATGGTTCAATCCGAGTATGGGAACGGAAGCTGGATCCGAATGGCCGGCGACGCTCGACGTTCCGGCCCTCATGGCCGGTGGCTGGCGTCCCGTTCCCTTCCGCGAGTTCATCGTCAAGATCCACAGCAGGTGTGATCTGGCCTGTGACTACTGCTACATGTACGAAATGGCCGATCAGTCGTGGCGCGATCAGCCACGCCGGATGTCACCTGAGATCGCGGAACGCACGGCGATGCGCATCGGCGAGCACGCTCGCGCGCACAGACTCACGGATGTTGCGTTAATTCTGCACGGCGGAGAGCCGTTGCTCGCAGGCCGGGACCTGATCTCTGGCCTGGTGACCGGTGTCCGGGAGGCTGTCGGCCCAACTGTGGCGGTCGATGCCAGTGTGCAGACAAACGCAGTCGGTCTGGACGATTCCTACCTGCGCCTATTGGATGAACTTGGCATCCGGGTAGGAGTGAGCCTGGATGGCACCGCTGGCGCGCACGACCGGCACCGGCGTTTTGCGAGCGGCCGGGGCAGCCATGCGGCGGTGACGGCCGGGTTGCGGCGCTTAACCGACGTGAGCTACCGCCACCTCTTCAGTGGACTGCTCTGCACGATTGACCTGCGCAACGACCCAATAAGCAGCTACGAGGCGCTGGTCGTCTTCGAGCCGCCCAAGATCGACTTTCTGCTGCCGCACGGAACATGGACGTCGCCACCACCGGGGCGAATACCAGGCGCAGCCGAAACGCCCTATGCGGACTGGCTGATTACGGTCTTCGACGACTGGTACCCCGCCCCGCGAACCCGGATCCGGCTCTTTGAGGAGATCATGCACGTGATCCTGGGCGGGAGGTCGGCGACCGAGATGATCGGCCTGGAGCCGTCGACGGTCGTCGTCATCGAGACCGATGGTGCGATCGAGCAGGCTGACACGCTGAAGGCGGCATATCACGGGGCACCGCAGACTGGACTGCACGTGGCCCGCGATCGGCTCGATGCCGCGCTGCTGCTCCCCGGAGTCGCTGCCTTGCAACTCGGAGAACGGGCGCTGTCCGCGGAATGCCAGGCGTGCCGAATCCGGCGCGTCTGCGGTGGCGGTCTTTACGCTCACCGCTACCGCGCCGGTACAGGTTTCGCCAACCCATCCGTCTATTGCCCGGATCTGATGCGTCTCATCGACCACATCCGAGACAGAGTCCAGGACGATATCAGCGCTCGGCTGGCGAAGATGGAGACGTCATGAGCCTTCGGCATCACAGCGTGCCCAAGCACGTGTTCGATGCGCTTGCGGTCGGTGGTGGCGGAGCCGTTGCCGTCGGCGAACTGGCCTCGGCGCAATTCAGCAAGGTCATGCTCTTGCTGCGCGGTGTGCTCGCCACCGCACAGGCCTTTGGTCATGAGCAGGTGGAACTCGCCCGCCGCGGCTATGACCTCCTTGCCGCTGCCCAGCGCCATGATCCTGCGGCTGCCAACGCGGTGATTGGGCATCCTTCCGTGGGGGCGTGGGCATTGCGCACCATGCGTGGGCTACGCGGCGATCCGGCGATCCCCGGCGCCGAGCCGGCTGGGCTGTGCGCGGTGGCTGCCGCAGCAGCGATCCGAGCCGGGCTGCCCATGAATATTGGGGTGCGAGCGATCGGGGAAGGCGTCATGTTGCCATCCCTGGGTGCCGCCATCGTGGGCGGCGGAAACGCCGTAGTACGGAGCGCCGCGAGCGATACCGAAGTGGCGTCGGATGCCAGGCGGGTCACGCTGCCAAGAGACCCGCACCAGGATGCGCCGGGCTGGCACGCACTACGCTGCATCCGGGCCGGGTCACTCGAAATTCTGATCGATGATCTGGACCCGTTCCGCATGCCTGCCGCGACCAACACCACGACCCGCCTACACGCCGTCGAGGTGGATAATTGGGCCGCGGTCTTCCAAGAAGCATGGCCGTTACTGGAACAGCACCATCCGGTCATCGCTGAAGAGGTCGCTGCTGCGATCACGGTGGTCGTTCCGCTCGCTTCGTCAACGCACGGCCAGATCAGCTCAAGCTCGTCGGAGAACTTCGGCGCCATCGCGCTGTCGGAGCCGCCTGACGCCTGTACCCTCGCGGCCACGCTTGCGCACGAGGTGCAGCATCTCAAGCTGTCCGGGCTACTCGACATCGTGACGCTGACCTTGCCCGACGATGAGCGTCGCTTTTACGCACCGTGGCGGGGTGACCCCCGGCCCATCAGTGGCCTGCTCCAAGGCGCCTACGCCTACCTTGGTGTGAGCGGGTTCTGGCGACGGCAGCGCCGTCTGGAGGAGGGCGCTGCAGGGATTCGTGCGCACGCGGAGTTTGCCCGGTGGCGAGCGGGCGCCGCGCTGGTCGTTGAGACGCTCCGGTCTAGCGGTCACCTCACGCCGGCCGGGCTGGACTTCGTTCACGGGATGGCCCGGACGCTGAGGACCTGGCAGGATGAACCGGTCCCGGAGGAGGCCCTGGCACTGGCGCGCGAAGAGGCCGATGACCACCTGGCCCGCTGGCGCTCTAAGAACGGGCCGGTCCAGGTTTGATGCTCCATGCCGGGATCAGATTGCCGGCGGGTCGAAATCAAAGTCGAGCCGTCGGCCCGCTGCAGCGACCTTCGCATCAGGGTGGTCAATACCGAGCGTAGCCGCGTAACGCTCCAGTGTGTCCGCTGACAGCCGGTCCGCCTCTTCTTCGGCCCCTGCGGCACGCAGGTCGGCGACCAGATTCGCCGCGCAGCCGAGAGTTAGTGGATGAGTCTCACCCAAAAGCCTGCCCAGCCGATCCAGCGTGTCCTCGCCGAGCGCCCGCGCCTTGGCGATCTCTCCAAGCTCGGCGAAGTCGCTGGCGAGATTGGTGGCAACGGTGAGTGAATAGTGGTGGTCCCGGCTCAGTCGATCGTCGAGACCGGCTAGTGCGGCCTCGTCGAGTCGGCGGGCTCCAGCGGCGTCTCCAGTCACCCGCCGGAGCAGCGCGAGGTTGCCAGTGCAACCGTGACTGTACGGATGATCAGGGCCATAGGCACCGGGGTAACTGGCCACCGTGTTCTCCGCCAGCCCGAGCGCACTGTCAGTCTGGCCGATAGTCCGCTGGATGTTGGTCAAGCTAATGGCCGCCGCAAGGGTATCTGGGTGACCCGCGCCGAAGAGCCGGGTGGAGCGGTTCAACACATCCTCGGCCAGATCGAGTGCGTCATCGTAAGCGGTGGCGATGCGTCGAAGGGCGATTGAAAGCTCTCTCGCGGTCCGCAGGGTCATATAATTGTCTGGCCCTAGCACCTCACGGCCGTAGTCGTAGGCATCCTCGCCCACATCGCGTGCCTCGGAGTAGTCGCCGCATAGCCGTACGGCCCGCGCCAGGCAGTTCCACGAATTAAGTACGTCGGTAGCGGATACTCCGCTCGTCGCCTCGCTCTGCAGAAGATAGGTGCGTTGATGCAGTTCCCGGGCTTCCTTGTATTTACTGTTCAGTCCGTAGTCGAGGGCAAGATTATTCATGACACGCAATGTCTGCGGGTCCGACGGCCCGAATACCCCCTGATGAAGGCCCAGCGATCCCTCGTCCAGCACCCGCGCCGCAACGAAGTCGCCCCGGGCCCGCAGATCTGCGCCGAACGAGTTCGTCAGGGCGAGCGTAAGCGAGTCATGCTCGCCGAGGATTTCCCGAACGCGCCTTAGGGTGGTCTCGCTTAGATCAAAGGCTGCCGAATACTGTCCAAGTTCTCTCAGCGCGTTGCCGAGATGACGCTGTGCGTCGAGTACGGTGGGCTCGTCTGGGCCGGAGTCCTTCGTCCATTGCGCGATGAAGCGTTCAGCGAACAACCGGGATGACGCATTGTCGCCAGAACGGGAGAGATAGCGCACGATATTCAGCGCGAACGCACGCACCGCGGGATCCCGGCATTGTGCCAGTCCGGTCGCGGGCGCTGCGACGTGGGCGACGAGCTCCCGGAAGCGCGGCCACAGCCTGTTGTCATCGGGATCGGCTGGTGCGGCAGCAGCGAGGATCAGGTGGACTTCGTGCCGGTATCTGGCCTGCTCGTTTGGGTCGAGTTCGTCGCGGAGCAGCGCCTGAATCAGGCGGTGCACGCCGATCGTGCGGCCATCGATCCGCACCAGGGCGAACCGTCCCAGTTCCCGGATGGCCCGGGCCAGCAGGATCGGGTTCGCGAGCAGGTCGCTTACGCGTGTCTGCGTCGCCAGGGTGCCGCGGCGGAATACATCCCGGGGGATCGGCTCAGGGCCGAAGAAAGCGCAGCAGCGCAGCAGTTCTGTTGCCTGCGGGAGCTGGCGGTTCATGGTGGAAACCGACAGCTTCCACGCGGCGGTCATCGAGAGTGGGTAGTCCGGCGACTTGCCCTCGGCCATGATGTCGGCAGCTTGATCCTTCAGCAGCCGCAAGTACTCATCGACTGACATTCCGGTCTCAGCCTGCAACGCTCCGGCTTGTTCCAGCGCCAGGGGGAGGTCACCCAGTTCCTCTGCCAGGCGGGCAGCGTCAGACTCTTCGATGCCCTTGGGCACTCGCTTGGCCAGGAAATCCGTGCTCTCCGCTCTGGAGAACACGTTCACCTGGACCGTATCGACTACGGACTGCCAGCGATGATTCCGCGAAGTGATCAGAACGTCGCCCGGTCCGCGCGGGATGATGTCGTTGAGATCTTCTGGCTGGTCAGCGTTATCGAAGATCAACAGCCACCGTCCGGACGGCTCGCCCCGACGGAGGGCGTTGAGGACCGCCGTAGCAGCGCTTTCAATTCCCGAAGCGGTGGCTGATTGCAGTCCGAGCGGTTCGGCTAAGGCCGCTAGAGACGAGCGGACGAGCGTCGGCTGATCGGCGGGGATCCACCAGACGAGTTCGTACTCGGAGCGGTACCGGTGCGCGTACTCAATGGCCACCGCGGTCTTGCCGACGCCCCCCATGCCCTGGAGCGCATGGGGCAGGACCACCGTGACCTTGTTGGACACGCCCTGCCGTAGCTGGGCCAGGATGTCATCCCGGCCGGTAAAGTTCTTGTTGCGCTGAGGGATGCCGCCCCAGATCGCGGGCACACCCCCGAACGTTGTCTGCAGGTCTGGTACCGTCACGCCGCTATCCTATGCGCAGGGTCGCCATTACACGGCAGGTGCCGCGCTGAGATCATCATGATGTAACGGGCGCACGGGCGGTCATCGCGGGGCGAGTGGGACTGCTGCTTATATCCCGCGCCTTGGTCCCAGGTTGTCCGTCCCGGCCTGCGGCTCGACAGATAGGCATCGAGCGTGTATTTGTCAAGTAACACGTTCGTCAACCCAGTCGGACGGGTCTTGTTCCTGCCGGGCGGCGGTCCCCAAGGGCCGGGGTCGGCGAGGTGAGGAGTGACATGAGCGAAGACGACACGGTCGAAGGTGGATTGATCGATGTCAGCGGATTTAGCCTGGGTGAGTTGGGCGACGAGGTCGATGGGTCCAGCCTCGCAGCGGCACTGCAACGGATCTTCGCTCGCCAAGAAGAAGGTGTGAACTACTCGTTCGTCTCTAATATCTGAGCGAACCGGCAGTCCCGACCAGGCAACGATGCTGGCCAGGGTCCGTGGGTCGCTACGTCGCACGCACCTCGCCGGTATCTTGGCATGGGGGCGTAGCTTAGGTGGCGACGGATGGGGCGGTTGTGACGAGGACCGGCGCGATGACCATGAGTGTGGAGCAGCCGTATCCCGGCACCCGTCCATTTCAGGCCGCGGACAGAGGTCGGTTCTTCGGGCGAACGGCCGAGGCCGGTGCCCTGGCTGAGCTGTGGCAGACCAACCGCCTCACGATTGTTCACGGTCACGCGGGCAGCGGTAAGACATCGCTGCTGCGTGCCGGGGTGCTGCCGTTAGTCCAGGACAGGGCCACGGACGTCCTGCCCATTGGCAGCCTTTCCATCGGCTCGACGTTCCCGCAGGCCGCGCTGCCAGAACACAACCCTTACACGCTCGCGCTGCTGAGGTCCTGGTCGCCGGGCGAGTCCGCCAGTCGAATCGTCGGCCTCACCGTTCGGGACTTCATGTCCCGGCGTGCCGAACGTCACGGCGGCGCCATTCTCGCGGCCATCGACCAAGCCGAAGAACTGCTCGCCGACCTCGGTCCTCGCCGGACACACCGGCGGCGCTTCCTCGGCGAGCTCACGGGAGCCTTACGAGATGTGCCGGGCCTGCACCTGCTCCTCTCGATCCGCGAGGACGCACTCGAGGAGCTTGCAGACGCGCTGGGCGGTGGCGCACGGTATCGCGTAACACCGCTGAGTCCCGATCGCGCACTCGATGCGGTGACCGGGCCAGTCGACGGCACCGGCCGGTCCTTTGCTGCCGGAGCCGCCGACGAGCTCGTCGCGGACCTGCTGACCAGCCGCATCGTCGCCGCAGATGGCGGGGAGCGGTCCGTCGGCTACGACCACGTCGAACCGGCCCTACTCCAGGCCGTCTGCGTGCGGCTCTGGGAATCCCTGCCAGCGGATGTGGACCTCATCACGGAACGTCACGTCCGCCGTTACGGCGACGCCGACACCGCGCTGGCCACCCATTGCGGCCGCGTTATCGCCACCGTCGCGGACGATCATGACTTGCCGGCGGCTCGGCTGCGCTCGTGGCTGACCCGCACCTTCGTTACTGATCTCGGCACTCGCGGGACCGCGTACGAGAGCACGGCTGACACCGCGGGTATGCCGAACTCCGTGCCGCGGGCACTTGAGGACCGGCATCTCCTGTCCGCGGAACGACGATCCGGTTCACGATGGTATGAACTGCTGAGCGAGCGCCTGATCGAACCGCTTCGGCACGCCGGAAACGAGCTGCCGCCGATAGTCGAGCCCGCCGAGTACTTGCGATCCGCCGAGCAAGCGCTGACCCAAGGCGAACTCGACCTCGCCGAGCGTTACGCCAAAGAGACTCTGCGCGCCACACCCGGCAGTGGCCTACGGCTCCGCGCCGAGGCTACTTCGCTCCTCGGCAATCTCGCGCACGAGCGTGAAAAGCCGGCCGACGCGGAGGCTCACTATCGGACCGCCGCCAGCTTGTTCGAGGCGGTCCAGGACACCGGGGCTGTAGCCAGCCAGCTCGCGGCGGTCGGGCAGGCCCTGCTCGCTCAGGGACAGCCCGCGGACGCGGTGCAAGAACTGCGGGCCGCCGCCGATCGCGTCCCGAACGATCTCATGGTGCAGACCGAGCTCGGCTGGGCGCTATGGGAGCTCGGCCAGAGCCGCGCCGCCGTGGCGGTGCTCACTGGCGTCCTTGGGATCGATGGCGGGAATCCGGACGCGCTGCGGGCCCGTGGGGAGATCCTGGCCGATCTCGGCGACGTCCGCGACGCGCTGCGCGACCTCGACCGCGTGACGGACCGCGATCGGCCGTCGGCCCACGCTGCCCGCGGGCTCGCTCTCGCCGAACTCGGCGACGGCCGCGCCCACAAGGAGATCGAGAGTGCTCTCGCCGACGCCCCGAGGAACGGGCAGGTGCTCCTCTACGCAGCACGAGCCGAGGCTCTGGGCGGCGACAAGATCGCCGCCCAGGAACTGGCCAGGCGAGCCCTCAACGCCACCGACCCCCCGCTACCACCCCACCAGCGCCAGGCCGCCCAGAAACTGGTCGGCGAGAGTTCGGATGATCGTCGGTAGGCTATTCCGCGGCGTCGGCCACAGCGGTCCGCCGGAAGGCCGCGACGCTTTCGTCTAGCCCTGAGAAGTCCGGTGGGCGGATCGTGATACTCCGCCTGTCGGTGTCCCGTGCCGCGGCCGCGGCCAGCCGACTCGCCGCCATGGCCAGGTCTTCCGCAGGCCCGGCCAGCTTCCCTGGAGCTAACAACGCGACGCCCGCCGCGTGCAGATGGACGGCCCCTTCGGACTCCCGGATCTCCGCCAGTCGGGCGCCTATCTGGTCTCCCGGGTCCTGCAGCGTGTTCGCCACGCGTGTCCGCAGTTCGCCGGCCGTGCGCAGGAGGTCGAGGCAGGCCTGCCGCTTCGCCTCCGCGCGGCGCTCACGCCGGTCGCGCTCGGCCTGGCGCACGTCGCGGATGATGACCGCGATCGCGGGAATGGCGGCGCCAGCGACGCCGGCTGCCGCGGTAATCGCGGCGACATAGAGGGGAACGTCGGGCATGGTTGCATTCTGGCCTGTAAGGCGTCGGTCCATGGCAGCATGCGCCGATGCGGGTCCGAGTTGTCGATATGGGCGCTAGGTGTGAGCGGCCGGTTCCTGGTCGGTGTCTACGGCCTCGGCGGGCTGCGGCGGGGCGGTGGCCTCCCAGACGTCGCGGACCAGCACCTGGATCGCGCCGGCGGCCGGTATGGCCAGCAGGGCGGCCACGAAGGCGCCGAAGATCCCGCCGATCCAGCTGCCGATGGACGCCCCGAACAGGATGGATACCAGCACCAGCAGCGGGTTGACCCTCACCGTCCGGCTCATCACGATCGGGTTCAGCACGTGGTTCTCGAACTGTGTGTAGACCAGGAACACGATCAGGGTCACGATGCCGGCCGTGAGCGAGTGGCCGGCCGCGAACAGAACCGTGGGGATGCCCGCCAGGGCGCCGCCGATCATGGGAAGGAAGTCGACCAGGGCGACCCACAGCGCCCACAGGAACGGGAACGGGACACCCATCACGAGCAGGGTCACGAATACGACGGCCCCGGCGATGAGCGATGTCAGGAAGTTCCCCAGCATGTATCCGGTGACCGAGCGGTTGACCTCACGCGCCACCCTGGAATAGCGCTCCGCCCGCTCAGGTGACATCTGGCCGAGCAGGCTGGTCCGCATCTTGGGGCCCTCGAGCAGCAGGAGCAGCACGAGCACGAAGATGGTGAAGAGCGATATCAGCAGCGAGATGGCGCCCTTACCCAGGCTGAGGGCAGGCTTCGCGAGACCCTTCCCGAAGTTCACGATCCTCGGCGTATTGTTCTGCACCCACGTCTGGATGTGATACCTGCGCACCAGGTGCCCTATCCAGCCCCGGCCATGCTGCGCCGAGCTCACGTACGACGGCAACTGGTTGGCCAGGTGGTTGATCCCGTTGGCGAGCGGGTAGCCGAACGCCACCGCCAGGCCGATGAAGACAAGCAGGCCCCACAACGTCACGACGGCCACGGCCCAGCCCCGCCGCTTGATCCGCCAGCGTTGGAGGGCCACAACGAGCGGGTTGAGGATCACGGTGACGAATGCCGCGACGACCATGAGGAGGATGACATCCCGCAGCCGGTAGATCAGCTTCGCGGCCATGTAGGCCACCGCTACCACCGCGACCGTGGTCAGGATGGTGGGCAGCGGAATGCCTCTGCGCGCCGCGGCTCTCCAGAGGCGGGCCCGGCGGGTGTCAGACGTTGGCAAATCACCACGCACCCGGCAATCATGTCAGGCGGGCGTCTGGCTGTGCGCGATTGGCGCCGATGAGTGGCGCGTGCTTCGGGTGGCTGTGCCGCCGGCCGCCCGTCTGGGTAAGCGGCCGGCGGCACGTCAGGGGCCGCGCGGGTCGTGACTCGATGATCGCGGTTGATCGGTGGCCGCCGGCGGCCACTAATCCACCGCAATCACCATGATCACGACGGGGCGCGGCGGGTTAGCAGCCTCCGCTGCCTTTCCAGTTGGTGACCGTGTTGTTGGCTGTGTAGCTGGCGTCGGCTGTGTTGAAGCCGAAGGTGCGATTGGCTAGGTCCCCGCACGAGCTTGTCTCCTCTACGGTGTTCCACGAGCCGAGGGTGAACTTGTACTGGAACGCGGCCACCGGCACTCCGGTGATGGTCAGCGTCCAGGTGCCGGGCCTGGTCTGGGTCATCGGGTAGTCGTTAGCGATCCAGTTGTCGGTCGAGGGGATCCCGGTGCCGAGGACGCTGTAGTTGCCTGACAGGTAGACGGTGTCGCCGCTGGGGGTGCTGGAGGGCACGGTGACGTTGATGACCGCGGTGGAGTTACCGCAGGCACCGGGCCCGCCCCAGTTGGCGATCGTGTCGTTGACCGTGCCGCCGTTCACGCCCATGCTCCGGTTGCCGGTGTCGGCGCAGTTGGCGTTCTTCTCCACGTTGGACCAGGTGCCGCCCAGGTCGTACTTGTAGGACAGGGTGGCGTTGGCCGC
>DASWFT010000215.1:0-1750 GCA_036394075.1 Streptosporangiaceae bacterium
CGCCCTCAAGCAGCACCGCGCCGCTCACGGGGTCGAAGAACCGCGGCAGCAGGTTCAACAGCGTCGTCTTGCCGGCGCCGCTCGGGCCGATAATAGCCGCCGACGTGCCCGCCAGGAGTTTGAAGCTGATATGGCGCAGCACCGGCCGCGTGCTCTCATACGCGAAGGAGACGTCGTCGTAGGTGACGTTGCCGTAGACCGGGAGCGGCGGGGACCCGGCGGGCGCGCCACCGACGGCGGCGAACATGTTGTCAGCCGACGTGGGTAATCCTGCCGGTCCGTCGAAGTCTCGTCCCTGGCAGACCCGGCGCGCCTCCGGGCGGTCTTTCACCTCCTCGGGCGTGTCCAGGATCTCGAACACCCGCCGCGTGCTCGCGCTCGCGCTCGACAGTGTGGCGCCGACCTGCGAGAGCTGATGGAGCGGCTCGAAGAGCTGGGCGACGTAGGCGAGAAAAACAAGCAGCTCCCCCACCGTCAGGTTCGCGGCCAGCACCTGGTGAGCGCCCACCCAGGTCACCCCGAGCGTGCACGCGCTCAGGATCACCGAGATCGAGCCCCAGTAAAAGACCTCGAGACCCTGCTGCGCCATCTTCTGCTGCCGCGCCTCTTCGGTGTGCGTCGTGAAGCGCTGCCGCTCGTGATACTCGCGCGCATGACTCTGAATCAGCGGTAGGGCGGTGATCCCCTGGTGGATGAGCGCGTAGACCTTGCCCTCCGCTTGCTGGGCGGCAGTGCCCCGCACCCGCATCGCCCGCCCGAAGACCTTAATTGACAGCAGCAGGATCGGCACCGCGACCAGCGCCACCGTGGCGAGGCGCAGGTTCAGCCGGGCCATCGCAACCGCCATGAACAGGAGTGTGCCGGTGGCGCTGATGAAGGTTAGGAACCCCTGGAGGAACAGGGTCTGAAAGGCGCTCGTGTCCGTCCCGGCCCGGAAGATGATGTCCCCCGCCTCGGTGCCGTGATGATAGTGCAGCGAGAGGCGCTGGAGCCAGCCGAAGACGTCATCGCGGATCCGCCGCAGGCCGCGGAGCCCCACGCCGATCGAGAGGTACGCGTGCCCGGCGCATGCGGCGGTGTGGACCAGATGAAGCGCCAGCGACGCCGCGATGATGGCGGTGAGCTGGGCGGGCTGTCCCCAGGCTCGTGCCTCGTCGGGCAGCCACCCCGGGTACGGCTTGCTCCCGAGGATGCTGTCGACCAGGAGCGCCAGGGGCCAGGGCTTGACCAGGTTGAGCCCGATGCCAAGGAGCAACAGACCCAAGGCAAGGGCTATCCGCCCAGCGTCGGGCCGGAAGTAACTCAGCGCCCGGAGCAGCTGGCGGAAACGCCCGACGGAGGAGGTGAGGTCGCGCATCCAGCCAGCGGTGTCCATAGCGGCAATTTAGGGAGCAGCAAGCCACATGCCACGCGGCCCAGACGAAACCGGACCGCCAACGCCTCGCAACTTGCCGACTTCTCGAAACCTGGGCCAGCCGTCGCGGCGGCGGGACATAGTCGCCGTGTAATTCATACCTGACGACCGGGTAGTGATGGACGCCGCGGATGCGAGGTCACTAAGGCACGAGCTATCACCGCGACCACGCCGGCGCCCGTCACCATGGAGCACCGCCTAGGTATTCGGGGGTGCAGCCGAGATGTCAGCGAGCACGGAGCCGACATCGCGTTCCACCGCGATGTCCCCAATCGTCAGCATGCCGATCACCCGGCCGCCCGCCTCGACCGGAAGCCGCCGAATGGCCTTCTCGCG
>DASWFT010000216.1:0-8641 GCA_036394075.1 Streptosporangiaceae bacterium
CGGGTGGCGGGCCGCGCAGACGGAGCCAGGGTCGCCGCCGAGGTCCGCCGCAAGCTCGGAAACTAGGGCACGCCCCAGCGGCCCGGGCTGGGGGTGCGCTGGCTCGCCTGCTTGTGCCCTAGCCGCCTGTTGGGAGGGTCGGTAGGAGGGTCGGCCTGATGGTGGGTGGGGTGCCGCCTCCGCCCCCACCGTTACCGTTACCGTTACCGTGAGTGGGGCTTTCGGTGGGCTTGGGGGGCTTGGGCGCGACCAGCCCGTCACCCAGCGACCACAGCGGGCTGGCTGGATCGACCGGCACGAAACTGGGCGCTGAAGGGTTCAGACTCGCGTGCAGGAAGCTGACCTGCCAGGTTTGACCGGGCGCCATCGAGCCGTACATGAAGCCCGAGCAGCCGCCCAGCCAGCACGAGCCCGGGTAGCCCGACATCGGGAAATTCACGGGGTTTGTCGGGTTGCCCGCCCACACGGTGGCGAGGAGATCCGGGGTGTAGCCGACGAAGAACGCCGACCGGTACTGGTCCGCGGTCCCGGTCTTGGCCGCCGCCGGGCGCGGGATCGCGTCCGCCGAGGCTGTCCCACGGCCGTTCAAGTCACCCTGCAGGATGTAGTTGGCCGCATCGGCGACCTCAGTGGACAGGGCCCGGTGACAGCCAGCCGATTCCACCGGAAGGGCGGCGCCGGTGGAGGTCACGATCCTGGTGATCGGGATGGGGTGACAGTAGATGCCCCGCGCCGGGAGCGTCGCGTCGGAGGCCGCCACGTCGATCGGCGCCACACCGTCGGAGCCGAGCGTGAACGACGCTGTGCCGTCCGCGCTCTGTTGGGTGCTCGTAGGGGTGCGGTACGGCTTGAGCAAAGAAGTGCCGTCTGGCCAGGTCAGGCCCATCTGTACGGCGGCCTTCACCGTGCTGCACAGGCCGACCTTCTGCTCCAGATAGGCGAAGAACACATTGATGGACAACGTCGTCCCGGTATACAGCGTGAAGGTGCCGCCCGGTTCGCTCTCATCGTTGTGCACCGGCCAGGGATTGACGTACCGGCCGCTGCAGTCGTAGTAGGGGCCCACTGTGGCCGAGGCCGGCACCGTCTTGCTGTACCCGAAGGGGATGCCCTGCTCAAGGGCCGCCACCATGGTGTAGACCTTGCCGGTCGAGCCGATCTGCACGCCGTCAGCGGACCCGTTGTATTGCGGGCCGACCGCGTAGTTCACGGTGGTCTGGCCCGGGCCGGTGCCGTAGGGCCGGTCGTTCGCGATCGCTTTGACGTAGCCTGTTCCCGGCTGGATCATGACCTCGGATTCGGCGTTCTTGCCCGGGTTGACAGACGAGGGCGGGGCCGGCATCTCGTAGTTGACCGCGTGCCGTGCCGCGTCCTCGTCCTGCCGGTCCACGGTGGTGTAGATGGTCAGCCCGCCCGTGCCCTGCAGCCTGGCCCAGGCCTCCTTGTACGCGGCATCGTGCTGCATCTTGGCGAGCGCGTAGTCGCAGAAGAACACGGCGTACCTGGCCGAGTTGCTGGTGCAGCCGGTCTGCTGCGGCGTGATGTGCAGGTCGAGCGGCAAGGCCTTGGCCTGCTGCTCCTGGGCCTTGGTGATGACGCCGAGCTGGGCCATCCGGGCCAGCACGATGTTGCGGCGGTGCGTGACCCCAGCGGGATTCGAGACCGGGTTGTAGAGGGATGGATTGTCCACCATCCCAGCCAGCAGCGCGGCCTGCGGCAGGGTGAGGTCGGCCGCGTGAGTATGGAAGTAGTACGCCGAGGCGACCTCGACGCCGTAGATCTCGCCCCCGAAGGGGGCCACGTTCAGGTATCCGGCCAGGATCTGGTCCTTGGTCATCTGGTGCTCGACCTCGACGGCCATCCGCAATTCACGGAGCTTCCGACCGGCCGTGTCCTGGGTGGCGCTGGCCAGCGCCTTCTGCGGGTCCGCAGACGACAGGATCAGCACGTTCTTCACGTACTGCTGCGCCAGCGTGGAGCCACCCTGGATCGGCTTGTGCTCCAGGTTGTTGATGACCGCGCGGACCGTGCCCTTGAAGTCGAGCGCTCCATGCTGGTAGAACCTGGAGTCCTCGATCGCCACAACCGCCGCGCGCATCGCGGGGGCGATCTGCGCAAATGCCACCGGAACCCGGTCAATGCCCCGCGGGTAGTAGTATGCGAGGAGTTTGCCATGATCGTCGAGGAATGCCGAACGGACAGGCAGCTGGCCGAGTTCGGGCGTGGACAGCGTGTTGAACTTGTTCGTCGAGTTGCGGACGGCGATGCCGGCCACGCCCACCGCGGGCAGGACCAGGGCCGCGACCAGCGCACCGCCGATGACCGACAGCGCGGCGAGTCGGCCCGCCACACCGATCTTGCCGAGAGGACCTGATGTCAGCACGGACTTAGGGTACGCCCCGGGGCAAGCGCCGGTGGCTGTCACCGGAGGGTGACTACCTGTCAGCCCGTCTATGGCCCATCAGGGCTATTCGTTAAATGGGCCCAATGGGGTCTGGCGCTGAGGCCAGGACTTCCGTAAGTTACTTTTTCGCAACTATGACAACAGTGGCTGGCGCCAGCCGTCAGCCCTGGACCGCAAGTGAACGCCGTCCGGCGTGACGACCCCGAACTGGGCGTGACGATCAGGAGGAGTGGGACCACATGTGGATCGCTGACTGGACCGCCCGCGCCGCGTGCAAGGGAACAGACCCCGACGAGCTTTTCGTCCAGGGTGCGGCGCAGAACCGGGCCAAGCTGATCTGCCGCGGCTGCATGGTGCGGACAGAGTGCCTCGCGGACGCCCTCGACAACCGCATCGAGTTTGGCGTCTGGGGCGGCATGACCGAGCGCGAGCGGCGGGCGCTACTCCGTCGTCGGCCAGACGTGTCGTCCTGGCGCGAGCTGCTCGAACATGCCCGCAACCAGTACGAGCAGACCACGGACGAACTGGTCGCCAGCTAGCTGGTGCAGGTCGTCGGCTACCCGCGGGCGAGAGTTCCCGGGCCAGCGCCTGCCGCCTTGGCTAGCTCCGCCCCGATGGCGCGGAGCCCATCGAGATCGTGTACATCCACCGGCTGGGCCGGGACCTCGGCTACCGGAATCACCGGGTGAGCCGCGGTGAAATGTTCTTCCAGGCGTCGTTCGCGCTCGCCAAGCTGCATCCGCTCGGCGTGCAGCCTGAGCGCCGTCGCCGCCAGCGGGTAGCGGCCGACACCGGCGGCGGGACCTTCGTTCGGTCTGATAAGTGTCTGGACGGGCGCGGACTGCAACGCTTCTGCGGCGGCCAGGCTGCGCGCGGCGGAAAGCTGTGCTGCCGGCGAGCGGTGTACCCGGTTCACGACCAGGCCCGCGAGTGGCATCTGGTCCTGGGACAGCCGCTCGACAAAGTACGACGCCTCACGGAGGGCGTCCGGTTCCGGCGTCGCGATGACCAGGAAAGCGGTCCCTGGGGCCTGCAGCAGCCGGTAAGTCTCGTCGGCTCGCTGGCGGAAGCCGCCGAACATCGTGTCGAACGCGGCCACGAACGTCTGGACGTCCCGCAGCAATTGGGTACCGATCACCTTCGTGATCACGCCGGTCAGCACGCCGAATCCGGCCGTCACGACGCGCATGTACGTCCGGCCGCCGACCCTGGTGGGAACGGTGAGCAGCCGGATGAGCCGGCCGTCGAGGAACCTGCCCAGCCGCTGTGGTGCGTCGAGAAAGTCCAGCGCTGACCGGCTGGGCGGGGTATCGACCACGATCAGGTCCCATTCCTCCGCCTGGCGCAGCTGGCCGAGCTTCTCCATGGCCATGTACTCCTGCGTGCCGGCGAAGCTCGACGACAGGGACTGGTAGAAGGGGTTGGCGAGGATCTGCGCGGCGCGGTCCGGATCGGAGTGCGCCTCGACGATCTCGTCGAAGGTCCGCTTCATGTCCAGCATCATCGCGTGCAGGCTGCCGCCCAGCTGCGGGTCACCGACCGCGCCGGGCACCGGCCGCGGGGTGTTGTCCAGCGAGGTGAGGCCCATCGACTGGGCCAGGCGCCGCGCCGGATCGACGGTCAGCACGACCACGTGCCTGCCCCGCTCCGCGGCCCGCAGGCCCAGTGCGGCCGCGGTGGTGGTCTTGCCGACCCCGCCGGACCCGCAGCACACGATGATCCGCGTCCGGGGGTCATCAAGCAGCCTGTCCACGTCGAGCACCGGCGGCCTCGGGTCATCGGCATCCCGTGCCATCACGCGGCTCCCTGGTCGCGTAGCGCGGCCGCCAGCCGGTAGAGCCCGCCCAGGTCCATCAGATCGGCGATCAGCGGGAGTTCGTAGCGCGGCTGGCCCGTCTCTTCCAGCCGGTGCCGCTGCGCCTGCTGTGACTGAGCCTCGCGGGCGTGCTCCGTGAGCTCCGCGGCGAGGCTCGCGGCCAGGCCCAGGCTGTCGTCGCTGTCCTCTATGCCCGCCGCCTTGAGGCCCAGGCGCAGCTCGTGCTGGTCCAGCGTCCCGTCCGCGGCGGCACGCAGCTGCTCTCCGGCCAGTTCGACCGGCCGCACCATATTGATCATGATGCCGCCGAGCTGAAACCCGCCCTGGGCGAGCCCGCGCAGCTCGGCGACGCCGTCCAGAGTCTCCTGAACCGGCATTTCCTCCAGCACCGTGACGAAGTGGACCGCCGTCTGCGGCGAGCGGATGACGCTCTGGACCGTATCGGCGTGGCCGTGGATCGGCCCTACCTTGGCCAGCCCGGACACCTCCCCGGCCACGTTGAGGAACTTGCCGATGCGGCCGGTGGGAGGCGCGTCCATGACTACCGCGTCGTACACCGGCCGGCCGCCGGACCGCCGGCGGGTGGCCTCCGCCGCCTTCCCGATGAGCAGCACGTCACGCAGCCCGGGGGCGATCGTGGTGGCGAAATCCACGACGCCGAGCCGGGTGAGCGCCGTGCCCGCATGGCGCAGGTTGTAGAACATCTGCAGGTACTCGATGAGGGCAGTTTCGGGATCCGCGGCGAGGGCGTAGACATCACCCCCGGGGAGCGTGGCCGTGTCGGGCGCCACCGCGATCCGGCGCTCCTGGTAGGGCAACGGCGGGCAATCGAAGAGGCGGGCGATTCCCTGGCGGCCCTCCACCTCGATGAGCAGGACCTTGCCGCCGCCCGAGGCGAGCGCGATGGCGAGTGCCCCGGCGACTGTCGTCTTGCCGGTTCCGCCCTTGCCGGTGACGACGTGCAGCCGCACGCCCTCCCAGTCCGTGTCCCGCGCACTCACCTAAAGGAGGTTATCGCTGCCCGTGTACCAGCTTTCCCACCTGCCGAGCGAGCGCGGACGCCGCGCGGGCGCCGGGCGGGCACTGGCGCGCGGGGCATTTGTCACTAGGCTGGGCGGAAAGCCGGGTGCGCCGGCAGAGAAGGGGTGTTGACCAATGGTGGCGGCCCTCGTGGTCATCCTCGTGGTGCTGATTGTGGCCGGACTGGTAGTAGTAGGCCGTTCACTGCGCGTGGTGCAGCAGTACGAACAGGCGATCGTGTTCCGGTTCGGCAAGATACTTTATCCCCCTCGGGGGGCAGGGCTGACGATCATCAGGCCCATCGGTGATCGCATGCAGAAGGTCAACATGCAGATCATCGCGATGGGAGTGCCCGCCCAGGAGGGGATCACCAAGGACAACGTCAGTGTCCGGGTCGACGCCGTGGTGTACTTCCGGGTGGTCGACCCGATCAAGGCGGTCGTGAACGTGCAGAACTACATGTTCGCGGTCTCCCAGCAGGCCCAGACCTCACTCCGCTCGGTCATCGGCCAGTCCGAGATGGACCAGCTCCTCGCCGACCGGGACAACGTCAACCGGGAGCTGCGCCGCATCATCGACGAGCCGACCGAGGGTCCGTGGGGCATCCGGGTCGAGCGGGTCGAGCTCAAGGACGTCAACCTGCCGGAGCAAATGAAGCGCTCGATGTCACGGCAGGCCGAGGCGGAGCGGGAACGCCGGGCCAGGATCATCTCCGCCGACGGCGAGTACCAGGCATCCAAGCGGCTGGCGATGGCGGCCAACGTGATGGCCCGCGATCCGGCGGCATTGCAGCTGAGGCTGCTGCAGACCGTGGTTGAGGTCGCCGCGGAGAAGAACAGCACCCTGGTCATGCCGGTGCCGGTTGAGCTGCTGCGGTTCTTCGAGAGGTACGCGCCGGCTCCGCCGCAGCAGGACATGGGGCCGCCGCCCGTGGATACCGGTGAGGCAGAGCTGGCCCAGGCCGAAGCCGGGGCCGAGATCGGGAGTGCGCCCGTGCCACCGCCCGCGATCGCCGACGTCCCGGTGCCGGAGATCCCGAAGGCGCCCATCCCGGAGCTCGACGAGTCGGTCATACCGCCCGTTCCCGACGAGGCCGGGGATCTGGCGGACGAGCCAAAGCCCGGCGCCACGTCCGCCGACGCCTCGGCCGGCGACACGGCCGGCGACACGGCCGGCAGCCCGGACGGCCGCAAGCGCCCGCCGCGCAGTTCCCGGGGAGGTTAAGGCCTCCTCTCGGCCGCGGCTCGGTCATCCGGGTCGCGGCCTCGGCCGCGGCTCGGTCATCCGGATCGGCAGCGGGCTCATCCGGGTCGGCAGCGGTCTGTCAAAGGAGTGCCCTGACCGACCGCTAGGGTTGGCGCCATGCAGAAGTGGGAGTACGCAACGGTGCCGCTGCTGGTGCACGCGACAAAGCAGATCCTCGACAACTGGGGCGACGATGGATGGGAACTGGTGGCCCTGGTGCCCGGGCCGAACCAGGAGCAGCTCGTCGCCTACATGAAACGGGCGAAGGGCACGTCATGACGGTCGGCCCGGCGGCCGGCTCGCCAGAGGCCAGGCTCGCCGCGCTGGGCTTGGCCCTGCCCGCGGTGCCCGCTCCACTGGCGGCCTACGTGCCGGCCGTGCGGACCGGCGCCCACGTCTACACGGCCGGGCAGTTGCCGCTGGTCGACGGCGTGCTGCTGATGGCAGGCAAGGTCGGCGCGGAGGTCAGCTCGGCGGAGGCCGCGGCACTCGCCCGGGTCTGCGCGCTGAACGCGCTCGCCGCGGTCGCATCGGTGACCGGCGGGCTCTCCTCCGTTGTGCGCGTGGTCAAGGTGACGGGCTTCGTGGCCAGCGCGCCCAGCTTTACCGAGCAGGCGCAGGTCGTGAACGGTGCCAGTGAGCTGCTGCTTGAGGTGTTCGGCGAGGCGGGCAGGCACGCCCGCAGCGCGGTCGGGATGGCGGTCCTCCCGTTCGACGCGCCCGTCGAGGTTGAGCTGATCGCGGAGGTCAGTGATTGAGCGCACCTGCCGACCGTGGTTCCCCCGGCCGCGCCGTCCTGCGCCTCGGGGGACGGATGGCCGAGCAGGCCCGCGAGGTCCTCGAAGGGCGTAAGGAGCCGGCCCCGCCGCGCGACGCGGCCACCGTGATGCTGCTGCGCAGTGCTGGTCTGGGCCAGGCTGACGCCGGCCGGGGCGGTCTGGGCCAGGCTGACGCCGGCCGGGCCGGTCTGGGCCAGGCTGACGCCGGCCGGGCCGGTCTGGGCCAGGCTGACGCCGGCCGGGGCGACAAAGACTCCATCGAGGTGTACATGCTGCGCCGCGCCCCCTCGATGGCGTTCGGGCCGGGCGCCTACGTGTTCCCCGGCGGCTCGGTCGACCCGAGGGACACCAGCGGCGAGGTCGCCTGGGCCGGGCCAGGCGCGGCGGAATGGGGTGCGGTACTGGCCGCCCCGCCGGATCTCGCCCGCGCCCTCGTCTGCGCGGCGGTCCGGGAGACCTTCGAGGAATCCGGTGTGCTGCTGGCCGGGCCCTCCCCGGATCAGGTCGTCGCCGACACCCGCGGCGAGGACTGGGAGGCGGACCGCCACGCGCTGCTTGACCGGTCACTGTCCCTCGCCGACCTGCTCGGCCGTCGCCGTCTGGTGCTCCGCGCCGACCTGCTCACGCCGTGGGCGCGGTGGGTCACCCCGGTCACCGAGCAGCGCCGCTACGACACGCGGTTCTTCGCCGCCGCCCTGCCGGCCGGCCAGCGCACCAGGGACGTCGGCGGCGAGGCGGACCGGGTCGCCTGGGTGCAGCCGGGCGAGGCGATCGCCGCCGCGCGCCGCGGCGAGATCCAGCTCATGCCGCCGACCGCGGTGACCCTCGCCGAACTCGCCGCGTGCCGCGGCGTTCACGGTGCCCTTGGTGAGCGGCGCCGGATCACCGCGGTAGTCCCGGAGGTCGTCATGGCCGAGGGCGCGGTATGGCTGACCATGCCCGCGGACCTGGAGTATCCGCTGTGACGCCCGCCGACGACCCGCCCCCGATCGACGGTTCCGGGACGTCCCGGGCACGCTGCGTGCTGGCCCCCAACCCAGGCCCGATGACGCTTAACGGGACCAATACGTGGCTCATCGCCGAGCCCGGATCGCCGTCCGCGCTGGTCGTGGACCCGGGACCGGACGACGAGGATCACCTGCGCCGGGTCGTTGACCTACTGGCCGGCGCCGGGCAGCAGACCGCCCAGATCCTGCTCACCCACGGGCATAGCGATCATTCCGCGGGAGCGGCGAGACTGGCTTCACTGACCGGGGCCCCGGTGCTGGCCGCGGACCCGGCGTTCCGGCTCGGTGAGACGGGCCTGGGCCCGGGGGACGTGCTGGCCGCGGCGGGCTGCGAGGTCCGGGTGGTGGCTACCCCGGGGCATACCGCCGA
>DASWFT010000217.1:0-2023 GCA_036394075.1 Streptosporangiaceae bacterium
CCTGGGTTCCGCAGATAATCGGGTGTTCTGGGATGCGACGACGATGAACCCCCAGGTCAGCGTGTTGCGCCTAGCGGGAAAACAGAAAATATCCTAGTGACACGGTTCATGCCGATACACGCGGTGAGACAGGCGATTGAGGGATATCGCCTAGCGGCGACAAGCCGATTTGCCCTAGATGGCGGTAAGGCGGTAGCTTCTGGCCCGTGCCCTACGTGAAGACCTCGCCGCGGACCACCCGCAGTGGCGTGGTCCGCTACCTGCAGCTGGCCCGCAACGAGTGGGACGCCGGCCGGCAGCGGTCGCGTACCCGGGTGCTGTACAACTTCGGCCGCGAAGACGAGCTGGACCGCGAGGCCGTCGCCCGGCTGGTGACCTCGCTGTCCCGCCTGCTGGAGCCCGGGGAGGCCCTGGCCGCGGCCGCCCAGCCCGGCTGGGAGTTCGTCTCCCCGGCGCCGCTGGGCGGCGCCTATGTGCTGGACGGGCTGTGGCGCCGGCTGGGCATCGACGCGGTGATCCGCGGCTGCGTGGCGGGCCGCCGGCTGGACGGACCGGCCTTGGAACGGACGCTGTTCGCGCTGGTGGCCAACCGGGCGCTGGCGCCCTCCAGCAAGCTGGCCGCCGCCAGCTGGGTCGCCGGCGACGTGCACATCGACGGGCTGGACCAGGTCAGCGACGATGCCTGCTACCGGGCGATGGACGAGCTGCACGCCATGGAAGCCGACTTCGGCAAGAAGGTGCATGACAACCTGGCCAGCCTGCTGAACCTCGAGGTTGACCTGCTGTTCTTCGACACCACCTCCACCTATTTCGAGACCGGGGACGCCGATGAGGCGCTGCCCAGGGACAAGAACGGCCGGCCCGTGCAGGCCGGCGCAGAGGCAGCGGATGAGGCCGGGTTCCGCAGCTACGGCCAGAGCAAGGACTCCCGGCCCGACCTGCCGCAGGTCATCGTGGGGATGGCGGTCACCCGGGACGGCATCCCGGTGCGCTGCTGGTGCTGGCCCGGGGATACCGGCGATCAGGCGCTGATCCGCCAGGCCCGCGACGACATGCGCGAGTGGACGCTGGCCCGCATCATCTGGGTCGGTGACCGCGGGTTCTCCTCCCGGGAGAACCGGCGGCACCTGATGCGGGCCGGCGGCGCTTACATCCTGGGCGAGAAGCTGCGCTCGGCCGCACCTGACATCCAGGCCGCCCTGGCCCGCCAGGGCCGCTACCGGCAGGTCGCCGAGAACATGCACGTCAAAGAGGTCAAGCTCGACGACGCCGGTGACCGGATGGTGATCTGCTTCAACCCTGAGGCCGCCGTCCGGGACGCCGCCGTCCGCGACCAGCTCCTCACTCAGCTGGAGCAGATGATCGAGGGGACCGATGCGCTCAGCGCCGCCGGCCGGGCCAGGCCCGGCGGCGTCATCTCGACCAAGGATGGCCTGAAGAAGTTCCTGAAGACCACGCCCGGCGGGCTGCTGCGCGTCGATACCGCCCGGATCAAGGCCGGGCAGCGGCTGGACGGCAAGTTCCTGCTGCGCTGCGGCGACGCCAAGATCTCCGCGACCGACATCGCGCTGGGCTACAAGCAGCTGCCGGAAGTCGAGCGCGGCTGGCGGGACATGAAGCAGATCATCGACCTGCGCCCGGTCTGCCACCACCTCGAAGACCGGATCCGCGCCCACGTCACCTTGTGCTGGCTGGCCCTGCTGCTGATCCGCATCACCGAGACCAGCACCGGCCAGACCTGGAACCAGCTGCGCGCCGAGCTGCAGCGCATCCACCTGGGCACCTTCACCGGCGACCACGGCACCTTCGCCCACCGCACCCAGCTCACCGCCGGCCACAAGCTCATCCTCAAGGCCCTAGACCTGCCCGAACCCCCGCTGGTCCACGCCGCCGCGCCCGCAACGCCCTGACCAGGGCCGATCCCGCCGCCTAGTGACACGCCCTGTCCCTGGGCCTACACCCATCTCCGCAGGTCACCGCTCAGATCCGCCGACTAGGCGATCATTTATCTGCGGAACCCAGG
>DASWFT010000218.1:0-19223 GCA_036394075.1 Streptosporangiaceae bacterium
GGCTTGGCGGCTCCGGAAGACGGTCGATCACGCGGAACCTGTAGAGCATAGGGCAGGTGAGGAAGTCCCCGGCCCTGGACGGCGACAGCGAGTGCCCGCTCCCAGGCTCGACGGTAACCTCCGTGCCTGCAGTCCGCTCGCTCATGTTCGGAGAGTAGGGGACGGGTACGACAGTCGCTGCGCTTTGCCGGGTCTGCGCGCCACGCCCAGCGGCCATTGGCCGGAGCGCCGACGCTGGCGCCCGCAGCACGTAGCATCAAGCGTGTGGCAGGCATGACGCCAGAACGGCCTCCCCCGCGGGCATCAAGCCCCGGGCTGAGGATCGCGCGGCCCTTCGGGATACCGGTCTACATCTCGTCGTACTGGTTCGTGATCGCGGGCCTGTTCGTCGTTCTGTACGCGAACAGCGCGGCACTGGCCGGGGCCGGCAGCCTGCGCTACGTGGTGGCGGCGGCGTTCGTGGTGCTGCTTTATGTTTCCGTCCTTGTGCACGAGCTCAGCCATTCGGTGGTCGCCAGGGGATTCGGCCTCCCGGTGCGCCGGATCTTGCTCTACCCGCTGGGCGGTTTCTCCGAAATCGAGCAGGATCCGCCGACCCCAGGCAAGGAATTGCTGGTGTCCGCGGCTGGCCCGCTGATCTCCCTGGTACTGGCGGCGTTTGGATACGCGCTGCTCGCCATCGCTCATCCGGTCGGCCTTCCCGGCCTGCTGATCAAGCAACTGGTCTGGGCCAACCTGCTGGTCGGGATCTTCAACCTGCTGCCCGGCCTGCCGCTGGACGGCGGGCGGATGCTGCGCGCCGTCGTGTGGAAGATCACCGGCAAGCCCGGATCCGCCACGGTGGCCGCCGCCTGGGCCGGGCGAGTGCTCGCCATCGCGGTGCTCATCGTCCCGTTGGCCATGCTGTACAACAACAAGGCCGGGGGTAACGCCCAGATCTTCGATGCGGCCTGGCTGGCGGTCATCGCGGCATTCATCTGGGTGGGCGCCGGGCAGGCATTGCGCGCCACCCGGGTACGTGAACGGCTGCCGGGACTCCAGGCCAGGACCCTCGCCCGGCGGGCGATCCCCATTCCGGCCAGCCTCCCGCTCGCGGAGGCAATCAGGCGTGCCGACGCCGCGCAGGCCCGCGCCCTGGTGATCGTGGACCATGAGGACAAGCCGATAGCCATCGTCAATGAGACGGCGGTGATGGCGACCCCGCCACAGCGCCGGCCGTGGATCGACGCCGGATCACTCTCCCGGAGCATCGATCCGGGCCTGGTGCTGCCAGCCGACCTTTCCGGGATGGCGCTGATCGAGGCGGTGAACCGGCACCGGGCAACGGAGTACCTGCTCGTCGAGCCCTCCGGGCAGGTGTACGGGGTACTCGCGGCCAGTGACCTCGACCAGGCCTTCGCGGGCACCTGAACTTCCCGAAGGGGCGCCCAAAGCGAGCCGGAGGGGCGCGGCGGTGCCTGGACTGAGGAGCGAGGAACGAGCGAGGAGCGACGAGGGAAGGCGGCGTCTCAAAGCGCCCCGCAGGCGAGCGGGAAACAGAGCTACCCTGGCGGGCGTGACCCGACAGCGCCGCGGACCATTCGCCCCTGGCGACCAGGTGCAGCTCACTGACCCCAAGGGCCGCAAGCACCTGGTCCTCCTCGGCGAGGGACGCACGTTCCACACGCACCGTGGCTCGCTGGCCCACGATGACCTCATCGGCAGCCCTGACGGCAGCGTGGTGCTTTCCTCGGGCGGCACCCCCTACGTGGCCCTGCGCCCGCTGCTCGCTGACTTCACCCTGTCCATGTCCCGGGGGGCCGCGGTCGTGTACCCCAAGGACGCCGCGCAGATCGTCGCGATGGCCGACATCTTCCCCGGGGCCAGGGTGCTGGAGGCCGGGGCCGGCTCGGGCGCCCTGTCCTGCTGGCTGCTGCGCTCGGTTGGCGTGGACGGGCTGCTGGTCTCCTACGAGCGGCGGCCGGACTTCGCTGAGATCGCCCGGGTGAACGTCGAGCGCTTCTTCGGCGGCCCGCACCCCGCCTGGCAGCTCAGGGTGGCCGATGTCGCGGAAATCACTACCAGCATGCAGGCAGGCGACCCTGACGGTAGTTTCGACCGGGTGGTGCTGGACATGCTGGCGCCATGGGAACTTACGCGTATGGCAGCGCAGGCACTCATCCCTGGCGGGGTGCTCTGCAGTTACGTCGCCACGGTGACGCAACTCTCCAGGATCGTCGAGGCCACCAGGGAGCAGGGCAGCTTCGACGAGCCCGCCGCCTGGGAGTCGCTCGTCCGGGGCTGGCACGTCGACGGGCTGGCGGTCCGCCCGGAGCACCGCATGATCGGTCACACGGGCTTCCTGGTGACCGCCCGGCGGCTCGCAGACGGTACCGTGCCGCCACCGCGGCGGCGCAGGCCCGCGAAAGGCGCCCGTGAGGAGCCCGCCGAGCAGCCCGCCGAGCAGCCTGCCGGGGGGCCTATCGAGGAATCCACGCAGTGAGAAAGTCCCGTCTGGACCTGGCGCCGGATCATCCGGCGAGTCGGGAAAGGTTACGCCCGGGCCGGGGATAGGTAGGGTCTAAGTGAAGTCTGCTCTCGGAAGGGGGTGGGGGCGTGGCCACTCAAGACGAAGGCTCTCGCACCGCGCGGCACGATGACCAGGTTCAAGGCCTCACCACTCAGATCTCCTTCCTCGAGGAGGAGGTGGCGGTCCTGCGGCGCAGGCTCGCCGACTCGCCCAGGCATTCCCGGCTGCTTGAAGACCGGCTGCGCGAGACTGAGGCGAGCCTTGCGACCGTGACCGGCCAGAACCAGAGACTGGCCGATACCCTCCGCGAGGCGCGCGATCAGATAGTCGCGCTTAAGGAGGAAGTGGACCGGCTGGCCCAGCCGCCGTCCGGGTTCGGGGTCTTTCTTGAGGCATGCGAGGACGGCACGGTGGACGTGTTCACCGGCGGCCGCAAGATGCGGGTGAGCGTCAGTCCGGCGGTCGATCTCGACTCGCTCCGGCCCGGCCAGGAAGTGGTGCTGAACGAGGCGCTCAATGTCGTGATCGCACAGGGCTACGAGACGATCGGCGAGGTCGTCATGCTCAAGGAGATCCTTGAGGACGGCGCCCGGGCTCTGGTGATCTCGCATGCTGACGAGGAGCGAGTGGCGCGGCTGGCCGAGCCACTGCGCAGTGCCACGCTGCGCGGTGGCGATTCGCTCCTGCTCGAGCCCCGTTCGGGCTACGTCTACGAGCGGATTCCCAAGGCCGAGGTCGAGGAACTGATCCTGGAGGAAGTGCCGGACATCACTTACTCCGACATCGGCGGCCTCGGGCCCCAGATCGAGCAGATCAGGGATGCCATCGAACTGCCCTACCTGCACGCCGATCTGTTCAAGGAGCACCAGCTGCGCCCGCCCAAGGGCGTGCTGCTCTACGGGCCGCCTGGGTGTGGCAAGACCCTCATCGCCAAGGCGGTAGCCAACTCGCTGGCCAAGCAGGTCGCGGCCAGGACCGCTGCGGCGGCGCAGGCCGGCGAGGCCGGCGCGGCGGGCATGTCCGGAGCGGCCGGGGCCAAGGAGGGCAAGAGCTTCTTCCTGAACATCAAGGGCCCGGAACTGCTGAACAAGTACGTCGGCGAGACGGAGCGGCACATCCGGCTGGTCTTCCAGCGAGCGCGGGAGAAGGCCAGCGAGGGCATGCCCGTCATCGTGTTCTTCGACGAGATGGACTCGATTTTCCGCACCCGCGGGTCAGGGGTGTCCAGCGACGTCGAGAACACGATCGTCCCGCAGCTGCTGAGTGAGATCGACGGCGTCGAGGGCCTGGAGAACGTGATCGTCATCGGTGCCTCGAACCGTGAGGACATGATCGACCCCGCCATCCTGCGGCCCGGAAGGCTCGACGTCAAGATCAAGATCGAGCGGCCAGATGCCGAGGCCGCCAGGGACATCTTCTCCAAGTACGTGCTGACCGGTCTGCCGCTGCACCCCGACGACCTCACCGAGCACGGCGATTCGCGCGGGGCGACGGTCGTCGCCATGATCCAGCGTGTCGTGGAGCGCATGTACAGCGAGACCGAGGAGAACCGCTTCCTCGAAGTGACTTACGCCAACGGGGACAAGGAAGTCCTCTACTTCAAAGACTTCAACTCGGGCGCGATGATCGAGAACATCGTGGCTCGCGCGAAGAAGATGGCGATCAAGGAATTCCTGGAGACCGGGCAGAAGGGCCTGCGGATCGCGCACCTGCTGACGGCCTGCGTGGACGAGTTCAGCGAGAACGAGGACCTGCCGAACACCACCAACCCGGATGACTGGGCGCGCATCTCCGGCAAGAAGGGCGAGCGGATCGTCTACATCAGAACCCTGGTTTCCGGCAAGCAGGGCACAGAGGCCGGACGCTCCATCGACACGGTGGCCAACACCGGGCAGTACCTGTAGCCCGGTGAGGGTCGTCATAGTCCCCGCCAGCCCGGCACTAGGCTTTCTGACATGAGCGTGCGCCGGGTCATGGGAACCGAGACGGAGTACGGCATCTCGGTGCCTGGCCAGCCGGGAGCAAACGCGATGGTGACGTCGTCGCAGGTCGTCAACGCCTACCAGGCGGCGACCTCGGCGCGGGCGCGCCGTGCGCGGTGGGACTTCGAGGAGGAGAACCCGCTGCGGGACGCCCGCGGATTCGACCTGACCAGGGACGCGGCCGACGCGACCCAGCTGACCGACGAAGACCTCGGGCTGGCCAACGTCATCCTCACCAACGGGGCCCGGCTCTATGTAGACCATGCCCACCCGGAGTACTCCGCGCCCGAGTGCACCAACCCGCTGTCCGGCGTGATCTGGGACAAAGCCGGCGAGCGGGTCATGGCGGAGGCAGCCGCCCGGGCCGCGACCGTGCCAGGTGCCCCGGGCATCCAGCTCTACAAGAACAACACCGACAACAAGGGCGCCTCCTACGGCTGCCATGAGAACTACCTGATGCGCCGGGCCACGCCGTTCGCCGACATCGTCAGGCACCTGACCCCGTTCTTCGTGTCCAGGCAGGTCATCTGCGGCGCCGGGCGGGTCGGCCTGGGGGCCGACGGCCGCGACGAGGGCTTCCAGATCAGCCAGCGAGCGGACTTCTTCGAGGTCGAGGTGGGCCTGGAGACCACCCTGAAGAGGCCCATCATCAACACCAGGGACGAGCCGCATGCCGATCCGGAGAAATACCGCCGGCTGCACGTGATCATCGGCGACGCCAACATGAGCGAGGTCAGTACCTACCTCAAGCTCGGCACGACCGCCCTGGTTCTCGCGATGATCGAGGACAAGTTCCTGGACACCGACCTCTCGATCGAGGCGCCGGTCGCCGAGCTGCGGGCCATCTCGCACGACCCGTCCTGTCGCCATCTGGCCACGCTGCGCGACGGCAGGAAGATGACCGCCATCCAGCTCCAGATGGAATACCTGGAACTGGCGCGGAAATACACCGAGGACCGGTACGGGTCCGACGTCGATGACATGACCGCGGATGTCCTGACCCGCTGGGAATCGGTGCTGACCAGGCTGGCCGAGGATCCCATGCTGACGTCCAGGGAACTTGACTGGGTGGCCAAGCTGCAGCTGCTCGAGGGTTACCGGACCCGGGACGGGCTCGGCTGGGGGCACCCGCGGCTCCAGCTCGTTGACCTCCAGTACTCAGACGTCCGCGCCGAGCGCGGCCTGTACAACCGGCTGGCCGCGCGGGGCCGCATGGTCCGGCTGGTCACGGAGCAGGATGTGATCAGCGCCATCGAGAATCCGCCCGAGGACACCCGGGCCTATTTCCGCGGCCGGTGCCTGCGGCAGTACCCCGAGGCCGTCGCCGCCGCCTCCTGGGACTCGGTGATTTTCGACATCCCCGGCCATGAGTCCCTGCAGCGGGTACCCACCCTCGAGCCGCTGCGCGGGACCCGCGCGCATGTCGGAGGCCTGCTCGATCGCTGCCGGACGGCCACCGAGCTCGTCGCCGCGCTGAGCGGCCAGGGCTGATCGAGGTCACGAATCAAATGTGATGTCCCGATCCAGGGTTGGACGAGCAGCTGACAGGCGAGGATACGGTTGAAGCTGCGAGGGTGCCCCTGGAGCACGGAGGTTTCGGAATGGCGACAAAGGACACCGGTGGTCAGCGGCAAACTTCCAAGCGCAGCGAGGAGGCCGAGGAGACCGCGCCACAAGCGAACGAGGACGTCAAGGAGCGTCAGGAGAAGCTCGCCGATGACGTGGACGCGATCCTCGACGAGATCGACGAGGTACTCGAGGAGAACGCCGAGGAGTTCGTCCGGTCTTACGTTCAGAAGGGCGGCGAGTAACCGCGGGCCTGGATCCGGACCGGTTCGCCGTGGGCTGACAGCACCGGGAAGCCCGCGTGCGCGCCGACCGCTGTCCCGGCAGTAGGGTCAGATCAGGTACCGGATCCGCACTACCGGAAGGATTCCCGTGGGGTCTGACTTCTTCGGCGGGCAGTTTTCCGCGGCGTGCATGAGCGCTGGCACCTCGTCCTTCGCCGACTTCTTGTCCTCCGTCGCGCCCGAGCTGCTGCCGGGCGGCGGCGCACAGGCCGCGGCCGGCTCGGCCGCCCCCCGTGACCTGCCGCACGCCACGACGATCGTCGCGCTCGCCTTCGACGAGGGCGTGATGATGGCCGGGGACCGCAGGTCCACCGCTGGCAGCATGATCGCCCAGCGGGACATCGAGAAGGTTTTCCGCAGCGATGAGTTCTCGTGCCTCGGGATCGCTGGCGTCGCGGGGATCGGGCTCGAGCTCGTGCGGCTGTTCCAGCTGGAGCTCGAGCACTACGAGAAGCTCGAGGGGCGCACGCTGTCCCTGGAGGGCAAGGCGAACAGGCTCGCCGCATTCGTCCGGGGCAACCTGAGCGGCGCCATGCAGGGGCTGGTCGTCGTGCCGCTGTTCGCCGGCTTCGACGAGGACTCCGGCCGAGGCCGGATCTTCAGCTACGACGTCGCCGGCGGCCGCTACGAGGAACACAAGTTCCACTCCATCGGATCTGGCTCGGTATTCGCCAAGAGCTCGCTGAAGAAGCTCTACCGAGACGACATGCCGGTCCGGGATGCGGTGCTGGCCTGCATGCACGCCCTTTACGACGCGGCCGACGACGATTCAGCCACCGGCGGGCCTGACATGACCAGGCGCATCTATCCCGTCGTGGCCATGGTCGGCGCTGACGGCTTCCAGCGGCTGTCAGACGCCGAGGCCGGTGAATACGCCGGAGCGGTCGTCGACGAGCGGATGCGGGCCCCAGGGGGCCCGGTAGCGCCGCTCCTGACGGGCGACGGGCCGAACGGCTAGCACCCGCGCCACCCTCCAGCTTCCGGCTGGCAGCCTCAATAGCCCGACAAGCCGACCACACGATTAGGGGTCCCAGCGGTGACGATGCCGTTCTACGTGTCGCCAGAACAGTCGATGAAGGACAAGGCCGACTACGCGCGCAAGGGCATCGCACGCGGCCGCAACAGCGTCGTGATCCAGTACGACGCGGGGATCCTGTTCGTCGCGCCGAACCCGTCCCGTGCGTTGCACAAGGTCAGCGAGATCTACGACCGGATCGCGTTCGCGGCGGTGGGCCGGTACAACGAGTACGAGAACCTGCGCATTGCCGGGGTCCGCTACGCCGACATGCGGGGCTACCAGTACGACAGGACGGACGTGACTGCCCGCAGCCTGGCCAACTGGTACGCGCAGCTCCTGGGCACGATCTTCACTGACAGCCCCAAGCCGTACGAGGTCGAGATCGTGGTCGCCGAGGTCGGGGCGGCTCCGGACACCGACCAGATATACCGGATCACCTTCGACGGGTCGGTGGCGGACGAACATGGCTTCGTCGCCATGGGTGGCCAGGCCGATCAGGTGACAGCCGTACTCAAGGAACGCTATGCCGAGGGCCTGCCGCTGGCTAGTGCGCTCGGGGTGGCCATCGCCGCGCTCTCTGGCCAGGACGGCAATGGCGAGCGCGCGGAGATCGGCGCCTCCCAGCTGGAAGTAGCCGTGCTGGCCCGGGACCGGGTGCACCGTACCTTCCGGCGGGTGGGCGGGTCCCGCCTGGAGAACCTGCTCGCCGAGGCGCGTCCTGGCCAGGTGCGTCCGGCCGGCGAGCCGCCGGCCGCGGAGCCAGGCACGCCGACCGGCCCGGACGGCGACGCCACGCCCTGAACCACAGGCCGGCGGGGCCAGCCAGCCAGGCGGGGCCAGCCAGCCAGCCAGGCGGGGCCAGCCAGGCGGGGCCCAGCCAGTCAGGCGCGGCCCGGCTTGGCGTGCACGACCACCCAGATGGCATGCACGTCTTCGGCGGAAGCGTTCCAGTACTCGTGCGGAATCGAGGAATCGAACGCGATCGAGTCCCCGGGCCCCAGCAGATAGCTCTCGAACCCGACGCTGGCATGGAGCGTTCCGCTTGTAATGAGGCCGTACTCCTGGCCATCGTGACGCAGCGGGCGTCTTGCGTCCGTGGAGTGCCCGCTGGGCTCGTAGATCACCTCAAGGAAGTCCACCCGGTCGTCCGGCCCTGGGGTCAGCCGTTCCCAGCGCACACCGCTGGCCAGGTCGATCGTGCGCCGCTTCCCGGCCTGCTGCACAATGGCCTGCACAACGGCCTGCTGCACAACGGCCTGCTGCGCGACGTCCCGCGGCACGCCATCCCGCTGCATGACGTCCGGCGCGGCGATGCCGTGGCCTCCCGTGCCGTCCGCGCTGGCCCGGGCGTGCCCATCGCCGTGCGCGGTCATCAAGACGGCGTCACCGGGCAGCGCCACCCCGAACAGGAAGTCGAGCGACGTCCTTAGCTCGCTGGCCAGCGCGTACAGCATTCCCACGGACGGAGCCGAGATTCCCCGCTCGATCTGCGAGATCAGGCTGGGCGAGCAGTTGATGCGACGGGCCAGCTCGCGGGCGGACAGGCCGCGGTCCTCCCGGACCCGCCGCAAGCGCGGTCCGAGTTCCGCACCCGGGTCAAACGATCCGGCCACCGGCAGCACCTGTCATGATGGGCTATTGACAGCCACACTGTACATACGTTGAATCGTGCTGTACACAGTGCGCCCGAAGCACGGGGCCAGCGATTGCAGGCCTTCGACGTCAGGAGACCCTCATGGCCACACCTCCCCTTGCGGTAGCGCCTGCCCCGGGCCGGATGAACGTCGACTTCGAGGAGCGGGTGGACTTCTCCCGGCTCCGTGAGTACCGGCTGCGCCGGGCCATGGGGGCGATCGAGGCGAGCGATCTCGGCGCCCTCCTGGTGTTCGACAACAACAACATCCGGTATCTCACCGGGGTGGCCATCGGCGAGTGGACCCGCGACAAGCTGTGCCGGTATGCGCTGTACACGCGCACGGGGGAGCTGTTTCTCTGGGACTTCGGATCGGCGGCGGTCCACCACCGGCTGTACTGCCCCTGGCTGAAGCCGGAGCACTGTATCGCCTCCTACACCACGATGCGCGGGGCCGCTCCGCCCGAATCGGGCCTGGTGGCGCGCGCGGTGACCGAGATCAAGGGCTTCCTGGCCGACACCGGCGTGGCCGGTGAGCCGGTGGGCGTGGATTTCGCCGAGATACCCATGCTCTTCGAGTTGCAGCGGCAGGGCGTCGACGTCCGCGACGGCCAGCAGGTGATGCTGGACGCGCGGCAGGCGAAGTCGCGCGACGAGATCACCCTGCTGTCCACGGCGGCCGCCATGGTGGACGGCGTCTACCAGGACATCACCGACGCCCTGAAGCCGGGGGTGCGGGAGAACGAGATCGTCGCGCTGGCCAACAAACGGCTGTATGAGATGGGCTCCGACGACGTCGAGTCGATCAACGCGGTGTCCGGCGAGCGGTGCAACCCGCATCCGCACAACTTCTCCGACCGCATGATCAGGCCTGGCGAGCAGGCCTTCTTCGACATCATGCACTCCTTCAACGGCTACCGGACCTGCTATTACCGGACCTTCAGCGTCGGCAGCTCGAGCCCGGCCCAGCGCGACGCGTACGCGCGGGCACGGGAGTGGATGGAGAGCGCGATCGCGGCCATCAAGCCCGGGGTGTCGACCGATCAGGTCGCCCGGCTCTGGCCGGCCGCCGAGGAGATCGGCCTGGCGGACGAGAAGACCGCCTTTGGCCTCCAGTTCGGCCACGGACTGGGGCTCGCATTGCACGAGCGGCCGATCATCAGCAGGCTGACCTCGCTGGATGCCCCGATGGAGATCCACGAGGGCATGGTGTTCGCGCTGGAGACCTACTGCCCGGCCACCGACGGCGTCTCCGCCGCCCGGCTCGAGGAAGAGGTCGTCGTGACCGCGGACGGCGTGGAGATCATTACGAAGTTTCCCTCCAAGGAATTGTTCGTCACCAACCCATACTGAACGAAAACCCGTCGGTACTCCCGTCACCCCCGCGGGACGCCGTGCCCGTTGATCGACAGACCTACGAACAAGAGAGCTGCGAGGCGCCATGGACGAGGTAACCGCACTCGACCTGTACCGGACGATGACCGAGATCCGGCTCTTCGAGAAGCGCGCCTACGACCTTTTCCTGCAGAACCTGGTCAAGGGAACCACGCATCTGGGGACGGGCCAGGAGGCCATCGCGGCCGGCGTGGCCAGGGCGATGCGCAAGGACGACTACACGTTCGTCACCTACCGCGGCCACGCGCACGTGCTGGCCCGCGGTACCCCGATGACCCCGGTCATGGCGGAACTGCTGGGCCGGGAGAACGGCCTGATGCACGGCAAGGGCGGCTCCATGCACCTGCTGGATGTGTCCAGGGGGGTGCTGGGCTCCTACGCGATCATCGGAGCGCAGCTCGTCATCGCCAACGGCAGCGCGTGGTCGGCCCAGTACCGGGGCAGCGGCCAGGTGACGGTCTGCTTCTTCGGTGATGGCACCACCAACATCGGGGCCTTCCACGAGGCGCTCAACCTGGCCGCCGTGTGGTCTCTGCCGGTGGTCTTCGTCTGCGAGAACAACCAGTACATGGAGTACACGCCGATCGCAGACGTGACCGCGGTGAAGCGCCCCGCGGCGGACCGGGCTCCGGCCTACGGGCTCAGTTCGCTGGTCGTGGACGGCAACGACGTCGAGGCGGTCTACGGCATGGCCCGGGACGCGATCGACCGGGCCCGGCAGGGCGGCGGGCCGTCGCTGATCGAGGCGCTCACCTACCGGCACGGCGGCCACTCCCGCGCCGACCCGGGCAAGTACCGGCCCGCTGAGGAGGTCCGCGAGTGGATGGCCAGGGACCCGATTCCCGCCTACCGCAAGGTCCTGCTGTCCCGGGGCGTGGATGAGGCGGTTCTCGACGGCATCGACGCGCGGGCCAAGGAAGCCGTCGATCTGGCGACCGAGGAGGCGAAGGCGGGCCCGGAACCCCGGCTGGAACTCGCCTCGACCAACGTCTGGAGCGACGGAACCAGTGGGTGGAGAAACTGAAGACCAGGAGAGATGACATGACCGTTCTGCCGCAGGCGCCGGGCCCAACGCCGCATAAGGCCCCTCGGGGCCGTTGCGGTGTCCCGGCGCCGAGGACCCAGCCTCCCGAGGCGCCAATCTGCGCGCCTCCGGCACGACCAAGCGAAGCGCCCGCGAGGGAGGCAATGTCATGAGCACTGATGTGGTGATGCCGAGGATGGGCGAGACGGTGGACGAGGGGACCGTCAACGTGTGGCACAAGGCCGAGGGCGACGAGGTCACCGAAGGTGAGCCGCTGCTGGAGATCGGTACGGACAAGGTCGACTCCGACATTCCCGCCCCGGTCAGCGGCATCCTGGCCGAGATCAAGGTGGCCGAGGGCGAGACCGTGCCCGTGGCGACCGTCCTGGCGGTGATCCAGTGACCGTCATCACCTATCGCGAGGCGGTGGCCCGCGGCATAGCACAGGAGATGCGCAGGGACGACCGCGTGGTTTTCCTCGGTGAGGACGTCGCGGCGGCCGGCGGGGTGTTCAAGGCCACGGTCGGCCTGCTCGACGAGTTCGGGCCGCTGCGGGTGCGCGACACCCCGATCAGCGAGCAGGCCATCCTCGGCGCCGCCATGGGCGCGGCGATGACCGGCCTGCGGCCGATCGCCGAGATCATGTTCAGCGACTTCTTCGCGGTCTGCTGGGACCTGATCGCCAACGAGATCGCCAAGAGCCGGTACATGTCGGACGGCCAGGTCGCCTTCCCGCTGGTCATCCGCTGCGCCAACGGCGCGGGCGTGCGGTTCGGGGCACAGCACTCGCAGTCCGTGGAGAACTGGGCCATGGCGATCCCCGGCCTCAAGGTCGTGGCGCCGTCCAACCCGCGCGACGTGGTCGGGCTGCTGGCCGCGGCCATCCGCGACCCGGACCCGGTCGTGTTCTTCGAGCAGAAGTCGCTGTACGCGGTCAAGGGTGAGATCGGTGATGAGGCGGAAATCGTCGAGCCCCTCGGCCGGGCCGCCGTGCTGACCGAAGGCGGGGACGCGACGATCCTGGCCCTCGCGGCGATGGTGCCGCGCGCTGTCGAGGCCGCCGGGCGGCTGGCGGCCGACCACGGGATCCGCTGTAGTGTCGTTGATGTGCGCAGTTTGGTGCCGCTCGACACGGAAACCATCCTTGCGGAGGTGGCCAAGACGGGCCGGCTGTTCACGGTGGAGGAGAACCCGCGGCTCTGCGGATGGGGGGCTGAGATCGTCTCGATCGTCACCGAGGAGTGCTTCGGCGCCCTGCGGGGGCCGACGGTGCGGATCACCACGCCGCACATCCCGCTGCCGGCTGCCGATGCCCTCGAAGATCACATGTTGCCTTCGGTCCCGCGGATCGTCGAGACGGTACGGAAGACTCTGGAGGATTAGTGACCGGCACAACAGCGGATCTGGCCGCCACCACCGGTATCGACGTGCCCACCGGCCTGCTCATCGGCGGGCAGTGGACCAAGGGCCGGGAAGGCGGGCTGATACCGGTCACCGACCCGGCCACCGAGGAAGCCATCGCGGAGGTGGCCGATGCCACGGCCGAGGACGCCCTCGACGCGGTCGCGGCCGCTCAGGCGGCCCTGCCCGGCTGGGCGGCGACCCCGCCCCGCGAGCGCGCCGAGTGCCTCCGCCGCGCCTGGGAACTGATGATCGAGCGATCCGAAGCGCTGGCCAGGCTGATGGTCCTGGAGAACGGGAAGGCCCTGCGGGACGCGCGGGGTGAGGTCGCCTACGCCGCCGAGTTCTTCCGCTGGTACGCGGAGGAAGCGGTGCGGATCGAGGGCTCGGTGGTCACCGCCCCTTCGGGCGCCAATCGCATCCTGGTCCAACGGCAGCCGGTGGGGGTCAGCGTCCTCATCACGCCGTGGAACTTCCCGGCGGCGATGGCCACCCGCAAGATCGGGCCGGCGCTCGCCGCGGGCTGCACAGTGGTGCTCAAGCCCGCCCGGGAGACGCCGCTCAGCGCGCTGGCCGTGGCCGCCCTGCTGTCGGAGGCTGGCGTGCCCGACGGCGTGGTCAACGTGGTGACCACGTCAGCGTCCGGGCGGGTGACGAGCGCGATGCTCGCGGACCCGCGGGTGCGCAAGCTGTCCTTCACCGGGTCCACCGAGGTTGGCAGGCTGCTCCTGCGCACGGCGGCCGACACGGTCACGAACTGCTCGATGGAACTGGGCGGTAACGCGCCCTTCCTCATCTTCGGCGACGCCGACCTGGACGCGGCGGTGGAAGGCGCGCTCCTGGCCAAGATGCGAAACGGTGGCGAGGCATGCACCGCCGCCAACAGGTTCTACGTCCATGAGTCCATAGCGGACGACTTCACGGCCGCCTTCGCCGCCAGGCTGAGCAGCCTCGCAGTCGGCCCGGGCCTGGATGACGGCACCGAGCTGGGCCCGCTGGTCAACGAGGACACCCGCTCCAAGGTCGCCACCCTGGTCGACAAAGCGACCTCTGATGGCGGGCGCGTGGTCACCGGAGGCCGCGCCCCGGACCGGCGTGGGTACTTCTACCTGCCGACCGTCCTGGACAGACTGCCGCCGGATGCGGCCATCCTGAATACCGAGATCTTCGGCCCGGTGGCACCCATCGTGCGCTTCTCCGCCGACTCCGAGGCGATCGCCTGGGCGAACGACACCGAGTACGGGCTGGTCTCCTACGTCTACACAACCGACCTGCGCCGGGGACTGCGGGTGGCCGAGGCCCTGGAGACGGGCATGGTCGGCCTCAACCGGGGCATCGTGTCCGACCCGGCCGCCCCGTTCGGCGGCGTCAAGCAGTCCGGTCTCGGCCGGGAAGGCGGGCATGAGGGGCTACTGGAGTTCACCGAGACCAAATACGTCGCTGTCGAGTGGTGACCAGGCACCGCCGCGGGCCAGCCGCGCCCGGGACACGCGCCGCCGCGCGGCGCCAGGCGTCGCCGTTGCTCCGTGCGTGGCATAGGGTCTGGTGAGCGCACATGGACAGACGAATCTTCGGTCTCGAGAACGAGTACGGGGTCACCTGCACGTTCCGCGGCAGCCGGCGGCTGTCGCCCGATGAGGTGGCCAGGTACCTCTTTCGCCGGGTGGTCTCCTGGGGCAGGAGCAGCAACGTCTTCCTGCGCAACGGCGCACGGCTGTACCTGGACGTCGGTAGCCACCCGGAATACGCCACCCCGGAGTGCGACAACATCGTGGACCTGGTGGTGCACGACAAGGCCGGGGAGCGGATCCTCGAAGGGCTGCTGGTGGACGCCGACCGGCGGCTGCGCGAGGAGGGCATCGCCGGGGACATCTACCTGTTCAAGAACAACACCGACTCGGCCGGCAACTCCTACGGCTGCCACGAGAACTACCTGGTGGGCCGGCATGGCGAGTTCGGCCGGCTGGCCGACATCCTGATCCCGTTCCTGGTCACCCGGCAGGTGATCTGCGGGGCGGGCAAGGTGCTGCAGACTCCGCGCGGTGCGGTCTACTGCGTGAGCCAGCGGGCCGAGCACATCTGGGAGGGCGTGTCGTCCGCGACCACGAGGTCCAGGCCGATCATCAACACCAGGGATGAGCCACACGCCGATGCCGAGCGGTTCCGGCGGCTGCACGTGATCGTCGGCGACTCGAACATGAGCGAGACGACCATGCTGCTCAAGGTGGGTGCCACCGACCTGGTGCTGCGGATGGTCGAGGCCGGCACGGTCATGCGCGACCTGACCCTGGAGAATCCGATCAGGGCGATCAGGGATGTCAGCCACGACATGACGGGCCGCCGCCGGGTCCGGCTCGCGAACGGCCGGGAGGCCAGCGCGCTCGACATCCAGCGCGAGTACCTCAGCAAGGCCCGGGACTTCGTTGACCGGCGCGGCGCGGACGCCACCACGGAGCGTGTGCTCGACCTGTGGGAGCGGTCGCTGCGGGCGGTCGACACCGGCGACCTGAGCCTGGTCGATCGCGAGATCGACTGGGTGACCAAGTATCAGCTGATCGAACGCTACCGGGCCAAGCACGACCTGCCGCTGTCGTCACCCCGGGTGGCCCAGCTCGATCTCGCCTACCACGACGTGCACCGCGGCCGGGGGCTGTACTACCTGCTCCAGCGGCGTGGGGCGGTAGCGCGGGTCGCGCGCGACCTCGACATCTTCGAAGCCAAGTCGGTCCCGCCGCAGACCACCAGGGCGCGGCTGCGCGGCGAGTTCATCCGGCGTGCGCAGGAGAGGCGACGCGACTTCACGGTGGACTGGGTCCACCTCAAGCTCAACGACCAGGCGCAGCGGACCGTCCTGTGCAAGGACCCGTTCCGCTCGGTGGACGAACGAGTGGAGAAGCTGATCGCGGGCATGTGAGCCGACGCTAGGATACTGGTCGACCCCCGGGCCGATACGCCAGGGTTTCCCAGTTCTGGACCGACCGGAGGTTCTGCTCGGTGGCTGAATCACTCCCTTCTCACCGCTATGCGCGTGACGTGGTCGTGATCGGCGGCTGCGGTCATGTTGGCCTGCCGCTGGCCATCGCCCTCGCGGACCGCGGGGCGACGGTGGGCATCTATGACGTCAGCTCCGAGGCCGTCAGCATGGTCAACGGGGCGCAGATGCCGTTCGCTGAGCCCGACGCCGCACCCGCGCTCAAGCGCGTGATCGCGGAGGGACGGCTCGAGGCGACCGCCGATCCCGCGATCGTGGCCAGTGCCGAGCACGTCGTCGTGGTGATCGGCACGCCGGTCGATGAGCACCTGAACCCGGATCAGTCCGCCATCCCGCGGGCGCTTGAGGGCTGTGCGCGCTACCTCAGCGACGGCCAGCTCCTCATCTTGCGCAGCACTGTCTACCCTGGCGTCACCGCGCTGGTCGAGAAGATGATCGCGGGCCTGGAGATCTCGATGGACGTGGCGTTCTGCCCGGAGCGGATCGCCGAGGGCAAGGCCATGACCGAGCTCTACGAGCTTCCCCAGATCGTGTCGAGCCGGACCGAGCGCGGCAGTGCGCGGGCCAGTGCGCTGTTCCGGCGGCTCACGGACAAGATCGTCCTGATGTCACCCGAAGAGGCGGAGCTCGCCAAGCTGTTCACCAACGTGTGGCGCTACATCAAGTTCGCCACCACGAACCAGCTCTACATGATGGCCAACGACCAGGGGCTCGACTTCGAGCGCATCCGCGAAGGCCTGGCCGCCGACTACCCGAGAGCCGCCGACATGCCCGGCCCGGGCTTTGCCGCCGGGCCGTGCCTGTTCAAGGACACAATGCAGCTCGCGGCGTATAACAACAACAACTTCGCGCTTGGCCACACGGCGATGACCATCAACGAGGGCCTGCCGCTCTATCTGGTGCACCGCCTGGAGCAGCGATTCGACCTGCGCTCGATGACGGTGGGCATCCTGGGCATGGCGTTCAAGGCTTCTTCCGACGACATCCGCTCCAGCCTCTCCTACAAGCTCAAGCGGATCCTGGCCTTCAAGGCGGCCGCCGTCGTGTGCACCGACCCCTACGTCACCACCGATCCCAATCTGCTGCCGCTGGACGAGGTCCTGGCCCAAGCGGACCTGCTGGTCATCGGGGCCGCCCACCCCGAGTACCGCGGCCTGCAAACGACCACGCCGGTCGCGGACATCTGGAACATCCTGGGCAAGGGCGTATTGATATGACGGTGGCGGACGCCCGGGTTTCGGTCATCATCCCCGCCTACAACGAGGGGGCGCTCGTCCTGCCGGTACTGGACCGGCTCTTCGAATCGGTGAAGCTTCCCTGCGAAGTGCTGATCGTCGTGGACAGCGAGGACGACACCACGGTGCCCGTGGTCGCCGAGTACGCCCAGAAGGAACCACGGCTTCGCTACCTGGTCAACACCTATGGCCCGGGCCCGGCCAACGCGATGCGCTTCGGCATCGACGCGGCCACGGCGCCAGTGGCGGTGGTGACCATGGCCGACGGCTGTGACGACTCCCGGCAGATTGACGACCTGACCAGGCTGATCGAGCGTGGCGTGGCCGTGGCCGCGGCATCCCGGTACATGGCGGGCGGGCAGCAGGTCGGCGGACCAGTGCTCAAAGGCCTGATCTCCCGCCTGGCCGGGCGGTCGCTGCATCTCTTCGCGCACGTCGGAACCAGGGATGCCACCAATTCGTTCAAGGCGTACTCGACCGAGTTCATCAGGGAAGTCGGCATCGAATCAAGGGACGGTTTCGAGATCGGCATCGAGCTGACGGCCAAGGCCAGGCGGCTGCGCCGCCCCGTGGCCGAGATCCCCACCATCTGGCTGGACCGGCAGGCCGGGATGTCGAATTTCCGCGTCGCCCAGTGGATTCCGAAGTACCTGCGCTGGTACCGCTTCTCGTTCGGGCGGCGGCTGCCTGCGGAGAGGATCAGAGCCCGGGCCGGGCACCGGCCGGGGGAACCGGACCTCGACGCCCGCCGGGCGGGGAACGTGTGATGGGACGGACTCGGCTGCTGGAGAAGGCGATGGGAAGGCGCGTGTGATGGAGAAGGTGCTGGTTACCGGGTCAGCCGGTTTCATCGGCGGATATGTCGTGGAGGAGTTGCTTCACCGCGGCTACGCCGTCACGGGCGTGGACAACTTCTCCAAATACGGGAGAGTGCGCAAGTCCTACGACGACCATCCGGCCTACCGCCTGGTCGAGGGGGATGCACGCGACAGCGAGCTGCTCTCCGGCCTGCTGGCGGATTGCGATCACTTCATCGTTGGCGCCGCCATGATCGGCGGCATCTCCTACTTCCACACCTACGCCTACGACCTGCTCGCCACCAACGAGCGGATTACCGCCGCATCGTGCGACGCCGCGATCAGCGCGCACCGTGCGGGCAGGCTGCGCAAGGCTACCTACCTGTCATCATCGATGATCTTCGAGAGCGCGGACTCCTGGCCGTCCTATGAAGGCCAGGAACGCCAGATACCGCCCCCGCTGTCCTCGTACGGGTTCCAGAAGCTGGCGGTGGAGTACTTCGCGCGGGCCGCGTGGGACCAGTACCAGCTCCCCTTCACCGTGGTGCGGCCATTCAACTGCGTGGGCATCGGCGAGAGCAGGGCGCTCGGCGATGAGGACATCCTGTCCGGGAACGTGAAGCTGGCCATGAGCCACGTCGTCCCCGATCTCGTGCAGAAGGTGCTCAAGGGCCAGGATCCGCTGCACATCCTGGGCTCGGGGGAGCAGGTCCGGCACTACACCTACGGCGCCGACCTGGCCCGGGGGGTCGTCACCGCGATGGAACATCCGGCCGCGGTCAATGAGGACTTCAACCTGTCCACAGCGCAGAGCACGACGGTGCGCGAGCTCGCCGAGCTGATCTGGCGGAAGGTCATGGGGCCCGGTGTCCCGCTGCGGGTGGTCCAAGACGAGCCGTTCGCCCATGACGTTCAGCGGCGGATCCCCTCGACCGAGAAGGCCAAGAAAATCCTCGGCTTCGAGGCGACGACCACCTTGGACGAGATGCTCGACACGGTGATCCCCTGGATCGCCGAGGCGGTCGAGGCGGGGACCATCTGACCGGGACTGCCGATGTCAGTCTGGCCGCGGGCTGAGCCGGGGGAGATACCGCCCGGCGCGCCGGTGCGCCAGTCACGCCCAGCGGGCCAGCGGCGGCCGGCCCGCTGGGCGGCCGTCGCTGCCTGGGCGGTGGCCGGGCTGATCCTGTTCGCGTGCTACTGGCGGCTGTCGTGGACCGTGGCCGTCAATTCGGACGGGGCCGGTAACGCCCTGCAGGCCTGGGACATGCTGCACGGCAACCTGCTGCTGCACGGCTGGAAGCTGTCGGACGTGTCGTTCTACACGACCGAACTGCCGGAGTACATGCTGGTCGAACTGGCCATCGGGCTGGGGGCCAACGTGGTG
>DASWFT010000219.1:0-25017 GCA_036394075.1 Streptosporangiaceae bacterium
TGATGAGCGGCGCCGTGGTCAGCCTCGTGTGCGCGGCCCTGCCTTCGGTAATCCCCTTCGCCTGGTTCGGCATCGCCGCGCTGCCGGTCAGCATGGGCGTGGCGATCCTGAAGTACCGGCTGTACGAGATCGACCGGATCATTTCCCGGACGCTGGCCTACGCGGTGGTGACCGGGCTGCTCATCGGGGTATATGCGGGGCTCGTGCTGCTGGCGACCCGTGTGCTCTCGCTGCACTCGCAGGTGGCGGTAGCCGCGGCGACGCTGGCCGCGGCCGCGTTGTTCAGCCCGCTGCGCCGCCGCGTGCAGCGGGTGGTGGACCGGCGGTTCAACCGCGCCCGCTACGACGCGGACAAGACCGTGGCGGCGTTCGCGGCCCGGCTGAACGACGCGGTGGACCTGGACGCGGTCCGCGCCGACCTGGGGGACGTGGTGCGCCAGGCTCTGGAGCCGTCCCACGTGTCAGTGTGGATCACCAGAGCTGGCCGGTGAGCCCCGAGGTGCTGACCCCTTCCATGATCACGGAATATTCGCGGACGTATTTGACGGGAATCTTCCGTGATCATGGAAATCAAGGTCGGGCGGCGTCGTAGCGGACCAGCAGCATGGCGGCGTCGTCGTCGAGCGCATGACCGACGTGCCGGACCAGGTCGCTGCTCAGCCGGTCCAGGATCCCATCGGGGTCGGCGTCATCGTGCCGGGAGTCGCTCAGGGCCAGCGGGAAGAAGGTGCCTGCCTTGTTCCGGGCCTCGCTCACGCCATCGGTGTAGAACAGCATCTGGTCCCCGGGCCCGAACGGGACGGTGGTCTGGCTGCGGTGCTCGTCCGCCAGTTGCGCCAGGCCAAGTGGCAGGTTGCGGTCGGCCGTCTCCACGTACTGCACCGCCGAGCCGCTGGCCAGCAGCGGTGCGGGATGCCCGCAATTCAGCAGTTCGATTTTTGAGCCGTCGGCGCTGACCTGGGCGAGGACGGCGGTCACGAACTGCTCGTCGGTGAGCTCGCGGGCCAGGCTGATCTCGATGCGGTCGGCGATCGTCTCCAGGTCCACCGCTTCGTAGGCCGCCTCGCGGAAGGTGCCCAGGACGGTGGCGGCGGTCTTGACCGCGGATAGGCCCTTTCCCTGGACATCGCCGATGATGAGCCGGACGCCGCACGACGCGGCCACGACCTCGTAGAGGTCTCCGCCGATCCGGGCCCTCGACGCGGCCGATGCGTAGCGCACCGCGAGCCGGACCGGGCCCAGCTTGGGCGGCACCGGCCCGAGCAGGACCCGCTGGGCCACCTCGGCGATGGCCCGTATCTCGGCCAGTTCCCGTTCACGCTGCTGGCGCACCGTGCTGGCGATCACGGCGGCCGCGGTCACGCCGGCCACGGTGGCGAAGTCGAGGGAGTTCTGCGCCACGCCGCCGATGTCCTGCGACCAGGCGAGCACCGCGCACAGCGCCAGTGCGACGACGCCGACGACCGTCGTCTTGCCCAGCCCGCTGGACACGGCGGCGAACGCAGGACCCAGGGACAGCAGCGGCAGCAGCCCGGCGCCCGGGCCAGCCACGACAGCGGCGATGGCAGCCGCTGCCATGATCAGGAACGGCAGCACGTCCAGCACAAGCTGCGACCTGGACCGGCTCACCGGTTCCAGGCCTGCTGTCAACCGCAGGCCGTCGCGCCGCACCAGTCCCGGCCGCCCCCGTCCCCGTCTGTGCCCAAGAGTCCTGTTCAAGGGCCCTGCCATCGCAGCAGGAACTGGCGGAATTCTACCAGCGGTGACAGTTGGTGCTGTCTGGGTTACTCCGTGACCGACCGCGCAACACCCACGGGAACCGCGAATTTTTCATCCGTGTGCACGCTGTCACCTGGGTCTCCGTCGCCGGCGACGAGAGGGCGCTTGTGCGCCGTGGCCCGCGGCGGCACCTTGGGCGGGACACCCGCGAGGGCTGGGCCCTGCCATGGAGGCCGACGATGCCGCACCGATACCTTGCCGGATCCCGCCGCGCCAGGCGCGCCCTGCTCGCCACGCTCGCGACGCTGGGCTCGGCCGTCGCGCTGCTGCTCGCGGCGGTGCCGGCCAGCGCGATCAACGTGTCCGGCACGCCGTCCCCGGTGACCGGCAACGCGACCTGGTTCACCGGCCTCGGCTCGCCCTACGGCGGGTGCGGCCTGCCCCAGTCGGCCCTCGACAGCCAGAACTTCCTCGCGCTTAACGTGCAGAACTCTCCTGGTGTCTACAGCAACGTGCCGCGGCCGATATCGGCGGCCAACGCGAGCGAGATAGGCATGTTCGACAACGGCCTGAACTGCGGCCGCTGGGTGCGGGTGACCATCGGCAACTACTGCACCGGCACCAACGACGGCGCGCCGAACCAACCGTTCTGCCGCAACGGCTCGTGGGTCGCCGACCAGTACAACGGAGCGACCCTGGACATGATCGTCGCCGACAACTGCGATGACGGCAACGCCTGGTGCAAGGACGATCCGTACCACGTCGATCTCGCCCAGGCGTCGCTCAACCTGTTCCAGCTGAACGGCCAGCCCGTCGGCACCATGTACCCCAACCACCGGAACAACCGCCAGGTCAGCTGGCAGTTCATCACCGCGCCGAACTACACGGGCGATATCAAGATCGGGGCCATCCAGGGCGCTCAGACGTACTGGCCCGCCATCGCGATCTCGCACCTGCCCAACGGCATCCACGGCGTCCAGTACTTCGCCAACGGGTCCTGGGTGAACGCTGGCATGGACAGCGATCAGGGCAACGACTACATCATCGGGCCCACGACTGGCACCGGGACGGCGGGCACGCAGTACCAGATCCGGGTGACCGACGCCTCGGGCAACCTGGTCAACAGCGGCGAGATCTACAGCTTCACGCTGCCGGCCGGCTGCACCAACGGGTGCTCGGCGGCGTACACGCCGATCAGCTACACATCGAGCGCCGGCGGGGGGTCGCCAAGCCCATCGCCCAGCGCGACGTCGAGTCCGTCGGCGAGCCCCTCACCCAGCCCGACCGGGAGCACACCCGCCGGCGCCTGCACCCTGACTTCCTCGGTCGTCACCTCGTGGTCGGGCGGGTACCAGGTCCAGTTCACCGTGACCGACAGCGGGAAGGCGCCCATCACCGGGTGGAAGACCGGTTTCTCGTTCGCCGATTCCGCGGAGAGCATCACCAGTTCCTGGAACGCGACCATCACCAGGTCCGGTCTCGCGGTCACCTCCAGCAACGTGAACTACAACGGCTCGATCAGTGCCGGCGGCTCGACGACCTGGGGCATGGTGGTCAGCGGAAGCAATTCCGCACTGTCCGGCCTGACCTGCACACCGGCCTAGGACACACCCTGGGACACGCCCAGCGGGCGCGCCCGGCGGCCCCGCTCAGTTGGTGTGGCACTGTTGGAGGACGCCAGCACTGAGCCGGGAGATGACGCGCATGGATACGCCGCACGTATGGGTGGCCAGGGCCGACGGCAGCGACATCGTCCGCGCCGAGGCGATCGTGGGGGTGGGCCTTGACCTCGACGGAAACGTCACGGCGCGGGTGGCAGGCGATGACGGGGCGAGCGTGAAGCTGGTCGTGTCCAACGCGCAACACGGCCAGCACATACCGGACGACTTTCACCGCCAGCTGATCCGGGTCCTGGCCGAACTGTCCGACGCGGCCGGCGCCTTCATCGTCCGGCCTGCCTTCGATGAACCGCATGGCTGGCGGTGGATCAACGAGTCGCTGTAGCCCGGTGTGACGCTTCGGGAGCGGCCGGTCCCGCCAGGGTGCTAAAGTTGTCGATGGTTGTAGTCGAAATTCGTGTACGTGTTACAGCGCCTGCGGAATTCTGACGGCGGGCGTCGTGGATGCTCAAGTCCAGCCCTTCAAAAGGCAGGCGGTCGCAACAGCCCGGGACACACGTCCGTGCGTCCCGAAGATCGTCGTAGCAGGAGAAAGTACATGGCTCAGGGCACCGTGAAGTGGTTCAACGCTGACAAGGGGTACGGTTTCATCGCCCCGGACGACGGCACCGCCGACGTCTTCGTTCACCACTCCGCCATCCAGGCTGACGGATTCCGCAGTCTGCAAGAGAACCAGCGGGTCGAGTTCACCGCCGGCCAGGGCCCCAAGGGACCGCAGGCCGAGCAGGTTCACCCGGTCTGACCAGTCCGCCCACCCGGGCGAATGATCGTCCGGGTGGGCGTACGCTGGTTTGGCGGTGCCCTACCAGGAGTGACTCGTTCGTATTTGCCGGGCACCGGCCTATGCACCAGCCACGCCCCGGGGGTAATATCTAGGGAACGTTGCTCCGGACCTCGGCAGCACCCGCGTAGTTTGAGCGGATGCGCAGAGCCCGGAGTTTTTTTTTGTTCACTGGCCGGTATCGAAACGTTATGGAAAAGGAGGGTGAAAATCCGCGAGATATAAGTTTTTTCGCGGAGGCCGTCAATTGCGGCGGGTCGCCCACAGGCTCTCATTGAGCACTGACCGCTGTCACGCGTGCCCGACGTCAACGGCCGCGGCCGAGAGAAAGGACCGCCATGCCTGTTCAGAGCACGGCCACCGACTATGACGGCACGGGGCCGTTCCCGGACAGCGCCGCTCCCCGCACCCCGCAGGGGCGAGTGCAGGTCGCGGTGACGATGGCGATCGCCGGCGTGCCGTTCGCCGGCCTGGCTGCCGCGGTCTACCTGGCGTGGGGTCACGGCGTCGGCCTCGCTGACATCCTTCTCGCGCTGATCTTCTACATGGTCACCGGGCTCGGGGTGACCATCGGCTTCCACCGCCTGCTGACCCACCGCGCCTTCACCGCGGTCCCGGCGCTGCGGGTGGCGCTCGCGATCGCGGGCTCCATGGCCTTCGAGGGCGATGTCATCGGCTGGGTGGCCGCACACCGTCGTCATCACGCCTTCACCGACCGGCCTGGCGACCCGCATTCCCCCTACCGGTACGGGACCAGCCTGACCGGGCAGCTCCGCGGGCTGGGTCACGCCCACGTGGGCTGGCTGCTGCGCGACGACCCCACCCCGCCGGCCCGTTTCGCCCCCGACATCATGGCCGACCCCGCCATGCGGGCGGTCGCCGCCGCTTTCCCCGCCCTGTGCGCCGTCTCGCTGGCGCTTCCGTTCGCCGCCGGGTGGGCGATCGGCGGCACCTGGCAGGCCGCCGTGGCTGCCCTGGTGTGGGCCGGGCTGGTCCGCGTCGCCGTGCTGCAGCACGTCACGTGGAGTGTCAACTCACTGTGCCATGTGTTCGGGACCCGTCCCTTCGTCACCCGCTGCCACGATCGGGCCACCAACCTATGGCCACTCGCCCTGTTGTCATTCGGCGAGAGCTGGCACAACATGCACCACTCCGACCCGGCCTGCGCCCGGCACGGCGCCGACCCCGGCCAAATCGACATCTCCGCCGAGGTCATCCGGATTTTCGAGCGCCTGGGCTGGGTCACCGGGGTGCACTGGCCCACCCCCGCCCGGCTCGACAAGCATCGCCGCAACCAGATTCAGGACCAGCCGGAACGGGCCCTTGAGTCGGTCGGCCGCTGAGTTCGCCGATCGATGAACCCGCGCCCGCGCGCCCACCCGGGACCCGCCGCGGGCATTGGCCGCCCGGATGTCAGCTAGCCGCGCGATCGGTATCTGGCGCCTGGTGGCGGTGCAGGCCGCCAGCCGGGGCGGCACCGTGTACGTCGCGGACGTGTGCGTGGCAGCCCTGGCGGCGGTGGAGGTCAGCGGCGCAGGGGTGATGACCGGGACCGGGGCGGGGTCGGGCCATGTCATGTGCGCGACCGATGAGGTCAGCGAAGAGCTCGCCGAGCTCCAGCTGACCCTCGGCGAAGGGCCGTGGCCGGACGCATCCGCTGCTGGCGGGCCTGTGCTCAGCTCAGACCTCGCCGCCGCCGACGTCGCGGTCCGTTGGCCTGGTTTCGCGGTCGCGGCCCGCCAGGCCGGCGCCGCCGCGATCTTCGTGTTCCCGCTGCAGATCGGGGCGATCCGGGTCGGGGCGCTTGAGCTGTACCGAAGCCGGCCCGGCCCGCTGAGCACGGACCAGCTGGGTGATGCGCTTGTGCTCGCCGACACCGCTGTGGTGCTGCTGCTGGAGGGCCAGGACCGGGCCGCTGGGCCGGCCGGGCCGCTGTCCGGCCCGGGTGGGCAGCCGGCCGAACTGGCGCTGCACCGGGCCGAGATCGACCAGGCCACCGGGATGCTCACCGAGCAGCTAGGTGTCGGCATCGAGGAGGCATTCGTGCGGCTGCGTGCGTACGCTTATGCTGATGACCGGCGGCTGACCGAGGTGGCCCGCGACATCGTGGCCCGTCGGCTGCGCCTGGGGCCCGACCCGGACGCACCTGGCGACCACGTGGCGTGAACGACCAATCGCCGCTGAACGCGCAGCTTCGTTCCGCAGCGGCAGTCGGCCATGTTCCTGAAAGGTGAGCGGGATGGATGGACGACTGCTGTCCGAGACGTTCGTCGAACTGGCCGACACCATGGTCGTTGGCTTCGACGTCATCGATTTCCTGCATATGCTCACCGACCGCAGCGTGCGGCTGCTCGACGCGTCCGAGGCCGGGCTGCTGCTGGCTGACCCACGCGGGGAGTTGCGCGTCCTGGCGGCCTCCAGCGAACGGGCGCGGCTCCTGGAACTGTTCCAGATCCAAAGCGACCAGGGCCCCTGCCTGGACTGCTTCCGCACCGGGCAGCCGGTCGCCGTGGCCGACCTGAGCGCCGCGACGCGGCGCTGGCCGCGCTTTGCCCCGGCCGCCCAGGAAGCGGGGTTCGCCGCCGTGCAGGCCCTGCCGATGCGGTTGCGCGAGCATATCATCGGCGCGCTGAACCTCTTCCGTGCCACCCCGGGGGGCTTCGATCAGGCCGACATGCGGGTCGGCCAGGCCCTGGCCGACGTCGCCACCATTAGCCTGCTGAACGAACGCAGCCTGCGCCGCAGCGAGACCCTCAACGAGCAACTGCAGACCGCCCTGAACAGCCGGGTCACCATTGAACAGGCCAAGGGGAAGCTCGCGGAACGGATGCAACTGGACATGGACCAGGCATTCGGCGTGCTGCGACGTTATGCCAGGACCCGCAATGTCCGGCTGTCCGACCTGGCCCGGGCCTTCGTCGACGGCTCAGAGGCCCTGCCCGGGCTCGAAGAGCCGCGGAGCGGCTGACTGCCGGGCCGCTGAGGCCTGGGCCGTTGGGGCCTGGGCCGCCTCGGATACCGCCGCCGTGGGCCCGGCCAGCCTGCCGACCGCATTGAGGTAGCGCAGGGCCTGCGCGTAAGAGCCCACCAGGCTGGTCTCGCAGTAAGGCAGGTCCAGCTGCTCGCAGAAGGCTGCGATCAGGCTTTGGGAGTGCCGCAGGTTGGGCCGGGGCATGGACGGGAACAAGTGGTGCTCGATCTGGTAGTTCAGGCCACCGAGCGCGAAGTCGGTCAGCCACCCACCGCGCACGTTGCGCGAGGTCAGCACCTGCCGGCGCAGGAAGTCGATCTGATCGGTGCCATCCAGGATGGGCATGCCCTTGTGGTTGGGCGCGAACGAGGACCCCAGGTACAGGCCGAACAGGCCCTGCTGCACCACGATGAACACCACCGCCTTGACCGGTGACAACACCAGGAACACGACGGTGAGGTAGCCCGCGACATGGATCACGAGCAGCGCCACTTCCCAGGCCCGGTAGCGGGCGGCGCGGCTGGCCAGCGCGCGGATGCTGGACGTGTGCAGGCTGACCGCTTCCAGCAGCAACATGGGGAAGAACAGGTACGCCTGGAAGCGGAACGCGAGCCGGGCCAGGCCCCGGCTGGTGCGGGCCTGGGTGGTGGTGAAGGCCAGCACGCTGAGCATGATGTCGGGGTCCGCGCCTTCGGTGTTGGGATTGGCGTGGTGGCGGTTGTGCTTGCTGACCCACCAGCCGTAGCTGAGCCCGATGCCGAGGTTGCCGAGCAGGATGCCAAGGACGTAGTTGGCGCGCCGGGAGCCGTAGATCTGCCGGTGCCCGGCGTCATGGCCGAGGAAGCCGACCTGAGTGAACATGACGGCCAGGAACGCGGCCACCGCCAGCTGCCACCATGAGTTGCCCACCAGGACGAAGGCCGCCCAGCCGGCGACCAGCAGCCCGGCGGTGATCGCGATCTTCCAGATGTAGTAGCGGGAGCGCCGTTCGAGCAGCCCCGAGTGCTTGATCTGCCGGGACAGCTGGGCGTATTCGCTGCCCCGCGGCGGCACGGGCGATGCGGGAGCAGATCGCGGGAGCCGCTGGATCAGGGCAGAGCCTGGTTCTGTGGGTCGCATCGCTGGCTCCTGAGCAGTACATGGTGGCCGGATGGGGGATGTACCGCCGGGGTCTGGAGCGGAACCGTGCAGGCGCTGCGATCCGGATCGGGTAAGGCACCGATGACTCGGAACTAGCCTGCCTTGAGATTACCTTGCGCCCCACCTGACGGCGACAGACTCCGATGGCAGTCCTACAAGTTCACCCTGGCCGGCTCGGGGGACGCGGGCCTGCCGGGCCTCTCGCTCGGCGCGAAAAGCTCGTCTTCCCGTCCCCGGCTGGGCGGCTGCCGTTCACCTGGCCCCGGCCACCCGCCCGGCCGGGGCCGCCGCGCGAAGTGAAGGCATTCGCGCGTGGCGGAATGCGCCTTCCCGTCCCGGCGGCTAGCATAATCGGCGAGCGGTCCGCGCATGTCTGCTGTCCTGGTTTTCCGTGTTTGTGTGGTCTGCGCGAATGTGCGGATAGTTATACGCTGGATTGGCTGACGCCGATCATCCATGGCCATTGTCGGGACGGCTGCTTCTTGGGGCTTAGCTGGGCGGCCGTGCTGTGGAACTGGTTGCATCGGCGCGTTTCCTGGTTTCTGTTCCCGGGAAGAGAAAGATTGCGCCACGGCGGGCTCGTGGAAATGGGTAACAATGAGCCAATTCTATGAATCGTCGGCATGTGAGGGGGGTGCCGGGGCGGGCGCGGCAGGGGAGAGGATGCGCGCAATGCCCGGTTCCTTGGGGTGATGACCGGCCGGGAAACGGGGGACGGTTGTGGTCGGGGGGATATTGGCCGGGGCGGGTGGCGCCCCGGCCGGGGGCCGTAGGGCCGGGCCCAGCAGGTCACGAAGTGGCACGATACGGGGTCGGGCGGCATAGGTTGTTGAGGCCAGGCTGGTGGCGGCGCGGGGCCGGGCGGCGCGGGGTGGCGTCCGGGGCAGCGCTGGCGCTGGTAGCCACGGCCTGTGCGGCGGCCCAGATGGTGTCCCCGTCGCCGGCTTCCGCGGCGGCCACCGTGCCCGCGCCGGCGGGATGGTGGAATTTCGATGAGGGCTCCGCACCGCCCCGCCCCGGGAACACCGGTCCATGGTCGGGCCGCCGCGGCCCCTCCACGGCCTCCAGCAGCACCCGCCGGGCCTCCTCCTCCGCCACCCCGAACACATCCCGGAACAGCAGCGGCCGCAACATCGCAGGCATCTGCGCCGCGGGCACATCCTCCACCCGCACCGGGACCAGCCTGTCCCGCATGCCAGGGGAGTGCAGCACCGACACCGACCACTCCTGCGTCGTGTACCGGGACCGGTCAAAATACGCACCCGAGAACAGCGCCACCACCCGGTCGCACCGATCCAGCGCATCACTCATCGCCGTCACGAAATTCCGCCCGGCCGCCCAATCCCACACATCCAGCCCGACACTGTACCCAGCCTCCGTTAACTGCCAGGCCACCCACTCCGCCCACGCCCGGTCAGCACCGGCATGACTGACGAAAAAATCCGCCGATTCCCCACCCATGCCACCAGTATCCCGGTCAGCACGTCCCAGGCGCGGACTTGCGAGAACAGCACACCAACCTCACCCCGTCGGTCATGACGCACGTGATCCAGAACAGGCCCGCAGCGATCATCGCTAGCACCCGGCCCAGCTCAGGGCCGGATCAGGCGCGAGACAACAGGAGCCTCCCGGGCCGTTGGCACATACCGGATCTGGGAGGCCCCGAGGGAGCCAACTTGGGAGCCATTGGTCCCGGACGGTCCTGGACTGAACCGGACACCAGGGGATGAATCAGAGATACCGGGGGAGGAGATGCGGGAATTCTCGCTGGTCAGGAGCTTTCCTGAGGATGGTCTGGTCTATCAGGGCGATGAAGTCAAACCCGGCGTCGTCCGCGGGCGCCCGACCGTGGCAAAGTCCGCCCACTTAAGCGTCAACCAGCTCCGGACGCCGGATAGGGGTTACTGTCAGCCAGGACCCCGCGCGGGGCCGCGCGCGGGTCGCTGTCCCTGTCGGCGTCGTACGCGCGGGCTGGTTGAGCGCTAGGGAGAGCGGGACCTGCCGCGCTCCCGGCGTGCTGGATCTTGGAATCAGCGTTGCCGAAATTATGCCGTAGTCCTAATCAAGGCGGCGCCTGCGGCGCCGCTGGCCCGGCGTCAGCGCCGGGCTCTGGCCTTGGTGAGGCCCCGGCGGCGCACGCCGGGCCGAAGCCGTGGCACGGTGATCCAGGTGGCTCGCACGGCAGTGCAAGCCGGGGTGCGGTGCATCCGTCGCCCTCGCTCCCGATTGTCCAGCTCGCGGGCACCGCGTCTAGGTCGCCCTTCGGGCGTCGCTGCGCGATCGGCTTCGCCGAACCTAGACTCGGCGTCCACTCGCACGGATTCTGGCGCCTGCGAGGGGAACGGAGCAGACTAGACCTCAGCAGGTCCGGTGACCGCCAGTACAGGTCACGGAATTACCTTCCAAGACACAAGGTGTCCAAGTGACTGACATCGATCCTCGCTCGGACATTACCCTCAGCTATCACGACGGCGATCTGCACGTCGCGGTCCCACTGGATCGCCAAGTTACTGAGATGTGGTCCCAGCGCTACGAGGCGCTGGCGAAGGCCAAGGGCGTGCAGGCGATCGTGCGCGGAAGGCGCGACGACCCTGCCCAGCTCTACCTCACTGTGCCGAACAAGACCGCTGGCAAAGACGTACTGGCCATGCTGGACGTGGCCCGCGCCTTGATAGGCGAGGCCGATGCGGTTGATCAATCGCCAGGGTCCTCAGAATCACCGGAGGCGGTTGTGCGCGAATGGTGGAAGCGTCAGCGGAGCTAACGGCTGCCCCCGGGCGGTCGGCCCTGTGCCACGGACGTGCCAAACGCCAGGAGCTTCCAGGGTCAACGGAGGGCACTCACGAGCAGATTGCCAGGCAGAGCGTGCGCGGTGCGCATGTCCAAGGTGCCCCGACTTCGAGACGACGGCTCCACGCGGTGGGCGATTCGACGGGTTCCGCCAGGTCAGGCGAATATCGGAGTGGCCCTAGGAGCGAAAATGCGAGGGAATTGCTAGGGGCAGTCCCGGTCAGACCGCAGGTTACGGCGCCGAAAGCGCTACCTGGGCGGCCATACCGCCACCTTGACACGGTAACGGTCGTCAGTAATGGGTCCCAGCAGCGCTCGTTCGTGCCCGCCGGTCCTTCAGCCAGGCCGACACCTCGGGAGCCGCAAAAACGCCCACCGCGATGATCGCCGCACCCGCTAACCCATCCCGCCACTGACCAGTCACTCCGAACCCCGCCGCGACCCGGGCGCCATGCGTCGCCGGCGGCGAAACGGCTCGCGGAGAGCCCGCATAGCTCGGAGACATTGGGCCATGTCTGGGGGGCAAGGTGGGGGGCAACGGCCATCTACCTGGGGGGATTTCGGCGGACTTGGGTGGACTGCTTAGACCAGGACATTGCACGTCAGGGGACATACCGGGATCACCGTGGACGGCTCCGCGCTAGCATCGGGCTATGTGGCCGCCTGGTTACGGAGCGCGGCGCTGGGCCGCCGGCGCTTCCTGCCGGGCCGCGGCCGGGCCCGCGATGACGACCCTGAGATCGGTGGCGGCCCGGATCGCCCGCACCGTTCGCTGCGTCGCGATCGCATACATCGTCGTGCAGGTCGTCATCTGGCACTCGTTCTACGCGGCCGATCCGTGGCGCCTCGCGGGGCCGGCCGCGGCGGTGGCGTGGGCGACGGCGATGGTGGCCTACCTGCGGCGCCGCTGGCCGGTGTGGCAGGTGGCCGGAATCGACTCGGGCTTTTATGTGGCGCTTGCGCTCAGCGCCGGGTGGTGCGTGCCCCCCGCCATGCGCGGCGACGCCGCCAACTGGCTGTACATCGTGATGACGGGTCAGTTCTTCATCCCGGCCTGGTTCGCGCCGGCCGTGCTGTCCGTACCCCTGGCCCTGGCGTCGGCGGCGTCCTACTGGGCCAGCGCCACCATGACGCTCGGGACGGGCTTCGCGGGCAGTTCCCCGGGCGCGTCCACGGCCTTGCTGCTCGCCATCGCCGCCGCGAATTTGTGCGGCCGCCGGATGCTCTACCGTCGCGCCACGGGAGCGGACATCGCTCTCGCGCAGGCGGACTCGGACGCCCGCGAGCAGTACGTCGTCCTGTCCAGGAACATCGAGCGCCGCGAGCATGAGCGGCTGCTGCACGACACGGTGCTCAACACACTCACCGCCCTCGCGCGCCCGGGCAGCACCGATGCGGGCGAGGTGGTGGGCCTATGCCGGCGCGACGTGACGCTGATGGAGTACGTGCTCAGCGATCCCGGTGACCCGGCCGAGGAGGCCGGGCGGGCATACGGCGGCTTGCTCACCGCCATCGAGGCCATTGCCATCGAGATGCGCGCCCGCGGCCTGGCCGTGCACGTCGACGTGGCCGACGGCGTCCCCGCCGGGGCCGGCGGCCCGGGCGGGGACCCGGCCCCGGCCGGACCCGGGGGTACGCCGGAGGTCCCGGTAGCAGTCGTGGTCGCGGTCGCGCACGCCGTGCGCGAGGCGCTCGCGAACGTGGTCAGCCATGCCGGAACCGGTGAGGCCTGGGTCGACGTCAGCCTGGCTCCCGGCGGCGAGGGGGCCGAGCCGGGCGGCCTCCAGGTGACCGTCCGGGACGCGGGCGTCGGGTTCGACCCCGCCCGCGTCGATCCGGCCCGGCTGGGCCTGCGGAGATCCATCATCGAGCGCATCGCCGACCGGGGCGGACGGGCGTCGATACGGTCGGCGCCGGGCGAGGGCACCGTGGTGTGCCTGTGCTGGACCGCGTGGCCGCATCCCGAGCGGAACGCCGTCGCGGGTGTCACCTCCGGTCGGGCGGGCCTGACATGGTGAGCCGCGACGGCGTGATGCGGGATGCGTACGAGTCCGAACTACCGCGCATGGTCGGGGCCGTAGCAGTCATCTGGCAGCTCGCCATGCTCATCCAGGTGCTCAACTACCTGCACGACTACCGCCACCCGGTGCTGCAGGTCGGGGTGTGGCTGGGGATTCTCGCGGCCGTCAGATGGCTGCTGCCGCGGGCGCGCGCGGGCGGCCTCAGCCGGGCCCAGGCGGCGGTGGCGGTCGCCGTCGCCGTCGCCGCGGTCGTCCTGGTGGGCTGGGACCGCCGCGTGCATGGCGATACCGGAACGGTGGACTGGTCGGTCGTGGGAACGGCCTGGCTGCTCGCCTTCGTCGCGCTGAGCCGTCCAGCCTGGGAATGGGCTTCGGGGGCGCTGCTCATCTTCGCCGCGCACGCTGTCTTCGCCATTCACATGCTGGGCGTTACCTCGCTGAGCCTGGCGCGGCTCGCGGTAACCGGCTACACGCTTCTGGTGATCCTGGTCCTGTTCGCCGCCCTGCGGCCGACCTTACGCACCCATGCCCGGATGGCCGCGCGCCGCGCCGCGCTGGCTAGCCGGCGAGCGGCAGAACGCGCGGCGGCCACCGCGGTCCACGAGGACCGGCGCGAGAGGCTCGCGGTGCTGGAGGTCGAGGCGCTCCCGCTGCTGCGTGGCATTGCCGACGGGACGTTGGACCCCGCCGACAGCGAGGTAAGGAAGCGATGCGCCCGGCACGCGGCGACGCTGCGGCGCGCGCTGACCGACCGGGTGCGCACCGCGGGAGGGCTGGTTGCGGAGCTAGAGCCTGCACTGCATGGTGCCAGGACGCGGGGCCTGCCGGTGGAGGTCCAGGTGGTCGGCGACCCGGGGCGTCCCATGTGGGAGGTGGTCGGCGCGACCCTGGCGGCGGTCGAGGGTGTCATGAACGCGCTACCGCCGCACCCGGTGACGCTCACGGTCCTCGCGTCCGGAGACGAGGTGGAACTGTACGTGACCTTCGACCGGCCGCCGCGGGCCACGCCGGACCTGACCGGGCTACGGCGGAAGGTACCCGCAACGGCTGGCTGGCGTGCGACGGTCGACATCGACGAGACTGGTGCGGGATGCCTCGAGGTCCGATGGCGGCAGGCGGCGGCGTGACCGGGTCACGGAAGGCGGTGTCAGCGTGACCGGGGTCACGGAAGGCGGTGTCGGCCTCACCGGGGTCATCGACGTCGCGGCGGTGGATGATCACCCGATCGTCCTCGACGGCGTCGCTGGCTGGGTCATGGCCGCCGGCAGCGGCATCAGGGTGGTCGGCACCGCGGCGACGGTGGACGCCCTCCTGGCCGGGCCAGGACGCCATGCGCACGTCGTCCTGCTCGATCTCGACCTGGGCGACCGGACGACCGTTGAGCGTAACGTAGCCGTGATCCTCACCGCCGGCCCGGCCGTCCTGGTGCTTTCTGCTTCCGACAAGCCGCTCTCCGTCCGGGCCGCGATGCGCGCCGGGGCTCTCGGTTATGTGCTGAAAAACGAGGAAACCTCCCAGATACGGGCGGCCATCAAAGCAGTCGCCGCTGGGCAGGATTGGATTTCCCCCCGTCTCGCGTATATCTTCGCCACCGATGACGCGCCCGACCGGCCCGGTCTCAGCCCACAGGAGACGCGTGCGCTGCGGCTTTACGCCACCGGGATGGCAATGAAATCGGTCGCCAAGCGGATGGCCATCAGCGAGGAGACAGCCAAGCAGTATGTCGGACGGGTCCGGGAGAAGTACGCTCGCGCCGGGCGGGCCGCGCCGACGAAATTGGACCTGTACTATCGAGCCGTCGAGGACGGGCACCTCCCTCCACTCCCCTAGCCACGGATCCCCCCCCGGGTATAGGGGTTTCGGGAGGCACCCGTCCTCGGCCTGCCGCGTACGGCGTAATCGTAAGCGATAGCCCCCCGGACGTCATGACCCCATCTTGGGGGTCATGACGTGGAGCCCTACGGTTCCAGGAGCGTGAATGGCCAGCGGGAAGCGCCGTCCCAATGGCTGACCTGAGGTGGGCCAGCGTTCCGGTTCTGCGGCCGGAGCCGTTGCTGATCGTTTTCCGGTATTCGCGCGTAAGCGATGGCTTCGAACAGCCGATCAATGGCGGCGGGGTCAGACCTTCGCCAGCAGCTGGGTCATCAGGGACCGCTCGGTGGCGAGCGGCGTGGGCGCCGTCACGAAGATCGCGATCGAGCCTTTACGGGCGGCGAGCGTGTTGCTGGCCCGCTGGCCCGAGCCGAAGATGGCGAAATATGCCTGGTCGCCCAGGTCGGCGACGTCGCTGACCGACTGGTGGAGGCTGACGAGCGACGTCCGGCTCTGGGTGAATTCACCGGCGTTCTCGCCAACCTGGAAGCGCACGAGGACCTCGTACTTGCCCAGGTAGGCGCAGACCGACACCGGCCCGGCGACGGACGTCACCTGCTTGCCCACCGGCAGCCGCAGCGCCGAGCCGACCATGGACGATGGCACCTGCGCGCAATACGGCGCCTGGGCGGCGCCCGCGGCGCCGGGCGACGCCGCGCCGCCGGGCGACGCCGAGCCGGCAGCGGCCGGAGCCGGCGCCGAGCCGGTGGCGCCGCCGCCCGCGGCCGAAACCGCGGGCTGCGATCCCGCTGGGGATCCCGAGCAGGCGGTAAGGGCGCTCAGGGCCAGGCTGGCCATCGCGGCGGCAGCAGTGATCTTGCGCACGTCCACGGCCGGTCCCTCTCCTCTTCCGCGCAGCTGGGCAGCCCCGATGGTACGGCGGCGCCGCCGCCGGGTGCCCGTGCCGCCGTGCCCGCCGTCGGCTCATGGGCGGACACCCAGGTCAGCAGCCCCTGGACCGGTGGAGCTCGCGCGAATCTTTCATGGCTGCCAAGTGGTCTGTGAGAGGACCCCTCTCACAGACCACTAGCACGGTGACCCCATCGGCAGGGACAATGAACGTAATGGGCCTCACGCGTGCCGCGCCGAAACTGCTCGCTGTCAGTGATCTGCACGTGGCCTTCCCGGAGAACAGGGAGATTGTCGCGAACCTGCGGCCGCAGTCCGCGGGGGACTGGCTCCTGGTGGCCGGCGACGTGGGTGAGATCGTCGCCGACATCGAATGGGCGCTGCGCACGCTGAGCGAGCGTTTCGCGGTGGTCGTGTGGGCACCGGGCAACCATGAACTATGGACGCACCACAGGGATCCGGTGCAACTGCGCGGTGAGCCGCGCTACCGGCACCTGGTGGAGCTGTGCCGGGGCCTGGGCGTGGTCACCCCGGAAGATCCCTACCGGGTGTGGGAAGGCATGGGAGGGCCGGTCACGATCGCGCCGCTGTTTGTGCTCTACGACTACACGTTCCTCCCCGCGGGTGCGGCGACCAAGGAGGCGGGGCTCGCGCAGGCGTACGGGACCGGTGTGGTGTGCGCGGACGAGGTGATGCTGCACCCCGACCCCTATCCAAGCCGGGAGGCGTGGTGCCAGGCCAGGCTCGAGGCGACCGAGCGCCGGCTGGTGGCACGGGATCCGGGCCTTCCGACGATCCTGGTGAACCATTTTCCGCTCATCCGCGAGCCCACCCGGATCCTGCGGCATCCAGAGTTCGCCCAGTGGTGCGGCACCGCGGCGACGGCCGGCTGGCATGTCCGGTTCGGCGCGGCGGCGGTCGTCTACGGTCATCTCCACATCCCGAGGACGACCTGGCATGACGGGGTGCGCTTCGAGGAGGTCTCATATGGCTATCCGCGGGAATGGCAGCGGTGGGGGAGCGCGCCAGGGCCGCCGCGCCAGATACTCCCGGTTCCGGGAAGCGCGGGATGCTAGAGGAGATCCTGCCCCCGCAGGTGGCGGCCGTCGAAGCATTTGGCGATGTGCTCGATATCGTGCTGTTCCCCGAGGAGGAGGCTGCGCTCGGCCGCGCGGCGGACAAGCGGCGCCGGGAGTTCACTACGGCGCGGGCGTGCGCCCGCACCGCGCTGGCCCGGCTCGGCGTGCCGGCCGTCCCGATCGTGCCGGGCCTGCGCGGCTCGCCGCAATGGCCGCCCGGTGTCGTGGGCAGCATGACCCACTGCGCGGGCTACCGTGCATCGGCCGTCGCGCTCGCCGCGGACGTGCGCACCCTGGGGGTGGATGCCGAGCCTGATCACTCGCTGCCCACGGGGGTGCTGGACGCCATCGCCACCGCCGACGAACGCGACGGATTGTGTGCCCTCGCCTCCACGGCGCCGGAGCCGTCCTGGGATCGGCTGCTGTTCAGCGCCAAGGAGTCGGTCTACAAGGCGTGGTTCCCGCTGACCCGGCGCTGGCTGGGCTTCGAGGAGGCGGTCATCACGATCGATCCGACGGACGGCACGTTCACCGCCCGGCTGCTGGTCGCGGGGCCCGTGCTGGATGACCTCCGGCTGACCGGGTTCAAGGGCCGGTGGCTGGCCCGTCGTGGGCTCGTGCTGACGGCGATCGCGGTACCAGGCGGCTCACAGCTCGCACAGTTCTGACAAGAGATCGAGGGCCTGCTGATAGAGCACCCCGGCGCGGGCGCAGATGCCGAACGAGCGATCGCCGATCTGGTCAAGGGCATGCAACTCGCGTGGCTGCAATAGGGCCGTGTGGCACAGGATCGTGTTCACCGTCGCGTTGGGTCCGATGGCGTCGGCGCTGTAGAGCCTGCGGCCGGCGCTGACGGCGGTGATCTCGGCCGCGGACAGGGACTTGACGCCGCCGCGCAATGGGGTGTCGCTAGCCTGCTGTGGCATGGTTGGCCTCCTGGGCGGCCGTGATCGGGGCGCCGAGTCGCCGCATGGTGGCCCCTCGCTCGGTCCGGCCGCGCAGCCACAGGCCGCCGATAAGGCCAGTCAGGACGAGCAGGCCGCCCGTGCCGCCGGTGGCGACCATGGCGACGGCGCTAGCTGGGCAGGCACCGGAAATGCCGAATCCGACGCCGAAGATGGCCGCGCCGTAGAGATGACGCGGCCGCGCCGGGCGGTGGGGAAGCCGCAGCCGGCCACCGAACGTCGTGGTCCCGGCCCGGCGGAGGAGGACCAGCCCGAGGGTCGACACGGCCATGGCGGAAGCGAAGACGGCGTACATGTACCCGCTGCGCAGCAGCAGCGCCTGGTGGATCGTCGCATAGTTGCCGAACCCGCTGGAGGTCAGCAGGAACCCGAAGGCCACTCCGACGACGGCGGTGCTCACCCGAGAGCCGCGGTTCACAGCGCCCCGCCGGACACGATCTTCGTAACGAAGGCCACGGCGACCGCGACACAGAAGAACGTCCCGGTGGCGGCGAGGGAGTCGGGAGAGCCTGTTGGGCATCCGGCGATGCCATGCCCGGACGAGCAGCCGTCGGCCCAGCGGGCGCCGTACCCCAGTGCCAGGCCGGCCACCGTCACCAGCGGCAGCAGGACTGCCGCAGGCAGAGCGTGAGACAGCACCGGGTAGCTGGTCAGCTGAGTGGCCGAGCCCAGCAGCCCGGCGGTGAGCGCCCCCGTAATCAGCGCGATGAGGAACTCCACCCGCCAATGCTCACCGCGCCAGCCCTCGATGGGCGCGACCACCGCCGCCAGCCACGCTCCGGAGACCACGAGCCGACGGTTAGCCAGCCCATATAAGGCGAGGACGCACAGACCCAGCCCAGGACCGCCGAGCCACCACGGCAGCTGAGCCGGAAGCAGTTTCAGCACCGTGACCCCCTCCTGCTGGTCTGCGTTAAGGCAGACGTTAGGCAGGGCCGCACAGCGCCGACAGTCGGGAAAACTCCCTAGGGCGTAGATCAGCCGCAGGTTCTCGTCCGCCCCCGGGACGGCACGTCGGGCCTTGAAGATTAGTGGTCTGTCAGACCACTAACCCGAGCTGACGAGCCCGTGCTCCAGCGCGAATAGCGTGGCGCCCGCGCGGGTGGACACGCCGACCTTGCCGTAAAGGCGCTGGATGTGGTGGTCACAGGTTTTCGGGGAGATCCCCAGCCGGCGGGCCACCTGCTTGGTGGCCAGCCCGCGGGCAATGAGGCCGAGCACCTCGCACTCGCGCTCGGACAGCCCAGCGGGCCGGTGCACAGGCCGACGCGGCTGGCCTGCGGCGATCAGCACGGCGTGCACCGCCTCCGGCGCGAGCTTGCCCGCCTCCGCGTCCTGGCACAGTTCGTCCGCGGCGGCCGTCGGTGACAGCGCCGGCCGGTGCGCCCGCGGCTCCCGCATCGCCTGGTAGCAGTCCGCTGCCGCCAGCAACCAGGCCGTGAGCGGCAGGTCACCAGCCCGGCTACCCCGGTGGTAGCCGGACCCATCGCAGCGCTCGCCATGTGATCCAGCCAGACGGGCCAGCGGGCGCAGCCCGGCGGCGGCGTCAAGCACCCGCTCGCTGTGGTACGCGTGCAGCCGCACCTGCTCGTGCTCGCCCCGGGTCAGCGGACCGGGCTTAGCCCACACGTTGACGGGTACCGCGACGCGGCCGATGTCGTGCACCAGCGCCGCCCGGCGGAGCAGCAGCACGTCCGCGGCCGCCAGCCCGGCCACGACGGCGGCATTTTCGGCCAGCTGGGCAACGCCGCGGGAGTGCCCGACCGTCCACATGCTTTTCAGGTCGGCGAAGTCCGCGATCGCCGACAGGCAGGCATCCAGCCGTTCCTCATCCACCACCGGCTGCGGGCCGGGCTCGGCCCGCAGCACGTCCTCCCAGATGGATGGCGCGTCCAGGCCCTCATACACGCGGTCGCCGAGTGAGCGGAAGGCCGCCACAGCCTGCGGGTCCAGCCCCGATCCGGCGCGCTCGGCCAGGATGCGATCCGCGAGCGCGGTGCCGCCGTGCTGCCAGGCCATGTCCGCGTCCTGTGCCACCTGCATCAGCCGTACCGCCAGCGGGATCTGCGCGCCGCGCAGATCTCCCGGCATGCCCTTGCCGTCCCAGCGCTCGTACAGGTGCCGCAGCGCCAGCTGAATCTGCTCGGAGAAGCCCATCCGCGCGCCCAGCAGACGGGCCATGTCGCAATGGCTGGCCGCCCACTTGCGAAACTCCGCCACGCCGCCAAATGCCGACCTGGCCATCACCGCCGCCCGCGCAAGCGGCGTACTCTCCGGGTGAACGACCCGCACTGCGGTGGTGACCAGCTCGAGCCGAGACCCAAATTGCGCCGCCAGCATCTGCGGCCGCGCCACCAGTTCGTTCCCGAAGAACCGCGCGTCGATCTCGCTCTCGGCCGTGCACCCGGCGAAATGCAGCACGCCCGTATAGAAGACGGTCACCTGATCGTCTTCCGGCAGACCCATCGTCTGCGCCGTCCGCAGGGCCAGCATCGCGGTGCGCAGCCCGTGCTCCAGCGGCTGACCCATCGACAGGTCAGTGGCCAGCGACAACACCCCGACGGCTTCGGCCAGCCGCAGCGGGTGAGCGAACGGGGTCATCCCGGGATTGTCACTTGTGAATCGCAAACGTGTCAACGAACCGTCCGAGGGTGAGCCGGGTCGGGTCGCTATATCTTAGTGAGGTGATTCGTTTGAGCCACCAAGGCTGTCTCAATGCCTGAGCGATCCGTGCTCGAAGAGCGTTTTGCCGCGATTGTCGAGGAGCTGGCCGGCATCGAAGGCGTGACAGCCGGTGCGGGCCGACGCGGCTTCGGCTCCGGCGCCCTTCAGGTCGACGGACGGATCTTTGCCATGGCCAGGCACGGCGGGCTGGTGCTGAAACTTCCGAGTCAACGGGTAGCTGAGCTTGTGGCCAGCGGAGACGGGACGCCGTTCGACGCGGGCAAGGGCGTGCCGATGAGGGAGTGGGTGGTGCTCAGCGAGCGAGCCGAGAAGCGTTGGCTGCCACTGGCGAAAGAGGCCCTCGCGTTCGTTAGATAGCCAGGAGACAGCGATGACGACCGAACCCGTCGACCAGCTCTCTGCCGCCCTCAATGCCACCGGCCAGCTGATCGCCGCCGTGGCCGACGAGCAGTGGGCGCACCCCACCCCGTGCCCGAAATGGAACGTCCGTGACCTGGTCACCCACGTCATTATCGGTAACTACATGTTCGCGGGCATTCTGCACGGCGCACCTCCGGCGGCAGCACAGGATACTTTTCGTGCGGATAATGACCTTTTGAGCGCATATCACGACTCCGCCGGCCTGCTCCTTACCGCGTTCCGCTCGCCCGGTGTCCTGGAGCGAGTCTTCACCGTTCCGTTTGGCTCGGTTCCCGGCATCGTCGCGCTGCACCTGCGCATCACCGAGGTTCTCGTGCATGGCTGGGACGTGGCCCGCGCGACCGGGCAGCCCGCCACGTTCCCCGAGGATCTGGCCGACCAGGAGCTGACTTTTAGTCGCAGCAAGCTCGCCGAGATCCCATCTGACCGGTCCCCGTTCGCTCCGCCGCAGCCTGTGGCCGACAACGCGCCGGCGATCGACCGGCTCGCCGCCTGCCTGGGCCGAGACGTGACGCCATAGGCCGGTTCCCGGGGCCGCGGTCCGGTCAGCAGGGGGTGAACCGCATGGCGTCGGCAGCGGTGTATGTCGTCGTGTCCGGGCCCTGATCGGTGACTTCGACCAGGATCGACCCGGGCCGCCGGGCAAGGTCAGCAGGGGACGAAGCGCACGGCATCGGCGGCGACGTATTGGCCGGTCGTGCCGAGGTCGGTGAGTTCGACGCTGATCGAGCCGTCGTCGAACGTCGTGTAGTTGCCGAGGGTGGCCCAGGCGTTGGTGTAGCTGTTCTCGTTGACGTGTACCGTGGCTGGTCGCGCCGGCGCGAACATCACCGCGTCCGCGGCGAGATAGAAGCCGACCGGTGACTGGTCGGTCAGGGTGACGCCGACGTAGCCGGTGATATCCGTCTTGAACGTCCCCAGCGGCGCCCAGGCGTTGGTATAGGCCTCCTGGTTGACCACCGCCGGATGGGTCCCGTCGGCCGCGTGGATGGTATAGGTGGCGGTCCCGTTGGCGTAGTTGTCCGGGATGAACGCGCTGATCGCGTAGCAGGAATTCGCCGTCAGCAACGGATCCCAGGTGGCCGAGGAGTCAGGGGTCGCTCCGTGAGTGTTGGTCCACAGTTCCTGGCCGATCAGGCCGTGACCTGCCTGGGTGTACCACCCGTGGTTAGTTCCCGGGTAAGCCGATCCGGCGACGGCAAGTTCTGCCAGCATTGCGGCAGCCCGCTGGCCGCGGCGCCCGCCGGGAAATTCTGCAAGAACTGCGGGGCCACGCTGGGCAGCACGAAGTTCTGCGGCGAGTGCGGGACGCCGGCGGACGGCTGACCCCGTGACCACCGCCCGCTACCGGCTGGTCTCCCCGGCCGGGGAGGCACGTGAGGATGGCAGTGCCGACGTCCAGGTAGCCGACGGGACTTTCGTGCTCGCCCCGTCGGCAGGCGCCGTGCTGCGCGTTCCGTTCGGCCAGATCGCGTCCATCGGCGAACCGGAACCATTCACCGTGCTGATCGCGCTGGCCGACGGGAACCGTATCGAGCTGTCCCGGCTGGGCGTGATGCGGACCCAGCTGCTGGCCGAGCTCCGGGACGGCCGCGCTGACGATGCTGCGGCAGCCGCTGCCGCCGTGGGGGAGGCGGCGGTCTTCTCCGGCGTGAGCGGGGATGAACCTGTCGAGCTGCGGGTCTACGACGATGCGTTGCTGATCATCGGCGCCGCCGCCACCGAGCGGGTCAGCTTCTCCTTCATGGACGCTGTCCAGGCCGCGGACTACGTCGTCACGGTGGAGGTGGCCGGCCGCGAGCCGGTGTCACTGCAACGGCTCGGCCGCCGCTACGGCGAATTCGCCGACCTTCTGTCGCAGCGCCTGGCGGCGGCCCGCGGCCGGACGGCGGCGTTCCTGGGCGCGTTGCTCCCCGGCCTCGATCCGATGGCGCTGCGCCAGGCCGCCAGCCTGCTCCGGGACGGCGTGGCCGTGCCTGCTGCCACCCTGGACGAGATTCATCCCGGCCTCACGGACGCGCTGACCGGCATCGCCGTCCTGCCCGCGCGGCGGGAAGCGGTCGCCGACATGGCGGGCCGCGCCGAGCTCGCGATCGGCTTCAAGCAGATGGCATCGGTGCGCCGCGCCGCGGTCGGCGTGACACCCTGGCAGGACCCCGCCATCACGCCCCATATCGGTGAGCACGCGAGCCCGGGCGGGTCGTTCGCGCCCGGGACGGCCGGCATGATGGAGGCCGGGTTCATGTCCGGCGGCATCGGGCCGGGCGGGCCGCTGTTCGGTTTCGGTGACGGCTCCGGCCTCTATGGCGGCTAGTGGGCGTTTCGTGCGCTCGGTGCCGGGCTCGACACCGGCAGCAGCCAGCGCCCGATGACGCCCCGTCCGGATGTCACGCGAGGACGGCTGACTCCGGCGGCCGAGGATCTATCGATCCTGGTGGTGACGGGCGAGGACCCCACCGTTCTGGCGTTCGTCCTGGGCCGCGCCGGGGATCACGTGGTCTTCGAGGTCCTCAACCGCGCGGAGCCGATGACCTTCGTGTTCACGGCGGCCGGGCCGCACGGGCTCCCGTCGATCAACCGGGCACTCGACGACGCAGGGTTCCAGACCGCGGCCCTGCACGCCGGAGGCCTGGCCGCCCCGGCCCGGCCAGCGGACCGGTCGGGCCTGCTGGCCACGTCGCTGGCCGGCCAGGTCCCGCACGACGAGGACTGGTCCGGCCAGCTCGCCGCGCTGCTGTCCGGGTCACCGATGTCCGGGTCACCGACGAGAGGACCATCATGATTGAGCCGCCTCGGGGCATTCGGGCCTCAGATGCCGACCGGGACGCGGCGGCCGAGTCGCTGGCCGACGCCGTCGCGGCCGGCCGCCTGTCGCTGGAGGAGCACAGCACCCGGCTGGACGCCTTGTACTCGGCGGCCACCGAGGATCAGGTGTCGGCTGTGGTGGCCGACCTGCCCTCGCTGCCGGTCCGGCGCGGCGCGCTCTACCGTGCCCTCGACCCGTATCGCTGCGTTGTGATCGGCGGGCACGCGCAGCGTGCGGGCCGCTTCCGGATAGGGCGGTTCTGCACTGTTATCGCGGCCTTCGGCGGGCTGGATCTTGACCTGCGGACCGCCCAGCTCAGCCAGGAAGAGATCACCCTCACGGTCTGGAGCCTGGCCGCGCGGGTATCGGTCAGGGTTCCGGCGGGATGGCGGGTGACGGATCAGGTGCTCGCCCTCGGCCCGCACCGCGCGGTCAACGACAACGATGCCGATGCGAAGGCGCCGGTGATCCGGCTGCGCGGGACCAGCGTCGGGGGTTCCTTCCACCTTTCACAAGGGTGACCGCCTCACAAGGGGTGACCGCTGCGCCGCGCGCCTAGCGCCATTCCTGCCCGGACGGATCTGTACGCACGCTGCCGGTCGAGTCGGCTGTGACCCACGCCGTCGAGCAGCTTGAGTTCGGTCGTAGCGCTGAAACTTCCGTGACGCGGTCCCCGGCGGCCTGCAGCTATGCCGGCTCGTAACGTGCCGGAGTTTTCAGGTGCCTGCCGGATTGCGAGCATGACCCCAAGCATTGCGGCGGCTGGTGACAACCTGGCGCGGCCACCTAGGCGGTCGGCCGCGCGCCATCGCGTGACCGACAGGAGCATGCCGTGTGGGGCAGACCGATCATCCGCGCCGGGACCGCCATGCTTGCTGTGATCCTCGGCGTCTTCGCGGCCGGGGCCCTCGCCGTTCTGGCCCCCGCGCCGCCCGGCATCGCGGCGTCGGCTCCCGTGAAGATCATGCCGCTCGGCGACTCGATCACCGGCTCCCCGGGATGCTGGCGGGCCCTGCTCTGGAACATGCTGCAGAACGCTGGCTACACCAATATCCACTTCGTCGGTACGCTGCCCCCGCAGGGGTGCGGCATTCCTTACGACGGTAACAATGAAGGCCACGGCGGCGCCCTGGCCACCGGGATCGTCAGCCAGAACCTGCTGCCCGGCTGGCTCGCCGCCACCAACCCGGACATCGTCATGATGCACCTGGGGACCAACGACGTGTGGAACGGCAGCTTC
>DASWFT010000220.1:0-23976 GCA_036394075.1 Streptosporangiaceae bacterium
GGCGAGCACTGAGTGAGCTGGAGGGGCGCGGTGCCGCCTGGACTGAGGAGCGAGGGAGCTTGCGACCGAGCGACGAGGCAAGGCGGCGCCTAAAAACGCCCCGCAAGCGAGCGGGGAGAATATGACGGGCCCGCTGCTCGAGCTCGACCACGTGACGAAGCGGTTCGGCCGGATCGTCATCGCGGAGGACCTGTCGCTGGCCGTCGGTCCGGGGCAGGTGGTCGGGATCGTGGGGCCGAACGGCGCGGGCAAGACTAGCCTGTTCGGCCTCATCTCCGGGGATCTCGCCCCCGGCGCGGGGGATGTACGCTTCGCCGGGCGCACGGTCACCAAGCTGGACGCGGCCGCGCGATGCAGGCTGGGCATCGGCCGTACATACCAGGTGCCGCGGCCGTTCGGGGACATGACCGTGTTCGAGAACCTGCTCGTCGCCGCCCAGCAGGGCGGCGGGCTGCGGCGGCGGGCCAGCTACGCGGCAGCGGTCGAGGCACTGGACCGGACCGGCATGTCCGGCCAGGCGAACGTGCCCGCCGAGCGACTCGGCCTGCTGCAGCGCAAGCGGCTGGAACTGGCCCGCGCTCTCGCCACGCAGTCCACGCTGCTGCTGCTCGACGAGGTGGCAGGCGGCCTCACCGACCCCGAGGTCGCCCAGCTTGTCGAGATCGTCCGCGGCGTCAACGCCGAGGGGACCGCGGTGATCTGGATCGAGCACGTCGTGCGCGCGCTCACCCCCGTGGTGAGCCGGCTGATATGCCTGGCCGGCGGCAAGTTCGTCGGCGACGGCGACCCTGCCACGGTGCTGGCCGACCCCGCGGTCCGCGAGATCTTCCTCGGCACCGAGGTCACCGCGGCGCTGGCCGGCGGGTCCCTCGAGGCACCCCCGGGGGATAGCGAGCGGAGCGAGCCATGAGCGAGCCGGAGGGGCGCGGCGCTGCCTGGACTGACGAGCGAGGAGCGCTAGCGACGAGCGAGGAGGGAAGGCGGCGCCTCAGGAGCGCCCCGCAGGCGAGCGGGGGGCACAGCACGCCGTTGCTGGAGGTCCGCGACCTTGTCGTGCACCACGGGCAGCTCCGGGCCCTTAACGCAATCTGGCTGCGGGTGTTCCCCGGCGAGGTCTACGCGATCATCGGCGCGAACGGCGCGGGCAAGTCGACGCTGCTGCGCACGATCGCCGGCCTGCACCACCCGACGACGGGCTCGGTCATGTTCGACGGAAAGGACGTGACCAGGCTGCGGCCCGAGCGCCGGGCCACGCAGGGGATCGCCATGGTGCCGGAGGGCAGGCGGCTGTTCGGGTCACTGTCCGTAGAGGAAAACCTGCAGGTCGGCGCGACGTTCGCGCGGCCGGGCCCATGGACCATCGAGGGCGTGTACCAGATGTTCGGCTGGATGCGAGAGCGCCGCAACCAGCTCACCGCCCAGCTTTCCGGCGGTGAGCAGCAGACGCTCGCCATCGGCCGGGCACTCGTCGCCAACCCCCGTGTGCTGCTGCTCGACGAACTGTCACTCGGCCTGGCGCCCGTGGTCGTCCAGCGCATCTATGGCATGCTGCCGCAGATCCTGGCGGCCGGCCTCACCGTGCTGCTCGTCGAACAGGACGTGAGCCAGGCCCTGCGGGTGGCATCGCACATCCATTGCCTGCTGGAGGGCCGGACCACCCTGGAAGGCAGGCCCGCGGACGTTACCGCGGACCAGGTCGAGGCGGCCTACTTCGGCCTGGCGGGCACCGCCATGAGCGAGCCAGAGGGGCGCGGCGCTGCCTGGACTGAGGAGCGAGGAACGAGCGACGAGGGAAGGCGGCGCAGTGAAGGGGGAATGGGGAGGCGGGCGGGGCCCCGGAGGCGAGCGGGAGACACCGCCAGCCCGCCCGGCGAAGGGAGTGAGCCGTAGTGGCCTGGGTAAACGCCATCATCCAGGGGGTGCTGACCGGCGGGCTCTACGCGCTGTTCGCTTGCGGGCTGTCGCTGATGTTCGGGGTGATGAAGGTCGTGAACCTCGCGCACGGCGACCTCGCTGTGGTCGCGGGCTACGTCGCGATCGGGGTCATCGCCGTCACTCACATCCCTGTGCTCTGGTCCTTCCTCATCGTGGTACCGGTGATGGCGCTGCTCGGCTACGTGCTCCAGCGCACTATCATCCAGAGCGCGCTCGACCGCAGCGTGCTCACCACGCTGATAGTCACCTTCGGCCTGTCGGTGGTGATCGAGAACGGCCTGCTCCAGTTCTTCACCGCCAACAGCCGCGCGATCGGCACCGGGCTGCCCCTGGTCAGCGGCTCCTTCAAGCTCGGGTCGCAGATCCAGATCGGCTACCTGCTCGTGGTCATCTTCGCGGTCGCTGTGGTGGTGCTGCTCGGGCTGCAGTACTTCCTCTCCATGTCCAAGTACGGCCGCCTGATCCGCGCCGTGGCCGACGACAGGGAGGCGGCGCAGCTGGCCGGGGCCGACTACCGGCACGTGTTCGGTATCGCGGCGGCGCTCGCGTTCGGAACCGTGGCGCTGGCCGGCATTGCCTACGGCATGTACTCCCAGCTCCAGCCGACCACGGGCACCGACACGATCCTGCTGTTCGCGTTCGCGGCGGTCGTGATCGGCGGGCTCGGCTCCCTGTGGGGTACCCTGCTCGGCGGCGTCGTGCTTGGCGTGGCCCAGCAGATCGGCGCCCAGATCAACATCTCCAACGAGGTCCTCGCCGGGTACATCGTGTTCCTCGCCGTGCTCGTGCTGCGCCCGCAGGGCCTTATCACCCGGAGGGCACAATCATGAGCCTGGCCGCGGAAACCACCGCTCGTTCGGCAGAAAAATTCCGGGTCACGCGGTCGCGCAGAAACGTCGCCTGGACCGGGGCGGCCGCGCTGATCGTCGTCGTGGTGCTTGCGCTGTTCCCCTACATCGTCTACTCGGGCACCACCACCATCATGGTGCAGGCGTTCATCGTGCTCACGATGGCGAGCATGTGGAACCTGCTGGCGGGATACGCGGGACTGGTGTCGGTGGGGCAGCAGGCGTTCGTGGGGCTCGGCGCGTACTTCGTGCTGATCCTCGCCATCCACGGCACCTCACCGTTCGCCGCGCTGCCCGTCGCCGCGATCGGCTGCGGCGTCGCGGCGCTGCCACTGTGGTGGCTGCTCTCCCGGCTGCGCAGCGGGTATTTCGCGATCGCCACCTGGGTGCTCGCCGCGACCATCATGCTCATCATCGAGAAGTTCTCCTCGATCGGCGGCGGGACCGGCATGCCGCTGCCCGGCCTGTCCGGGCTCAGCCCGGCGCTGCTCACCGCGTATACCTACTGGGCTGGGCTGGCCGTCACGGTGGTGGCCCTGGCCGCCATCTACTTGCTGCTGCGCGGCAGGCTCGGCTTGGTGCTCACCGCCATCCGCGACGACGAGGTGGCCGCGCGCAGCTCCGGGGCGCGGGTCGGCCTGGCCAGGCTGCTGGTGTTCGTGGTGGCGGGCGCCGGCTGCGGCGCCGCGGGCGCGCTGCTGGCGATCAGCCAGCTCCAGGTGCAGCCGGGCGCGGTGTTCAGCGTGCAGTGGACCGCCGAGATGGCGTTCGCGACCATCATCGGCGGGCTGGGCACGATCGAGGGGCCGATCATCGGCACCGCGGTGTACCTGGTGCTACAGCAGACGCTGGCCTCGTACAACGCGTGGTACCTGATCATCCTGGGCCTGGTCGCGATGCTCGTGGCCCTGTTTGCCCGCCGTGGACTGTGGGGGCTGGTGGACGAGCACCTGAACGTCCGGCTGTTCCCGGTCGGGTACTGGCTGCGGGCCACGGGCGCCGCGGGCCGTGGCGGCGCCATGAAGGGGGAAGGGGAGGCGGGCGGGGAGTGAGCCCCGGAAGCGCCTGGCGCACCGCCGCAAAGCCGGCCAGATGCAGCCGCGCAAGTAACGGGATCAGCCCAGGCCTCCCAGCGACAGCAATCCCGCACCGCTGTCGTCCTAGCGACAGCAATCCCGCACCGCTGTCGTTGTCTGAGTAGCGTGGGGCCTCGCCGCCGCCTAGAGCAGCCAGGTTTCAGCTCGTGCGGTCGAGCACGTAGTCGCACAGTGCCTCGAACGCCGCCCGGGCGGGGACGTCCGGCAGGCCGGAGATCTCCGCACGCGCCGCCTCGACCCAGTACTCCAGGTCAGCGCGCGCCGTTTCCATCGCGGGGTGAGCACGCAGCAACCGGAGCGCTTCTGCGTGCAGCGGCTCGTCGGTCAGGTCGGCGGTGAGCAGCAGGTCGCGGAGCCGCTCATCACCGCCGTCGGCGCCCCGCAGGGCGTGCAGCACGGGAAGGCTCCTGACGCCCTCGCGCAGGTCGGTTCCGGGCGTCTTTCCGGACTGCGCGGACTCGCTGGCCACATCCAGGATGTCGTCGGACAACTGCCACGCGGTGCCGATCGCCGCGCAGGCCGGCTCCATCCGCGCGGCGATGTCGGCCGGGGCTCCGGAGAACATCGCACCGAACCGGCCCGCCGTCGCGATCAGCGACGTCGTCTTCAGTTCCACCACCCGGAGGTAGTGGGCGAGGGGATCCTGGCCCGGCGCGGGACCCAGGGTCTCGGCGATCTGCCCGCTCACCAGCCGGCTGAAGGTCTCCGCCTGGATCCTGATCGCTTCGTCACCGAGGTCAGCGAGAATCTGTGACGCACGGGCGAACAGGAAATCGCCGGTGAGGATGGCGATCGTGTTTGTCCACCGGGAGTTCGCGCTCGGGTGACCGCGGCGGATCGCCGCCTCGTCCATCACATCGTCGTGGTACAGGGTGGCCAGGTGGGTCAGTTCGATCGCCACCGCCGCAGGCACGACCCGCTCGTCGTGAGGGTCGCCGAACTGGGCGGCGAGCAGCACAAGCGTTGCTCGGAACCGCTTGCCCCCGGCCTCGATGAGATGCCGGGACGCCTCGGCGAGCAGCGCCTCCTCGGCCTGGGCCGCTTCGCCGAGCGACTTCTCCACCAGGGCCAGGCCGTCAACGATGTCGGCCGCGAGCGCGGCATCGGACAGTTCCAATGGGACGGCAATGATCACGCGGGCTCCCAGTCATCGGTCAGGACCACGGCAGCGAGTTGCCCTTTGCCAGGCGTGACCCAGGCTGGCCAAGTCACGCCCACGCCAGGCCCAAGTCACCGTAACCCCAGATATGCCCGCCGCTGCGCGGGTGGACACCCCGGCCCGCGCCGGGAGCCGCGTCAGCGCACGAACAGGTGGAGCGCCGCATGATTCGCCAGGCTGAGCAGGGGCTGCGGCACGATGCCGAAGACCAGGGTGGTGACCACGCCGAACGCCACCGCCACGCCGGTGAACAGGCCGGGCGTGACCACCGCGGGCCCGCCGGGGGCCGGGTCGCTGAAGAACATCAGCACGATCACCCGCACGTAGAAGAACGCGGCGATGGCGCTGCTGAGCACCCCGACGACGACCAGCGGCAACGCCCCGCCCGCGATCGCCGCCTGGAAGACCGCGAACTTCCCGGTGAAGCCGCTGGTCAGCGGGATCCCGGCGAACGCGAGGAGGAAGAACGCGAAGATGCCCGCCACCAGTGGTGAGCGCTTGCCCAGGCCCGCCCAGCTGGACAGGTGCGCTGCCTCCCCGGTCGGGTCGCGGACCAGGGTCAGCACCGCGAACGCGCCGATGGTCGTGAAGCCGTAGACGGCCAGGTAGAACAGGCTCCCGGACAGGCCCGCCACGCTCGCCGCGATCACCCCGGTCAGCACGAACCCGCCATGGGCGATCGAGGAATAGGCGAGCAGACGCTTGACGTCCGTCTGGGTGATCGCGATGATCGCGCCGACCACCATGGTGAGGATGGCTATCACCCACATGAACGGCCGCCAGTCCCAGGTCAGCTGGCCGAATGCGACGTAGAACACGCGAAGCAGCGCACCGAACGCCGAAACCAGGGTGCAGGATGCCATCAGCGCGGTCACCGGCGTGGGAGCGCCCTGGTAGACGTCTGGCTTCCAGCTCTGGAACGGCACCGCGCCGATCTTGAACAGCAGCCCGACGCCGAGCAGCGCGATCCCCGCGTAGAGCAGCGTCGAACTGCCGACATTCGAGGACGCCGCAGTTGCGATGGCCGCCAGGGACACCGAGCCCGAGTAGCCGTACAGCATGGCCACGCCGAACAGGAAGAACGCTGAGGAAAAGGCGCCGAGCAGGAAGTACTTCATCGCCGCCTCCTGCGAGAGCAGCCGGCGCCGCCGGGCCAGGCCGCAGAGCAGGTAGAGCGGGAGCGAGAGCACTTCCAGCGCGATGAACATGGTGAGGAGGTCATTGGACGCCGGGAACAGCAGCATGCCGCCGACCGCGAATAGGGTCAGCGGGTAGACCTCCGTGTGCGTGATGCCGGCCAGCAACCCCTCACGTTCCTCGGCGCTGCCGGGGATTGCGGCCGCCTGGGCCGCGAACGGGCTCACCTCGTGCGAGGACTCCGCGATAAGCAGCACGCTGACGAACGCGAGCACGAGGATCGTGCCCTGGATGAACAGGGTCGGCCCGTCCACCGCTACCGCGCCCATCGCCGCGATATGCCCGGGGCTGCCGTTGGCGAACAGCGACGAGGTGGCGGCGATCACCACGGTCAGCACGAAGGCCGCGGTCAGCCCGCCGAGCGTGAGCACGAGGTGGACAACACGCCGCCGCGGGCGGGGCACGAACGCCTCGACCAGCACCCCGGCGATGGCCAGGCCGAAGACCAGCAGCATCGGCGAGAGCTGGCCGTACTCGATGTGCGGCGGCGCGATCGGCGCCGCCGCGAGAGTGCCAGAGATCCCGGTCACGGGCTGGTTCCCTTCTGGCTGAGCGCGCCTGCGGCAGCGTTCTGGCTAGGCGCGCTTGAGGCGCGACCATGGGTGAGCGCGCCTACGGAACTGTTGTTGCTGAACCAGGCGTAGGCAACCGGGGCTGGGTTCACTGGCGCGGGATGCGGAGCAACCGGGTCGGTGGCGTGCATCTGGACCAGCGTCTGGTGCACCGCCGGATTGATGATGTCAAGCAGTGGCTTGGGGTAGACACCGAACGCGATGATCAGCGCGATCAGCGGTCCCACCGCCCAGAGTTCGCGGGCCTTCAGGTCGGGCATCCGGGCGACCTGCTCGCGGACGGGGCCGGTCATGGTGCGCTGGTACATCCACAGGATGTAGATAGCGGCCAGGATGATGCCGGCCGTGGCGAACGCGGCGGCCGCCTTGTACCGGGTGAATGTGCCGACCAGCACCAGGAACTCGCTGACGAACGTGGACAGGCCCGGCAGGGCCAGGCTGGCGAGCCCGGATACCAGGAACAGCCCGGCCAGCATAGGCGCGACCTTCTGTACCCCGCCGTAGTCCGCGATCCGCTGCGAACGGCGGCGGACGATCATGAAGCCCGCGATCAGGAACAGAGCCCCGGTGGCCAGCCCGTGGTTCACCATGTACAGGGTCGCGCCCGACTGGCCTTGGCTGGTCAGCACGAAGATGCCGAGCACGATGAAGCCGAAGTGCGATATTGACGTGTAGGCGATGAGCCGCTTCATGTCGGCCTGGCCTATGGCCACGATCGCCCCGTACAGGATCCCGATGACGGCCAGCGTGAGGATCAGCGGGGTGAAGTACCGGGCGGCCGACGGGAAGAGCTCCAGGCAGTAACGGATCATCCCGAACGTGCCCACCTTGTCGAGCACGCCCACGAGCAGCACCGCGGAACCGGGCTGGGCGGCCGTGGCGGCGTCCGGCAGCCAGGTGTGGAACGGCCACAGCGGCGCCTTGATCGCGAACGCGATGAAGAAGCCGAGGAACAGCCACTTGGCCGTCCCCGGGCTGAGCGTTATGTGGATGAGCTGGCTGAACAGGAAGGTGCCCGGGTGCCCGCCGCGGGCCGAGTAGACGTACACCGCGATCACCGCGACCAGCATGAGCAGCCCGCCGAACAGGCTGTACAGCAGGAACTTGACCGCCGCGTACTGGCGCTGCCCGACGCCGAAACTCCCGATGAGGAAGTACATCGGGATCAGCATGGCCTCGAAGAACACGTAGAAGAGGAACACGTCGGTCGCCGCGAAGACGCCGATGATCATCGTCTCAAGCAAAAGCAAAAGTGCGAAATACGTCTTAACGCTTCGGCGTGGGCGGCTGCCGGCACCGGCCTGCTCGGCGCTGGACGGTTCGCCGCCGGCCGGTGCGCCGCTGGCCTGGTCGGCGGACGAGCCCGGGCCGGGACGCGGGCTCCCATCGGCGTCGTTCCAGGACGCGAGGACGACCACCGGCATCAGCACGGCAGTCAGGCCGATCAGCACCAGCGCGATGCCATCCACGCCGACCGCGTAGTGCACGCCGAACTGCGGGATCCACTGGTAGGTCTGGGTGAACTGGAAGTTCGGGCCGCTCGGCGAGAACCTGACCATCATCACGATCGTCAGCACCAGCGTGAGCAGCGTGAACCCCAGTGCCAGCTGCTTGACCAGGAACTGGCGGGCCCGCCGGTCCCCCTCAGCACCCGGGGCCGAGGCGCCGGGCGTGACCGAGATGACCAGCGCACCGACCAGCGGGATCGCGCCGATGACCGTCAGCCAGGGAAACGTGCTCATGGGGTCTGCCGCCTCACTAGATCCGCGCCAGGAGGAGCACCCCGACGAGGAGCGCCGCGCCGACGAACATGGACAGGGCATAGGAACGGACGAAGCCGGTCTGCACCCGGCGCATCCTCCCCGAGGTACCGCCCACGGTGGCGGCCAGGGTGTTCACCAGGCCGTCCACGCCCCGGTTGTCGAAGTACACCGACAGCCTGGTCAGCCACTGGCCGGGCCGCATCAGCACCGACTCGTTGAATGCGTCCCCGTACAGGTCCTTGCGCGCCGCGACGACCGGAAACCCGGCCGCGGGCGCGACGACGGGCACCGGGCGCCGCCCGTACATGGCCCACGCGATGCCTGCCCCCACCACCACGAGCGCCAGCGCTCCGATGCTGACCGGCGTGAACAGCCCGTGGCTGACCGGCGGGTAGCCGACGACGGGAGCCAGGAAGTTCACGAACCGGTTACCCAGGATCAGGAACCCGCCCGCGAACAGCGAGCCGGCGGCGAGGACCACCATCGGCGAGGTCATCACCGGCGGCGCCTCGTGCGGGTGCACCGAGTCATCCCACCGGCGCTCGCCGGCGAAGGTCATGAACATGACGCGGGTCATGTAGAAGGCGGTGATTCCCGCCCCGAGCAGCGCCGCGCCGCCGAGGATGGCCCCCGACGTGCCGCCCTTGTCGAAGGCCGCCTCGATGATCGGGTCCTTGGTGAAGAAGCCGGAGAACGGCGGCACGCCGATGATGGCGAGATAGCCGAACGTGAACGTGGTGAACGTGATGGGCATGACCGTGCGCAGCCCGCCGAAGCGGCGCATGTCCACCTCGTCGTTCATCTCGTGCTTTACGGACCCGGCGCCGAGGAACAGCCCGGCCTTGAAGAAGCCGTGCGCGATCAGGTGCGCGATGGCGAACACGTAGCCGGCGGGCCCGAGCCCCGCGGCCAGGGTCATGTAGCCGATCTGGCTCATCGTCGACCCGGCCAGAGCCTTCTTGATGTCGTCCTTGGCACAGCCGATGATCGCGCCGAACAACAGCGTGGCGGCGCCGACGACGGTGACGGCCAGGCGGGCGTCAGGTGAAAGGTTGAAGATGGGGGCGGACCGGACGATCAGGTAGACGCCGGCGGTCACCATCGTCGCGGCGTGGATCAGCGCCGACACGGGAGTGGGGCCTTCCATCGCGTCCAGCAGCCAGGACTGCAGCGGCAACTGGGCGGACTTGCCGCAGGCGCCGAGCAGCAGCAGCAGCCCGATCGCGGTGAGGACGCCGCTGCCTGCCGAGCCGGGCCGGTAAAAGACCCCGCCGAAGGTCACCGTGCCGAACGTCGCGAACATGAGCATGATCCCCAGCGAGAGCCCGGCGTCGCCGACTCTGTTCGCGATGAACGCCTTCTTGGCCGCGACCGCGGCAGCCGGCTTGAACTGCCAGAAGCCGATGAGGAGGTAGGAGGCCAGGCCCACGCCCTCCCACCCGGCGTACAGCAGCAGGTAGTTGTCGGCCAGCACCAGCAGCAGCATCGCCGCCAGGAACAGGTTCATGTAGCCGAAGAACCGCCGCCGATCCGGGTCGCTGGCCATGTAGCCGACCGCGAAGATGAGGATCAGTGAGCCCACTCCCGTGATCAGCAGCACGAAGCTGATCGACAACTGGTCGAGCTGGAGACCGACGTTCGCCTTGAACGCGCCGACCGCGATCCAGGAGTACACCTGCAGGTCCCGGCTGCGCTGGGCGGCAGGGTAGCCCAGCATCGCGAAGAAGGCGATCACGCCGTAGACGAACGCGGCCAGCGGCATGGCCACGCCCACCAGGTGCCCCCAGCGGTCGGTGCGCCGGCCGCCGAGCAGCAGCACCACGGCGGCGGCGATCGGGAACGCGAGCAGCAGCCACGCCGCGCGCTGCACTCCGGCCGCGGCCATGGTGGTCGTGGCCGGGGCCGCGTGCACGGCTGCGGCTGACGCCGCAGCCGCGAGTGAGCCTGTCACTGCGCTACCTCCTGTGCTGGCCCGGGGGACGACCCCCGCTGTGCTGGCCCGGGGGGAGACCCCCCGTTGTGCTGGCCCGGGAGACGACCCCCCGGAGCCCCCGGCCGAGGTGCTAGCCCGGGGTCACCGCGTTAATATTTCAGCAAGTTCGGGTCATCCACCGACGCGGACTGGCGCGTGCGGAAGATCGCCATCAGGATGGCCAGGCCCACCACGACCTCGGCGGCCGCGACCACCATCACGAAGAACGCGATGACCTGGCCATCCAGTGATCCGTGCATTCTCGCGAACGCGACGAACGCGAGGTTGACCGCGTTCAGCATGAGCTCGACGCACATGAATACGACCATCGCGTTGCGGCGCACCAGCACGCCGACCGCGCCGATCACGAAGAGGATCACGGCGAGTGCCACGTAGTGTCCCGGACTCATGACCGCGTATCCTCCTGCCCGGCGTCCGCGCCTTCGCCCTGGCTGGCGCCCTGGCGCACCGCCTGGCTGGCGGTCTGGCCCGCGCCCTCGCTGATTTCCTGGCTCGCGCCCTGGCCGGCTCCTGGGCTCGCGCCTTTGATCTGGATGCCGCCCCGGCCAAGCTCGGTGCGCCGGGCCGCGATGACCGGGCTGACCGAGAGCCGGGCCGGGCTGCCATCCGGCAGCAGCGCCGGCATGTCCACGGCGTTATGCCGCGCGTACGTCCCGGGCCCGGGCAGCGGCGTCGGGCGGCTGCTGGCCATCCGGAGCCGGGACAGGTTGCGCTGCGTCGGCTTGGGTGAGGTCCGCTCCCGGTGCGCGAGCACCATGGCGCCGAGCGCCGCGGTGATCAGGAGGGCGGCGGTCACCTCGAACGGGAACACGTACCGCGTGAAGATCAGGGCGGCGATCCCGTTTATGTTGGTCGCCCCGTACTTGGCGCCCCCGGCCGCGGCCGGCCCCAGCGCCGCGTGCCCAATGACCAGGCTGAGCAGCGCCAGCATGCCTATACCCACGACGCCGGCCGCCAGCCGCTGGCCCTTGATGGTCTCCACCAGGGAGTCAGCCGCGCTCACCCCGACGATCATCAGCACGAACAGGAAGAGCATCAGCACCGCGCCGGTGTACACGATCACCTGGACGAAGGCCAGGAACGGCGCTCCCTGCAGTGCGTACAGGACCGCGAGCGAGAGCATCACGATCGCGAGCAGCACGGCGCAGTGCACAGCCCGAGGGGTCAGGATCATGCCGAGGGCCGCCGCCACCGCCACGATGGCCAGCACCCAGAATGCCGTGGACTCGGCCGCCGACGCCGCATGGCTCGCGGCGGCCAGCACCCCGCCATGGATCACGGCTCCACCTCGGTCTGCTCGTCATCGACCGGCCCCGACCAGCCCGGCGTCCCCGATCCGGCTGCCGCCGCGACCCCAGCCGAGCCGAGCAGGTAGTAGTCCTGCTCGGTCTGGCCGAGGCGCATCGGGTGCGGCGGCGTCTCCATGCCGGGCAACAGCGGAGCAACCAACTGCTCCTTGGTCCAGATGAGGCTCTCCCGGTTGTCATCGGCGAGCTCGTACTCGTTGGTCATGGTCAGCGCCCGGGTCGGGCACGCCTCGACGCACAGCCCGCACAGGATGCAGCGCAGATAGTTGATCTGGTAGACGCTCCCGTACCGCTCACCCGGGGAGTACCGCTCCTCCTCGGTGTTGTCGGCGCCCTCCACGTAGATGGCGTCGGCCGGGCAGGCCCAGGCGCACAGCTCACAGCCGATGCACTTCTCCAGCCCGTCCGGCCAGCGGTTGAGCTGGTGGCGGCCGTGGAAGCGGGGGGCGGTGGGCTTTACCTCCTCGGGATACTGGACGGTGTCCACTTTCCGGAACATCTGCCGGAAGGTGACGCCGAATCCCTTGACGGGGTTGAGGAAGTCAAACACCGGAGACCTCCTTGGAGGTGCCGTTGACGGCGGACCCGGGGTCGCCGGGGCCGCCGGGAGGCGAAGGCCGCTCCCCGGCGGGGACCGTGACGCCGACTCCGTGGTAGTGCGGCAGGTCCATGGGCGGGATGGGGAAGCTCCTGGGGGTGGAGGCCGCGGGAACGATCGTGCCCCCGGTGCCCTCCGCCGCCGTGCCGGTCGGGCCCGCCACGGCCCCGGCGCCCGCCGTCCCTGCACCCACCGTCCCGGCGCCCGCTTCGGCGTCAGCCTCCGCGGCCATTCGGCGCCGCTCAGCCGCCACGTCGCCCGTCCAGGCGAGCGCGGCCAGGACCGCGATGATGGCGCCGGCCACGATGTAGACGGGCGTGCTCCCGCCATGCTGGCGGAAGACCCGGATGGTAGCGATCATCAGGATCCAGCCCAGCGAGATCGGGATGAGCACCTTCCAGCCGAACGCCATGAGCTGGTCGTAGCGGATCCGCGGCAGGGTGCCGCGCAGCCAGAAGAAGCAGAACACCAGGATGAGCACCTTGGCCAGGAACCAGAGCATCGGCCACCAGCCGCTGTTGGCCCCCGACCAGACGCCGGTGATCGGCCAGGGCGCCCGCCAGCCACCCAGGAACAGCGTGGTGGCGAGCGCGGCCACCGTCGTCACGTTGATGTACTCGGCCAGCTGGGTGAGCGCGAACTTCAGTGACGAGTACTCGGTGTGGTACCCGCCCACCAGCTCGCCCTCGCCCTCAGGCAGGTCGAAGGGCAGCCGGTTGGTCTCGCCGACCATCGTGATCAGGTAGATCGCGAACGACGGGAACAGCAGCACCGCGAACCAGGATGGGTAGTGCAGGGCGACCCCGGCCACGTGGAACACCCCGCCGTGCGCCTGCGCGGAGACGATCGCCGTGGTGGACAGGGAGCCCGCGTAGAGGAACACCGCGACGAACGACAGGCCCATCGCGATCTCGTAGCTGATCACCTGGGCCGACGAGCGCAGGGCGCCGAGCAGCGGGTACGGCGACTCGGACGACCAGCCGGCCAGCACGATCCCGTACACGCCCATCGAGCTCATCGCCAGCACCAGCAGTACCGCCACCGGCAAGTCCGCGAGCTGGAGCGGCGTGTGATGGTGGAAAATCGAGACCTCAGGCCCGAACGGAATGATGGCGAAACTCAGGAAGGCCGGGATGACGGCGATCGCTGGAGCGATCACGAAGAGCAGCTTGTCCACGTGCCGCGGGACGATGTCTTCTTTGAGCGCCAGTTTGATGCCATCCATCAGCGACTGCAGCAGCCCGAACGGGCCGGCCCGGTTGGGCCCCGGCCGCTGCTGCATCCGCCCGATGAGCCGCCGCTCGGCCCAGATCGCGAACAGGGTCATCAGCAGGAGGAAGACGAACACGAACAGCACCTTGATGATCACCAGCCACCACGGCTGGTTGTAGAAGCTGGCCAGTGTCGGATCCGCCGCGCTCACCAGGCCGAGGTGGCCGCCCGCCGCGCTCACCGCGCGCCGCCGGCCTCGTCGCCCAGGGCCATCATTCTGCGCTCCTCAGTGTCACCAGGGTGCCGTGGCCGGCGCCGAGTTCGCTCCGCACCTCACACCCGGAGGAATGGGTCGGCAGCCACACCACCCGGTCCGGCATTGCCGTGGTCTGCACGGGAACAGTCACCGAGCCGCGATCCGTGGCCACAGTGACCTTACCGCCGTCGGCCGTGCCCGCCTCCGCCGCGGTCTCGGCAGACATCCGGGCGACCGGGATCCGGGCCGTTCCGGCCAGGAATGGCTCGCCGTCCTGCAGTCGCCCGGTGTCGAGAAGCTGGTGCCAGGTGGCGAGCACCGCCTGGCCGGGACCGGGCTTGGGCTGCTCATGCTGCCCATGCCCGGTCTCCGACCCGCGTCGGCCCGGCTCGGCCGGCCCGGGCGACCGAGTGCCTGGCCAGGAGCCAAGCGCGGTGAGTTCCCGGCGAGCCGCCGCGGCATCGGGCAGCCCCAGGTGGATGTCCATCTCGTCGGCGAGCCGGCCGAGGACGTCCAGGTCAGACCGGATGCCAGGGACTTCGAGCGCCGGGCCGAACGAGCCCGGCCTGCCCTCCCAGTTCACGAAGGTGCCCGCCTTCTCGGCGACCGCGGCCACCGGCAGCACGACGTCGGCCCGGTCGGTGACTGCGCTCGGCCGCAGTTCCAGGCTGACCACGAACGGCGTGGCCTCCAGCGCCGCGATGGCGGCCCGCGGGTCGGCCAGGTCGCCGGGGTCCAGTCCGGCCACGACCAGGGCGTCGATGTCACCCGAGGTCGCGGCGAGGATCTGTGAGGTGTCCCGGCCCGGAGCCTCGGGCAGCGCCGCCACCCCCCAGGACCTGGCCACCTCGGCCCGTGCCCGAGCGTCGGCGACCGGGCGGCCGCCGGGCAGCAGGGACGGCAGCGCGCCCGCCTCGATGGCGCCCCGCTCGCCGGCCCGGCGTGGCACCCAGGCCAGCCGGGCACCGGTCGCCCGGGCCAGCCTGGCCGCCACGGTGAGCGCGTCCGGCACCTCGGCCAGCCGCTCGCCGATCAGGATGATGGCACCCTCCTGGGTCAGCGCCTGCGCCGCGGCCCGGCCCGCCTCGCCGGTGTCCTGCCCGGTGATCAGGCTGCCGAGCGCGCCCGCCTCGGTGCCAGGGATGGTGGGCAGCAGGACGCCGGACAGCCTGACCAGCCCACGGCTGGCCAGCGGGGCGAGAGAGTAGACGGCCAGGGTGCCCGCGCGCACGGCCTTGCGCAGCCGCAGGAACACGATCGGCGACTCGTCGTCGGGCTCGAACCCGGCCAGCAGCACCGCGCGCGCGCGCTCCAGGTCCGCGTAACTCACGTCGATACCCCGGCCCGCCACACTGGCGGCCAGGAACTCCGTCTCCTCCGCCGAGTGCGGGCGCGCCCGCATGTCGATGTCGTTACTGGCCAGGGCCAGCCGCGCGAACTTGGCGTAGGCGTAGGCATCCTCCAGCGTGAGCCGCCCGCCGGTCAGCACGGCGGCCCGGCCCCGCGCCGCGAGCAGCCCGCGGGCCGCCACCCCGAACGCCTCCGGCCAGGACGCCGGGACGAGCACGCCGCTGGCATCGCGGACGAGCGGCCCGGTCAGCCGGTCGGGCTGGGTCGCGTAGGCGAACGCCCACCGCCCCTTGTCGCAGTTCCACTCCTCGTTGACCTGCGGGTCGTTGCCCGCCAGCCGGCGGGTGACCACGCCGCGCCGGTGGTCGGTGCGCTGCCGGCAGCCCGCCGCGCAGTGCTCGCAGACGCTGGGCGTGGATACCAGGTCGAACGGCCGCGCGCGGAACCGGTAGGCGGCGCCGGTGAGCGCGCCCACCGGGCAGATCTGCACGGTGTTACCCGAGAAGTACGAGTCGAACGGGACGCCCTCGGCGATTCCCACCTGCTCGCGCGGGCCGCGGTCAAGCAGTTCGATCAGCGGGTCGCCGGCCACCTGCTCGGCGAACCTGGTGCACCGGGCGCACTGGATGCAGCGTTCCCGGTCGAGCAGCACCTGGGAGGAGAGCGCGATCGGCTTCGGGAACTTCCGCTTGGCCCCGTCAAACCGGGTCTCACCCTGGCCGGTGGACATGGCCTGGTTCTGCAGCGGGCACTCGCCGCCCTTGTCGCACATCGGGCAGTCCAGCGGATGATTGACGAGCAGCAGTTCCATCATGCCGCGCTGGGCTTTCTCGGCTACCGGCGAGGTCAGCTGGGTGTGCACCACCATGCCGTCGGTGCAGGTGGTGGTGCAGGAGGCGGGCGGCTTGGGCTGGCCCTCAATGTGCACGAGGCACTGGCGGCAGGCGCCGACCGGGTCGAGCAGCGGATGATCACAGAACCTGGGTATCTGGATCCCGAGCTGCTCCGCGGCGCGGATCACCAGCGTCCCCTTGGGCACGGTGATCTCGAATCCGTCGATGGTGACGCTCACGCCGTCCGGCGGCCGGACGGGGCCGACCGGGGCGGGACCAGCCGGCTCGGCGAAACCCCCGGGTGGGTTGGTTTGCACAGTCATCAGGCGGACTCCATCGCGAACAGGCTGGATGCGGCCGGGTCGAACGGGCAACCACCGAGCCGCTGATGCTCGAGGTACTCATCCTTGAAGTAGCGGATAGACGACTTGACCGGCGCCTCGATCGAGTCACCCAGGGCGCAGAACGCCCGGCCGGTGATGTTCTGGCAGATGTCGAGCAGCTTCTCCAGCTCGGCTTCGCTGCCCTCGCCGCGTTCCAGCCGGTCGAGCAGCTGGACGACCCAGTAGCTGCCCTCCCGGCACGGCGTGCACTTGCCGCATGACTCGTGCTGGTAGAACTCGATCCACCGCAGGACCACGCGCACCACGCAGGTGGTCTCGTCGAAGAGCTGGATCGAGCGGGTGCCGAGCATGGAGCCGGCGGCGGCCACGGACTCATAGTCCAGCGGCACGTCCAGGTGCTCGTCGGTGAACAGCGGCGTGGACGATCCGCCCGGCGTCCAGAACTTCAGCCGATGCCCGCCGCGGATGCCGCCCGCCAGGTCCAGCAGCTCGCGCAGGGTCGTGCCGAGCGGCGCCTCATACTGGCCGGGCGTGGTGACATGACCGGACAGCGAGAAGATCCCGAACCCCTTGGACTTCTCCGTGCCGAACGCCGCGAAGGCCGGCGCACCATGCCCGATGATGTACGGCACGCTAGAGATCGACTCGACGTTGTTGACCACCGTCGGGCAGGCGTACAGGCCGGCTGTCGCCGGGAACGGCGGCTTTAGGCGGGGCTGGCCCCGGTAGCCCTCAAGCGAGTCGAGCAGGGCGGTCTCCTCGCCGCAGATGTAGGCGCCGGCTCCGGCGTGCACGACAACCTGGAGGCTGAAGCCGGAACCCAGGATGTCATCGCCCAGGAAGCCAGCCTCGTAGGCTTCGGCCACGGCGTGGTGCAGCCGCCTGATCACGTGCAGCACCTCACCGCGTACATAGATGAAGGCACGGTCAGCGTGGATCGCGTACGCGGCGATTACCATGCCCTCGATGAGCGCATGCGGGTTGGCCAGCATGGTCGGCATGTCCTTGCAGGCACCCGGCTCCGACTCGTCGGCGTTCACCACCAGGTAGTGCGGCTTGCCGTCGCCCTGCGGGATGAATCCCCATTTCACGCCGGTCGGGAAGCCGGCCCCGCCGCGGCCGCGCAGCACGGAGTCCTTGAGCGTCTGGATCACCTGGTTAGGCGGCATGGCGATGGCCGTGGCCAGTGCGCGGTAGCCGCCGTGACGCTGGTAGGCGGCCAGGGTGAAAGAGTCGGGCTCATCCCAGTACGCGGTGAGCTCAGGTGTCAGCACGGACGTCACTGCTGCCTCCCGGTGTTGGCGCCAGCAGCATCGCCGGATTCTGGTGTCCAGTCGTGCTCTTTGGCGATCCGCAGGCCGGCCAGAGTTGGGTGACCCGCAGTATGCCCCCCCGTCGCCTGGCTGTCCGGGAACCCGGCCAGGATCCGCGACGCCTGCTTCCAGGTGCACAACCGCGGCGCACCACGGGTTGGCGCGACGTCGGCGCCCGACCGCAGCCCGTCGACCAGTTCCCGGGCCGACTGTGGGGTCATGTCGTCAAAGAACTCCCAGTTGACCATGATCACGGGTGCGTAGTCACAGGCCGCGTTGCATTCCACGTGCTCCAGGCTGACCTGGCCGTCGCCGGTGGTCTCGTCGTTGCCGATGCCGAGGTGCTCCTGGAGGTCGGAGAAGATGGCATCGCCGCCCATCACCGCGCACAGCGAGTTGGTGCAGACGCCGACGTGGTACTCGCCGACCGGCCGGTGCTTGTACATGCTGTAGAAGGAGACCACCGCGGTGACCTCCGCCTCGGTGAGCCCGAGCTGAGCAGCGCAGAACTCGATGCCGTCAGCGGAGACATAGCCCTCCTCGGCCTGGACCAGGTGGAGCAGCGGCAGCAGGGCCGACCGCGATTGCGGGTAACGGCCGATGATCTGGCCAGCGTCCGCGTCCAGCCTGGCGCGCGCTTCGTCGCTGAACGGCATTACCGGTCCACGCCCCCCATCACAGGATCAATGCTGGCTACTGACGCGATGACGTCGGCGATGAACCCGCCCTCGGCCATCGCCGGCAGGGACTGCAGGTTCGTGAATGACGGGTCGCGGAAGTGGGCCCGGTACGGCCGGGTGCCTCCGTCGCTGACCGCATGACAGCCCAGCTCGCCCCGGGGTGACTCCACCGCCGCGTAGACCTGCCCGGGCGGCACCCGGAAGCCCTCGGTGACCAGCTTGAAATGGTGGATGAGCGCCTCCATGGACTGCCCCATGATGTGCGCGATGTGGTCAGGCGAGTTGCCCAGGCCATCCGGGCCGAGCGCTAGCTGGGCCGGCCAGCCGATCTTGGCATCGGCGACCATGACCCGGTCGTCGGCTGGGCGGGGTCCGGCCAGCCGGTCCGCGCACTGCTCAATGATCTTGAGGGACTCGTCCATCTCCGCCATCCGGACCAGGTACCGGCCGTACGCGTCGCAGGTGTCCTCGGTGGGCACGTCGAAGTCGTAGGTCTCGTACCCGCAGTAAGGCTGGCTCTTGCGCAGATCCCAGGGCAGGCCGGTGGCGCGCAGCACCGGGCCGGTGACCCCGAGCGTCATGCAGCCGGTCAGGTCCAGGTAGGCGACGTTCTTGGTCCGCGCCAGGTAGAGCGGGTTGGCGTCGAGCAGCGCGCGTAGCTCGCCGATAAGGGGAGGCATCACGCCGAGGAACTCGCGGATCCGCTCCAGCGCCCCGTGCGGCAGGTCCTGCGACACCCCGCCCGGGCGGATGTACGCGTGATTCATCCGCAGCCCGCTGATCAACTCGAACAGGTCGAGCACCTTCTCGCGCTCGCGGAGGCCGTACAGCAGGACCGTGCTGGCGCCGAGTTCCAGGCCAAAGGTGCCGATCGCCATCATGTGCGAGGAGATCCGGTTGAGCTCCATCATCAGCACCCGCAGGATGCTGGCCCGCTCCGGTATCGCCGCCTCGATGCCGAGCAGTCGCTCGACCGCCAGGCAGTACGCGGTCTCGTTGAAGATCGGCGACAGGTAGTCCATCCGGGTGCAGAACGTGACGCCCTGCGTCCAGGTGCGGAACTCCATGTTCTTCTCGATACCGGTGTGCAGGTAGCCGATGACCGGCCGCAATTCGGTCACCGTCTCCCCCTCCAGAGTCAGGATCAGCCTGAGCACGCCGTGCGTGGAGGGATGCTGGGGACCCATGTTGACCACCAGGCGCTCGGCGCTCGAGCGGTCACCCGCCTCGTCGGCGGCGGCCACCACCTCGTCCCAGTCCTGGCCGCCGACGTGGTAGACCCGGCCTTCGGCCTCGGCCGTGTCCGGGCGCCCGGCATCTGGCCCGGCTGTGCCTGCCTGGGGCGGCTCCGCGGCCCCGGCGTCAGCCTCGGTGGTCACTCGTACGACCTCCGCTCGTCAGGCGGCGGCACGGTGGCGCCGCGGTATTCGACGGGGATCCCGCCGAGCGGGTAATCCTTGCGCTGCGGGTGGCCCTTCCAGTCGTCAGGCATCTCGATCCTGGTCAGCGCCGGATGCCCGTCGAAGATGATCCCGAAGAAGTCCCAGGTCTCCCGCTCGTGCCAGTCACACGTCGGGTAGATGCCCACCAGCGACGGCACGTGCGGATCCGCGTCAGGAACGCTCACCTCGACCCGGATGCGCCGGTTGTGCGTGATCGACACCAGATGATAGACGGCGTGCAGTTCGCGCCCGACATCGATGGGGTAGTGCACGCCCGAGACCCCGCCGCACAGCTCGAAGGCGAGTGTGGGCTCGTCCCGCAGCAACCGCGCCACCTCGACCAGGTACTCCCGGCGCACGTACAAGGTCAGCTCGTCACGGTCCACGATCACCCGTTCCACCGCGGCGTCGAAATCCGTTCCGGCCGCCTTCATGGCGTCGGCTAGCGCGTCGACCACGTCATCGAAGTACGAACCGTACGGCCGCCGGGTGGATGGCACCAGTGCCCGCCGGACCTGGAGCCCGCCGTAACCAGAGGTGTCGCCGGTGTCCCCGGGGCCGAACATGCCGGTCCGCACTATCTGCTCGTGCAGGCGCTCCTGGCCAGCCTGTGCGGCCCGGTCAGGGAGATTCTCGTCGGTCACTGGCCCGCTCCGGCGCTAGGGGCGTGGCTCTGCGGCCGCTGATCCTGGCCCCTGAGGTTCACGGCCAGGGGCAGCCTGCGAAGCCTGGCTTGTTCCAGTTCCTCGATCTCACGCTCGCGGTCGACCCCGAGCTTCATGTTCTGGATCTTGTCGTGCAGCTTCACGATCGAGTCGAGCAGCATTTCCGGACGGGGCGGGCAGCCCGGCAGGTAGATGTCCACCGGCACGATGTGGTCGACACCCTGGACGATCGCGTAGTTGTTGAACATGCCGCCGCTGGACGCGCAGACGCCCATCGAGATCACCCATTTGGGCTCGGACATCTGGTCATAGATCTGGCGCAGCACGGGGGCCATCTTCTGGCTGACCCGGCCCGCCACGATCATCAGGTCGGCCTGGCGCGGCGTGTTGGATGCCCGCTCCATGCCGAACCTGGCCAGGTCATGCCGGGGGCCGCCGGTGGAAATCAGTTCCATCGCGCAGCAGGCCAGGCCGAACGTGGCCGGCCAGACTGAGCTTTTGCGCGCGTACCCGGCCACCTTCTCGACCGTGGTGAGCAGGATCCCGCTCGGCAGTTTCTCTTCAAGACCCATGGTCTAGTCCCACTCCAGACCGCCGCGCCGCCACACGTAGGCGTACACGACCAGCAGCGTGGCGATGAACAGCACCATTTCGACCAGCCCGAAGGCCCCGAGCCGGTCGAAGGCGACCGCCCAGGGATACAGGAAGACGATCTCAATGTCGAACAGGATGAACAGCATCGCCGTCAGGTAGTACTTCACCGGGAACCGTCCGCCGCCCTGTGGCTGCGGGGTGGGCTCGATGCCGCATTCATAGGCCTCAAGCTTGGCCCGGTTCCACCGTTTCGGGCCCGCCATTGCGCCCGCGACCAGCGAGAAGATCGCGAAGAAGGCGGCCAGGCCGCCCAGTATCAGGATCGGCACGTAAAGGCTCAGCACTGCGCGCCTCCCTTCCTCATCTCGCCCGGCACCTGCCGGGGCCTGCCTAGGCCGCCGGCGTCATCCTAGACAGTGCGTTGATCACCCGGTCGGCCGCGTCCCCGCCCCTGGGCTCGGTCAAGTTGGCCAGGAGCTTCATCACCACGCGCATCAGGGCCGGGCGCGGCATGCCGTGCCTGGTCGCGAACTGCATGACCCGCGGGTTCCCGATCTTCTCAACGAACTTGCGCCCGAGAGTGTAGTAGCCGCCGTAAGCATCCTTCAGCACCTGCGGATAGCTGGCCAGCACACTCTCCGCGCCGCGCGGGTCAGGCCGGGCCAGGGCCTGCGTGATCACCCGGGCCGCGATCTCGCCCGACTCCATGGCGTAGGCGATGCCCTCGCCGTTGAACGGGTTGACCATGCCGCCCGCGTCGCCGACCAGCAGCAGGCCCCGGGTGTAGTGCGGGGTCCGGTTGAACCCCATCGGCAGGGCCGCGCCGCGGACCGGCTGCGTCCGGTTCTCCTCGGTGAAGCCCCACTCCGCGGGCATCCCGGCCAGCCACCGACGGAGCAGGCCCCGGTAGTCGATGTTCTGAAACGCGGCGCTCGTGTTCAGCAGGCCCAGGCCCACGTTGCTGGTGCCGTCACCCATGCCGAAGATCCACCCGTAGCCGGGCAGCAGCCGGTCACGGTCCCAGAGTTCCAGCCACGACTCCAGGTAGTCATCGTCGTGCCGGGGGCTGGTGTAGTAGGTGCGCACCGCCACGCCGAGCGGCCGGTCGTCCCTCTTCCGCAAGCCCATCGCCAGTGACAGTCGCGACGAGTTGCCGTCAGCCGCCACGACGAGACGGGCCAGGTAGTTGCGTTCGGTATCGGGGTTCGTTCCGGTTGTGACCCCGATGATGCGGCCCGCGTCGTCGAGCACCGGGCCGGTCACGTTGACTCCTTCGAGCAACCGCGCGCCCGCCTTCTCAGCCGTGCGGGCGAGGGTCTCGTCGAATCCCAGCCTGGTCCGCACCAGGCCGTAGCCGGGGTAGCTGGACAGCTCGGGCCAGCGCAGTTCGAGGCGGACGCCACCGCCGATGATGCGCAGGCCCTTGTTCTGCCTCCAGCCGTCGCGCTCGTCGGTCGCTACCTCCATGCCGGCCAGGGCCTTGACCGCGCGTGGGGTAAGGCCGTCGCCGCAGACCTTCTCCCTGGGGAACGTGGCCTTGTCCAGCAGGAGGACGTCCAGGCCCGCCTGGGCCAGGTAGAACGCGGTGGCCGAGCCGCCCGGGCCGGCCCCCACGACGATGACGTCGGCCTCCTCCGCGGCAGCGCCCAAGCCGGCCAGGCCGGCTCCCGCCAGCATGACGTCGGGTTCCTCCGCGGCGGTGCCCGGTGCCGTCGCGGTGCCCGATACCGCGGCCGGTGCCGCCTGGCCTGCTGGCCGGGCGGGAACGCCCGGAGCACCGGTCCCGCGGGCCGGCTCGCCCGCAGCGGCGTTGGGGGGAACTTCCTGGGTCACGGACCTTGTCCTGACTGTCTTGTGAACCGCTTCACAAGTATTCAACTCCGGAGTCTAGACCGTCTCACGCGGCCCCGACGACCCGCCCCGGGCCGCCTTGGCCCGGGGGGCGCGTCAGGCCGCTGTCAGGCTGCGGTCAACCCGGACGGCGCGCGACATGAATGCTCACCACGCCCATGGTCAGATCTCGCCAGCGTACTGCCGACCACCCGGCGGCAGTCATCCGCCGCGCGACTCCGGCCTGGGTGGGCCAGTCCTTGATGGACTCGGCCAGGTAGCTGTAGGCGTCAGGATTGCGCGACAGCCGGCGCGCGACCGCCGGCAGGGCGGTCGTCAGGTAGCGCTCGTACAAGGTATTCAGCTGACGCCAGGGCAGATGCCCGAACTCGCAGATCACCAGCCGCCCGCCCGGCTTGGTGACCCGCAGCATCTCGGCCAGCGCGGCGTCCGGGTCGGCGACGTTGCGCAGGCCGAACGAGATCGTCACCACGTCGAAGGCCTGGTCCGCGAAGGGCAGCCGGAGGGCATCACCGGCGACGAAACTGACCGTGCCAGCGTGTGCCCGCGCTCCCACCTGGAGCATGCCCAGTGAGAAGTCGCAGGCCACGCAGTCCGCCCCGGCCGTGGTGAAGGTAACTGACGAGCTTCCCGTGCCTGCGGCGAGGTCAAGGACCCGCTCGCCCGCCCGGGCCCCGGCGACCCGGGCCACCACCCGGCGCCACCACCGGTCCTGACCGAGCGAGAGCACATCGTTCAGCAGGTCGTAGCGTTCCGCGACCCGGTCGAACATGGCGGAGACCTCACCGGGCCGCTTGTCCAGGTGCGCACGCGTCATCCGTCCAGCCTCGCACAGCCCCGCTTTCCATCACACCGAGCCAGTCCCGGCCAGCACCACAACGACACCGGAGTGGCTCCGGTGCCGTGGGAACGACAGCGGAGCCACTCCGGTGCAGTTGGGGCGGAGGCCGCAGCCTCCGTCAGGTTC
>DASWFT010000221.1:0-3835 GCA_036394075.1 Streptosporangiaceae bacterium
ACCTGGTGGCGGCGGCTGATCGGGGGCAGTGACGCGCAGGCGGATGCGGTGCTGGACAACGCTCACCTGATGCGCCTGGCGGGCCGGTTCGCCCGGCGGGTCCGGGCCTGGGCCGCCGGCAACGCCGTCCCGGTGATCGACTGCACGGCGGGGGAACGCAAGCACCTGATCGCGGAGGAGTACCTGCGCACCCATTCGGTGGGCCCGGGCGTGTTCATGATCCTGGTCGCCAGGGCCCCGGCGATGGTGTGGGACGTGCGCCGGTCGGCGGACGGCACGGTCATCGGCAGCCTGGCCAGGAAGCGCACGTACGTGAATCACTACAGCTTCCACATCATGGACTCCCAGTGGGGGCACCTGACGATCAAGATGGCCGGGCATGCCCCGTTCGGCGCCCAGGTCCTGCTGAACGGGCACGAGTATGTGGCGGTCGCGGCCCAGGCGGCCGGGATCGGCTTCGCCAAGGAGGGGAACTGCTTTACTGGTACCACGGATCCGGCTGGCCTGGCCCAGATCGCAGACACCTTGTCGCAGGATGCGGCTGCAGGGCGGCTGGGCCAGGTCATCAACCGGTGGATCTACACCGCCTGCCTGGTCTTCGGCCTGGACCTGGCTGACCAGCAGCGGACCTGCTTCACCTACGCCTACTCGGTCTACCAGGTCGAATACAGCCGCAACCTGCTGTTTGCCTCCGGCCGGCAGATGGAGGACATCTTCGACGCCGTGGTAGACCGGACCCGGTCCCGGCTGGATGTCCCCCAGGTGACCACGCTGTTCGGCGCCAGGACGCGCCCGCGCACGGCCCGCGGCCGCCGGCCGCCCCGGCTGGAGGTCGTGATCGAGACACCTGCGTATGACCTGACCAAGTTCAAGGTCCACTTCGGGAACCTGACCTTGAAGGGTTATACCAAAGGCGAACGCGTCCTGCGGTTCGAAGGCATCGCCCACAACACCAAAGACCTGCGCTGCGGCAAGGCGCTGGACAAGTTCGCGGCCATCGTCACCCGCCTCCGGCAGATGGTGGAGGAGTTCTGCACGGCGCTGGACTGCGTCGATGTCGGCTTCATCCCCGACGGGCTGCTGGATGCCCTGCCCGCCGCCTCCCAGCTCGGCGGAACCCGCGTCGGCGGCATCGACGTGAACAAGCCCCGCAGCCGGGCCGTGCTCGCCGCCGCCCTCGCGCTGGCCATCGCCCCCGGCGGCTTCACCGTCGCCGACTTCACCGCCAAGGTCCGCGACATGACCGGGCAGGCCGGCTACACCACCCGCAACGCCGCCTACGATCTGCGCAAGCTCCGCGGCAAGCACCTGGCCGGCAAACCCCGGCCGCACCCGCCGGTACCTCATCTCACCCGGTGCCGCCCGCATCATCAGCGCCCTGCTCACCCTCCGGGAACACGTCATCGCTCCCCTCCTGGCCGGCGTCGCCGACCCGCGGATCCGCCGGACTCCCCGCCATTGGACCGACATCGACCGGCACTACCAGGCGCTGCGCCTGGAGATGATGGCCCTGTTCGCCGACATCGGCATCGCCTGCGGATGACGCATCCGCAACGACAACATTTTGTCGATCGGGTCTCCTCAAGCGCCTAACGCGGATTTCCACGCAGTAGGTTGGCGCAACCCTGCCGCCTGACTGCTGCGCCAGTTGACCGGGGGCCGGCGCCCTGACCTGGTGGAATACTCCTGGTCCGTGATCACCGCCCGTGTTGGCGTTGCGCGATCTGGGTGCTGGATGATGCGAGCCTGATTTGTTATCAACCCGGGACACCGCCGCCCTGAGTCCGGTTTGCCGGATTCAGGGCGGGATATTCCGTGACAGGCGGGCGGATACCGGCATGATGCGGGCGGCCCGTCCATACTCGCCGGCTGGACATTGAATCTGCCAGGCTAGCTATATGACAGCGAGATCGGCGCAACACGAGGCGGAGTGGTTCACTTCCCCGCAGCAGGTGAACCAGCGGCGGTACGAGGCGCTGCGCGCCTACTTCGTGGACCGGCTGTCGTATGCGGAGGCGGGCGCGCGGTTCGGCTACACCCGGTGGGCGATGATCAACCTGGTCCGCGAGCACCGGGCCGGGAAACTGGGGCTGTTCGCCCCGCCCCGCAAGCCCGGCCCGGCCCCCGGCACCGCGCCGGCCAAAGACCGGGTCCGCGGCCGGGTCATCGAGCTGCGGCGGCAGGGCCTGTCCAGCTATGAGATCTCCCGGCGGCTGACAGCCGAGGACACCCCGCTGAACCGCACCTCGGTCGCGGAGATCCTCGCCGAGGAGGGGTTCGGGCGGCTGCTGCGGCACCCGGAGCCCGAGGCCAGCATCTCCCCGGCCACGCCCGGCCGCGACACGACCTGGCCGGCCGCGGCGGTCCTGGACTTCGGTACCTGGCCGGGCCGGCTGGACAGCACCCGGGCCGGGCTGCTGCTCGCCGTCCCGGACCTGGTGTCCCTGGACCTGCCCGCCCTGGCCGCGGCGGCCGGCTACCCCGGCACCCGGGTCATCCCCGCGGTGTCGTGGCTGCTGTCCCTGCTGGCGCTCAAGCTCACCCGCACCCGGCGGGTCTCCCACGTCGATGACCTGCTCGCCGACCCCGCCGCCGCGCTGTTCGCCGGGCTCGCGGTGCTACCCAAGAAATCCGCCCTGACCAGCTACTCCTACCGGCTGTCGCACGCTCACCAGCAGAACTTCCTCGCCGCCCTGGACAGGCAGATGATCGGCAAGGGCCTGGCCACCAGCGGCGAAGCGGTCTTCGACCTGGACTTCCACGCCATCATGCACTGGGGCCGCGATCCCGCCCTGGAAAAGCACTACGTCCCCACGCGCTCGCAGCGCGCCCGGTCAGTGCTGACCTTCTTCGCCCAGGACACCGGCACTCATAACCTGGTCTACGCCAACGCCGACCTGTCCAAGGCCACCCAGCAGCGGGAGGTCATCGCGTTCTGCGACCACTGGAAACAGGTATCGGGATCAGACCCGAAGATGCTGATCATGGACCAGAAGGTCACCACCCAGGAAGTCCTCGGCGAGCTCGACGAGCGCGGCGTCAAGTTCCTCACCTTGCGCATGCGCTCACCAGCCCTGGTGAAATACATCAGCAGCCTGTCCGGCAAGGACTTCACCACGATCGCCCTGGACCGGCCCGGCCCGCACAACAAGCCGAAAGTGCACGAGGACCCCGCGGTGAAACTGACCAGCTACCCCGGCACCGTCCGCCAGCTCGTCGTCACCGGCCTGGGCCGCGACGCCCCCACCGTCATCATCACCAACGACACCGCGATGAAAACCCGCGCCCTGATCACCCAGTACGCCCGCCGGATGACCATCGAACAGCGCCTCGCCGAGATCATCCGCGCGTTCTGCGCCGACGCCCTCTCCAGCACCGTCAACCTGAACGTCGACCTCGACGTGGTACTCGCCGTCCTCGCCCAGGCCCTGACCGCCGCGCTGCGCGCCCGCCTGCCCGGCTACGCCACCGTCACCCCCGACACCATCCAGCGGCGGTTCCTGGAAACCCCCGGCCAGGTCATCACCACCAGCGACACCATCACCGTCCGCCTCGAACGCCGCGCCTTCTCACCCGTCCTGCGGTCAGCGGACCTGCCACCCGCCACCCCCGTCCCGTGGTGGGGCGGCCGTTCCATCCGCTACGAGTTCGCCTGAAGTTGCCCCGATCCTCCTGCGTGGAAATCCGCGCTAAAGACGCCCGGCGGGCCTTCGCCGTAGCCACAGAGAAGCCGCGTGGCATCCGGGTACCAGCCCCCGAAGCAGGCCATGTCGAATGGGGCGTTGGGCGGCTCCAGCAAGTTGAAATTGCCGCCGTCAAGACCCACCGTTGCGGG
>DASWFT010000222.1:0-6329 GCA_036394075.1 Streptosporangiaceae bacterium
TCCGCCTTGTAGTAGCCGTTGGTGTCGGCGATGTAGGACCCGGCGAATTCCACGTTCTCCACCCAGGGCAGCCGCAGGTTGCCCGCACCGATCGCCCCGGCCTTGGCGGGCCCGGCCTTGTTGTCCTGACCGCAGGCGGCCAGCAATGGCGCACCCAGCATGAGCCCGGAGGCGAGCATCCCATCGCGCAGCAGCGCACGGCGGCTCATCCGATAAGTCACAACAGCTCTCCGATCGGGCGTTCTTCACATGGGGGGTTCAACCTGACGCTAAGGAGAATCTAGTACGTGGAAGGCCCCAATTGGTACCGCCACAATCTGCAAGGGCGCTGGGGCCAAACATGCTCTGCCCCCTCCCTGACCGGGACAGGCGGCAAGAACGGGAAACCGGGATGGTGGGCAAACAGGTGCTGGCCACCCGCCGTGAGCACCGGCCGATCGGCAACGTCATCACGGCCCACCGCTCCGCATCCACAGGCTGCGCCGAGCGCGTGAGATGTCATGGTTTGCGGCCGACTCCGGAGCAGTCGGGGACTTCGACGACCTCGCCCCAGCGGCTGGATTCTGGTCGCCACTGCGAGGTGAACACCACGCCGGGTTCTACCAGTTCGAGGCCGTCGAAGAAACGGGCGATCTGTTCGGGGCTACGGAGGTGGTAGGAGCTGGCGGAGCCGGGATTCTGGTTGTAGGCCCGTATGGCCTCGACTTGCGCCGGATCGGTGTTGACACCGTCGTTGATCACCAGATAGCTGCCGGAGGGCAGTGCGCCGAGCAACCGGCTCACGATCGCCTGCGGGTTGTCGGAGTCGGGGATCTGGCCCAGGACACCCAGCATGATCAGCCCGATGGGCTGGGTGAAGTCGAGCGTCCTGGCAGCCTCCCGCAGGATCCTGTCGGGGTCACGCACGTCGGCCTCGACGTAGTCGGTGGCGCCTTCGGGGGAGCTGGTGAGCAGGGCTCTGGCGTGGACCAGCACGAGGGGGTCGTTGTCCACGTAAACGATGCGGGCTTGCGGGACCATGCCCTGGGCGATCTCGTGCGTGTTGTTCGCGGTGGGCAGCCCGGTGCCGATGTCGAGAAACTGACGGACCCCCCCCTCAACCACCAGATACCGGATGGCGCGGGAGAGAAAAAGCCGCGCATGGCGGGCGAGGTCGGTGATAGCGGGGAACGTTGCGGCGAGCTCCCCGGCGACCACACGGTCGATCTTGTAGTTGTCCTTGCCGCCCAGCCAGTAGTTCCAGACACGGGCCGAGTGCGCCACCCTGGTGTCGATCGCGGTCCCGGCGCTGCCATCGGTTTCTTCCGGCCCTGGCTCGCTTTGGGTAGCTGAATGGTTGTCGGTCACGGTCAAGTCCTTGAGGGGTTGTGTGGTTTGCAGCGATCCAAAGGGAGAAGCATCCAGGTTCGGCTGTCTTACTGGCGATCCATTCGGGACGATACCAGCTTGTGAGTTAGGTCTGCCGGGTGATCTCGGTGAGGAGGCGGGCGGTGCGGGCGGGGGTGAGGGCCTCGGCGCTGAGGTGGTTCATGACCTCCAGGTAGTGGTCGACGTCCTCGCGTTTGTCCAGGTAGAGGGCGCTGGTGAGCTGCTCGATGTACACCACGTCCGGCACCTCGGGCTCGGCGAAGCGCAACACGGTGAACGACCCGCCTGCGGCGGCGTGCCCGCCGCGGCCGAACGGCACGACCTGAACGGTGACATGGCGCAGCCCGGCGACCTCGATGAGCCGGTTCAGCTGGACGCGCATCACCGCGCGGCCGCCCACCGGGCGCCGCAGCGCCCCCTCGTCCATGACCGACCACACCTGCGGCGGCTCCGGGCCGGTGAGCAGGTCCTGGCGCTTGAGCCGCAGGCTCACCCGCCGGTCGATCTCCTCCGCGGGTGCGGCCGTGTGGCCGAGCAGGGTGACGGCGCGGGCGTAGGCCTCGGTCTGGAACAGGCCGTGCACGAACTGCAGCTCGAAGGTGCGGATGACCGATGCGGCCGTCTCCAGGCCCAGGTACGCCTCGAACCAGTCGGCCAGGATGTCGCCGTACTTCGACCACCAGCCCGGGGCGTTGGCCTGCCGGACGAGCGACAAGATGCCGTCGCGCATCTGCTCATCGGTGATGCCGTACAGGGTGAGCAGGTCGGCCACGTCCCGCTCCTTGAACCCCACCCGGCCGTTTTCCATGCGGCTGATCTTGGACCGCGATGCCCGGATCTTATACCCCGCCGCCTCGGGCGTGACGCCGGCTGCCTCGCGAAAGCGGTGCAGCTGGTTTCCCAGTATCATGCGCAGCACCGTGGGGCCCAAGGTGTCGGCAGGCGGCTCGCCGCCCGGCTGAACGGTGCTCATCCTCGCTCCGGGACCTGATGGATCAGCGCTCAGTGCCCGCCCCCCTATGCCGAACGGTCACCACCGTGCCGCCGCCCGCCAGACCGGCAACGGCGGAACGCACATAGCACCATATCACCGCGTTACCGCACTGCCGGGACGCCATTTCCGATGACTTCCGGTAATGACATGACGCCGCCCGGGCACAGGTCATCGAACTCGCTGTTCTTCACTCCCGTCAGGAACGCCGCCACCTCGGCGCGCGTGTAGATCAGGGCGGGCCCGGACGGGTGGCGGGAGTTGCGGATGGCGATCGCGCCGCCGGGCAGCTCGGCGACCTCAACACAGCTCCCGCTGGGGTTGCTGACGCGGCTCTTGCGCCAGCACACCGGTGCCAGCTGATCGGCCAGGATGCCGTTGTTGACCTGCATCGTTTCTCCCTGGGCCGGGGAAGGGAACGCAACGCGGGCGGCACGCGTTGGCGCCGCAACGACCGTTTGCACGATGCAGCCTAACAGAGCAAATGCAAGTGCATAGGTACGTGCAAAAATTTGTTGCATAGATATGGTGCAAAGGCTTCATGCAGAAGCTGGTTGCAGTCGCGGCGTGCATGCGGGAGGATGCCGCTACCAGCACCCGTTCCCCCGCGACGCGGCTGATCGGACGGCCATGACAGCACACCCATTTCACCCTGCGGGCAGCGGCATGGGCCACCGCTGGCTGGCGCCGGCTGTGGAGATGGCCGCCGTGGCGAGCGGGAACTGGCCCTTATCGCCAAAACCAGGCCCCCCGGGGCTGGACGTGCCTCCCGCGTGTCGCCACCCGCACGCCCGGCGTGGACACCAGATCAGCCCGCGCAGCCCGGGGCTCCACCCGCGGCAGCCGTGGCACCTGCGGGCTCGCGCGGCCTTGCGGGTTGATCTGCGCTGCGCAGCCTGCACGCCACCCACAGGTGCTCCCTTCCCTAGCCGGCGGGCACATCACGGGTTCGCGCCTTCCATGCCGCATGTGTCGCATGGCGGGCCCGCGCCGCGCGGGTTGCGCCCAACGCCGGGATGGCCGCCCTTACATGCTCGCCGCCGATCGGCTCATCGAGATGCCCGGTGCCGCACAGGCCAGCTACGAGCACGAGGGCGGGACATCATGACCGCCGAGAATGACAGCAAACTCGACGACCTGACACGCCGCTACCCGGGATGGCGGATATGGCGTGGCCACGTCACCGGGGACGTGTGGGCGCTGCCGCCGCCCGGCCACCGGCAGCATGGCCTGGTCAGCGCGGGGGATGCCGACGCGCTGGAGGCGAAGGTCGCCGAGATCACCTCGTGGGACAGTAGTGAGCAGTCATGAGCCCCGAGAGACCCGCCGCGCGTCCAGCAATGCCTTTACGCCAGCGACCGTGGGCGGACCGGGGTCGTCCTGCTCATCATCGGTAGTCGCCGTCGTACGGATCGTCGCCCAGCCGTACCCATAGCTAACCCCGCCGCCAGAGCGGGTCCCAGCGCTAGCCACGCTGGCATGGGTCACCGCGACGACCGTGGCGCTTGCCGCTCAGGGACCGGCGTCTTGGCCTGGCGATGGCCGCGATGGCTGGCCGGAGGCACGACTGCGGCCGGGAACCGTCCCGGTCAGCAGCGCCAGCCCGTGCCAGGACAGGCCGACGGCTATTTCGACAATCTGCTCCCTGGGCACCTGTGCGTGCCGAGAATCTTATCCGTGGCTGTGAGCAGCAAAGTTGCGGTGTCGGCGACCCGGCCGTGATGATCACCGGTCATGTGCCTGCGGTTCGTGTTCCTCCTGATCACGCGGCTAGCCGCGTGGCTGCGGCTGTCCCGGCGCGAGGAGACGTGGAAGAGCGCCGAGATCTTGATCCTGCGCCACCAGCTCGCCATCCTGCGGCGGCGACAGCCGCGCCGCCCGAAGCTGAACTGGGCGGACCGGGCCCTCCTCGCGACCCTGCTCAGCGTGATACCCAAAGCGCGGCGCCAGGGGCTGCGGCTGCTGGTCACCCCGGACACGATCCTGCGCTGGCACCGCGACATCGTCCGCCGCCGCTGGGCCGCCAGGTCCACGCATGCCAAGACCGGCCGGCCGGCCACCCGCCGGAACATCAAGGCCCTGGTCCTCCGGCTAGCCCGGCAGAACCCCGAATGGGGCTACCGCAGAATCCACGGGGAACTGGCCGGTCTGGGAACGCGAGTCTCGGCGTCGACGGTGTGGGAGATCTTGAAGAAGGCCGGAATCGACCCCGCACCGCGGCGGACCGCGCCAGCCTGGTCGCAGTTCCTGCGCTCCCAGGCTGACGCGATCCTGGCGAGCGACTTTTTCACGGTCGACCTGCTCGACGGCACCCAGGCGCACGTCCTGGCCGTAATAGAACACGCAACCCGGCGCATCCGCATCCTCGGCGTCACACTGCACCCCACCGGGGAGTGGACCACCCAGCAGGCCCGCAACCTCCTCATCGACCTCGGCGGCCAAACGCACCGAGTCAAGTTCATGATCCGCGACCGCGGCTCGAACTTCACCGCCGCGTTCGACGCGGTCCTCGCCGATGCCGGGATCCGTACCGTGCTTTGCAACGTGCGGACGCCCCGCATGAACGCGATCACCGAACGCTGGATCGGGGGATGCCGCCGCGAGCTCCTGGACCGCACCCTCATCTGGAACCAGAACCACCTGCTGCGGATCCTGCGCGAATACGAGATCCACCACAACCAGCACCGGACTCACCGCTCCCTGCACGGCGCCGCGCCGCTGAAACCGCTACCCGGACCGGCCGACCTCGACCAGTACCGCGTCCGGAAACAGGGTCGCGTCGGTGGCCTGATCAACGAATATCGACTGGTCGCATGACGTGGACGAGGTTTTCGGCACGCACAGGCTCAGCGCGAAGACTTCGTCGTCCGCCCCGCCCAGCAGGACACAGTCAAAGGACTATGGTCGCGGCTTAACTCGCATGCGTCCGGGAGACGGTCAGGGGACCAGTTCAACATCTACATCTGCGACCGCTTCATCGTTCCTGCCTCACACCGGGTCAGCAGCGAGACATCGGCCAGGGCCATCTGCTCCTCGATCAGATGACGAAGACCTACATCCGCGAGCACATCAGTTACCGCTTCCTGGTCTATCGCGACGGGACAGAGGCACTCGCCGCCGAGCGCGCAGTCCGCGCCGGTGGCCTGCCTGCTGGCCGCCCGTACCTGAACCCTCTGTGACAGCAGGCCCTGCGTGGACCAGGGGGTCCCATCCAGGGCTGCGGCCCGCGATGGGGACGGTGCAAGCTGGGCACCCGGCCAGCCAGCCACCACCACGACAGCGCCCGCCGCCGAACGTGAGACCAGGCTGCGAATCCAGTATCCGGGCCGCACAGGGTGCTGCTCAAGATCGTCTACGTGCTGACCTGCCGGATACTCGGCGTGATCGTCGTGCTGATCCGCAGCGACCAGCAGATGGCGGCTGAAGTGCTGGTTCTCCGGCATGAGAATGCGGTGCTGCGGAGACAGGCCGGACGAGTGCGGTGCGAGCCGACGGACCGGGCCTGGTTCGCTGCGCTGGCACGGATCGTGTCACGCCGGCGCTGGGCCGAGGTGTTCCCCGTCACGCCCGCGACACTCCTGGCCTGGCACCGCAGGCTGGCGGCGAGGAAGTACGACACGAGCGGATGGCGCAAGCCCGGCCGTCCTCCGACGGCTCCTGGTATCAGGCATCTGGTGCTGCGCCTGGCGCGCGAGAATCCGCTGTGGGGTCATCGCCGGATCCAGGGCGAGCTGGTGAAGCTCGGCATCGCCGTAGCGCCATCCACCGTCTGGGAGATTCTGCATGCTGCGGGCCTCGATCCGGCTCCCCGCCGCGCCGGCCCGACCTGGCGGCAGTTCCTGCGTATCCAGGCAGCCGGGATCCTCGCGGTGGATTTCCTGCACGTGGACACCGTGCTGCTGAAGAGGCTGTACGTCCTGGTTTTCATTGAGCACGGTACCCGCCGGATGCACCTCGGCGGCGTCACCGC
>DASWFT010000223.1:0-3542 GCA_036394075.1 Streptosporangiaceae bacterium
GCAGACGATTACCACGATTACCGACCGGGTGATGGAGGGCCTGGCGGAATGGCAGAGCCGGCCCCTGGATGCGGTTTACGCGGTAGTCTTCATCGACGCCATTAATGTGAAGATCCGCGAGGGCCAGGTCGCGAACCGGCCCATCTACCTCGCCCTGGGCGTCACCGCAGACGGGGAGCGCGACGTGCTGGGCCTGTGGGCCGGGGAGCACGGCGACGGGGAAGGCGCCAAGTACTGGCTGCGCGTCTTGTCGGAAATCAAGAACCGCGGGGTCCGGGACGTGTGCATGCTGGTCTGCGACGGGCTCAAGGGCCTGCCCGACGCGGTCAGCGCGGTGTGGGAGAAGACCATCGTGCAAACATGTATCGTGCATCTCCTGCGCAATTCATTCAAGTACGCGTCGAAACGGGACTGGGCGCAGATCGCGAAAGACCTCAAGCCGGTGTACACCGCCGCGTCCGAATCCGAGGCGCTGGACCGGTTCGCCGAGTTCTCCGGGAAGTGGGAGAAGCGCTACCCGGCTATCATCCGGCTGTGGGAGAACGCGTGGGCGGAATTCGTGCCGTTCCTGGCCTTCGACCGGGAAATAAGGACGGTCATTTGCACGACGAACGCGATCGAATCCATTAATGCCCGGCTGCGGCGGGCGGTGAACGCCCGCGGCCACTTCCCGACCGAGCAGGCCGCCCTGAAGTGCCTGTACCTGGCCATCATGAGCCTGGACCCGACCGGGAGGGGCCGCAAGCGCTGGACCAACCGGTGGAAGGCCGCCCTGAACGCCTTCGACATCACCTTCGACGGCCGCCTCAGCGCGGGACGCAAGTAACAACAGAGAAAGAAGTTACACCGTTAACTTGACAGACCCAGCGCAATAGATCATGTAGTGGCGGGGTGTTCTTTGACCTCGTAGTGCAGGGTGAGCGTGGTGCCGGGGTAGCGGGTTGCGGTGGTGTTGAGCTGCTCGCAGAGGGCGGCCAGGGCGCGGGTGCGGCGGGGTGCGGACAGCGGGTCGAGGCGGACGTGCAGGATGCCGCCGCGTGCGGTGATGTCGCCGCTGGCGTGCAGGGCTTCGCGGATCAGGGCGTAGGCTTCGTCGCCGGCGCGGGCGTAGCGGCCGTTCAGGGCGCGGGCCAGGATGGTCTCGGTGTTGCAGGCGGCCATCCGGATGGCGTGGGTGATCAGCTTGGTCTCGGTGTCGAGTTTCACCATGGCGGGGTTGTGTTGCGAGAGCGGGATTTTCGCGGGGATGGCCCTGGCGGCGGCCTGGGCGGCTTGCAGGTCGCGGCGGGCGGCGGTGACGGGGGCGTCTATCTTGGCGAGCATCTGGTTGGTGACGATGACTGCCTGGCCGGGGGCGGGGCTGCGCAGGGCGGCGAGCTTGCACTGGCGTGCGGTTTCGGCGCCGGCGAGGGTTTTCTTCGCGGTCTTGACGGCGGTGGCGGCGGTTTTCTTCGCCGGGTTGGGGACCAGCCGTTCCGGGTCGTCGGGGGTGACGGCGTAGGAGTCCAGGGCGTCGAGGGCGAAGTGGGCGCGGCTGTAGCGGAAGTAGTTTTCCTCCCGCCATCGTGAGGTCATCCGGTAGATGACGGCGGCGGCGGACAGCTCGCCGGGCTCGCGGGTGGTCAGGATGTGCACCTGGCGGGTGTCGCCGGGCTTGCGGCGGGTGACCTGCCGCAGGTTCAGCACGCGGCCCTTGTGCGTGCCGGTGCTGATGGCCAGGTCCACGGTCGCGTCGGCGAGGTCGTAGTCGTGGCTGCGGCCGTCATCGCCAGTCCAGGCGGCCGCGGCGAACGCTGCGCCGGCCGCCGGCGGGGTCTCCTGGCCTGCCTCGTTCTTGCGGTAGGTCAGCAGGTCAAAGCCTGCGTCGATGATGTCGGCGAACAAGTCGGGGGACCAGCCGCCGCGGTCAAAGCACAAGACCGGCTTCGCGTCCGCCCCGGCGATCTCGCGCAGCCCGGGCAGCAGGTCCCGGATCTGGGCGGCCAGCGAGGATGACGGCTGCGCCATCACGACCAGCAGCGGATCCCCGGCGCCGCCGGTGACCCAGGTTTCCTCCGTCGCGGGGCCGGGGAACTTCAGCCTGGCCAGGTGCATCTTCTGGATATCCCGCTTGCCGAAGTACGCCCGGGCGTGCCCGTCGACGTACATGAACCCGAGGGTGTCCGGCCTGGTCGCGGCGTGGTGGCGGGCCAGCGTCATCTGCAGCTGGGCGGCCTTGCCGGCGGCCGCGAGCTCGCCGAGCTTGCGGCGGATCGTCTTGACCTCCGGGGCCCGGTCCAGGCCCAGTACCCGGCCCAGCGCGGCCGGGGGGATCCGGGTGGCGCCCTCGGCGCGGGCCTCGCGCAGCAGCGCCATGAACACCAGCACGACCAGCATGACCTCAAGCCCGTAGAACCCGTTCCGCAGCCGCCCGTATACCGCCCGCGCGCAGGACAGCAGCCCGGACTGCGCCAGCGGCGGCAGCGCCAGCAGCAGCCCGGCCAGCGGGTATTTCGCGCCCGGCGTGAACGCCGGCGCGGCTCCCTCGCCCAGCAGCCCGAACCGCGCCAGCGCCCGCTCCCCGTCCCTGGGCACCGGGTCCGGCAGCACCGGCAGCGCCTCCGGCTCCGCCGCGCCCGCGAGGTCCGTGTCCGCGAGGTCCTGGCCTGCGGGGACGCCGTCAGCGCCGCCCGCGTCCTGGCTGCTCGCGGCCGGCCGGGCCGGGCGCAGCACGTTGCGGACCGAGGATTCCGATACCCCCGCCGCGGCAGCGATCCCGGCCTTGCCGGCGCCCTGCCCGTCCAGCTCCCGGATCCGCGCCACCACGTCAGGGGTCAGCCTGGAGGCCCGCTGCGGCCCTTTGCGGGCCGGGACCAGGCCTGCGACCCCGCCGCCGGCCAGCGCCTTCGCCCACCGCCACACGCTCACCGGGATCACCCCGAACGCCTGCGCCACCTGCGCCTGAGTCGCGGCCTTCAGCTGCACGAGCTGCACCGCCGCCAGCCGCCGGGCCACCTCATCTCCCGCGTCCCACGCGAACGTCGCCAGCCCGTGCACCCACACCACGCCGCCGCCGTCCGGGCCGGCCACCACGCCCACCCCGGGAGCGATCTCCGCCGCGTCCCCCGGCAGCAGCGGCAACGGCACCTGGGTCAGCATCCGGGCCATCATCCCACCCCAGTCAGCAGCAGCAAACCTTTCATCTATTTTTGCGGCAAAGCCGCGCAGGAACACGCACCGACACGCCGAAAACGGGACACATGAGCAGATCAGCAGGCCTGCAACACCACGTAACCGAGCCGCTATGTCAGGAGCCCTGAACCCAGGCTCACCGAGCTCCAGCTGAAGATACTGGATCTGCTCGAGGTTCCCGCCACGGCCTACACGAAGATCGCTCAGCCCTGGCCCGCCGCCCGCTAATCCCAAAGAAAACCGACGCGAGAAGCGCGGAACGTGAGACCGGAGAGGCCAATCACTTGTGATTATCCAATCCAAGAAGGTAAGCAACGCTGCAAAGATGTACCTCAACCATCTCGGGCTGCCGGTTCGTGACGAATGGCGCA
>DASWFT010000224.1:0-6769 GCA_036394075.1 Streptosporangiaceae bacterium
GCGACCAGGGCCAGGCCCCCGAAGCAGAGCACCCCGAGCGCAAGTGTCGCGGCGGGGCGGGTGACGATGCGGCCGGCGGTGCGTCCCCACCAGCCGAGGCGCTGCGCGCCCCGGGTCGTGTTCGAGGGCCAGAACGCGGCCCGGCCGAAGATGGCCAGCAGGGCCGGCTGCAAGGTGAGTCCGGCCAGCAGCATGAGCCCGATCGCGATGGCCAGCGCGGCGCCAAGGCCGGAGTACAGCCCCAGGGTGGCGACTAGCAGTGTGAGCAGCGCGGCGATGACGGTCGCGGCGGAGAAGGTGATCGACTCGCCGGTCCGGGACAGGGCGTGGGTGACCGCGTCGTGGGGCGCACGGCCTGCGCGCAGTTCCTCCCTGACCCGGAAGACGAGGAACAGGCCGTAGTCAGTGCCGGCGCCGAGGGTCAGGATGAGCAGCATGATCTGGGTGAGCGACGACACCTGAAGGCCGGCCTTGCTCGCCTCGCCGATCACCGGCCCGGCGAGCTGGGTGACGAGCACGGCGGGGGCGAGGGTCAGCAGCGGCGCCAGGAGCGAGCGGAAGACGACGAGCAGCAGAACCACGATGAACAGGATGGACAGGTCCTGGCCCAGGTTGACCGTTCGCTGGGAGGCCTGGCTGGCGTCGGCCTGGGCGGCCACCTGACCGGCCAGGCGGGCGTGCAGGCCGCCGGGCAGGGCGCTGGCCTGGATGGCGTGGCGGAGGCCGGCGACGAGATGGTCGGCGGGGCCCTCGGTGCCGAGGTTGATGTTGGCCAGGACCTGCAGTTGCACCGCCTGACGGTCCCGGCTGGCGCCGAGGTTCTTGACCTGGTGCACGTCGGTGACCTTCGCCAGGCTGGCGGCCAGCCGTCCGATGGCGGCCACGTCCGCGGTAGTGACTGTGCCGCTGCGGGCGATGACGACAGGGACCGCTGTCTCGTCCAGGCCCTGGAACGGAGTGGCCAGCCGGGCGGCTTGCAGGCTAGGGCTGCTGGCGGGCAGGAGGCTGCTGTTGTTCTGCTTGGCCACGCTGGTCAGCGACGGAAAGAACAGGTTGGCGAGGACGGTCGCGGCCACCCAGGCGGCGACGACGGCCCAGCGGAAGCGCACGGCGAACCGTCCGGTGGCGGCGAAGAACCTATGCACGCGAAATCTCCCCGTTAGTCAGGCGGCACCAGGGGTGGCGCCGGTGGTGGGTGGTGATGCGTCCGCCCGGGCCGCCCAGGCACTGCTGGCCGACGTCGAGCTGAAGCCGACGACCTCGTGACCGCGCAACGCTTCCAGGAACGGCTGGAAACTGCCGCAGACCACGCACCGCAGGATCGAGCCGTCAATCTCCACATCGCTGACACCGGACGCGCGCTCTACCTGCTGGGCGGGAGCGGAGCCGACGAAACTGACCTCCACTCGCTGTATCGGCAGTTCCTCAGCCATGCTCGTCACACTAGGAGGGCACGCGCACCGTCGGCATCGGCGGAATTACCGATTGGGTGCCTAGGGCGCGACACGCCCTAGTGAACCGGCGCCCATAGCGCAGCCGTATAAATAGCGTCATGGCTAGACCCCCCCGGCGCTCGGGCCGCCTTCCAGCCGAGGCGAGCAGCTTCATCGGTCGCCGCCGCGAGATCGCGGAAGTCAGGAAGAAGCTCACCGAGGCCCGCCTGATCAGCCTCGTCGGACCGGGTGGGGTCGGCAAGACACGCTTGGCGATCCGGATTGTGACAGATCTCGGACGTGGCTTCCGTGGCGGCGGGTGGTTGGTCGAACTCGCCGAAATCCAGGACCCGGCGCTCGTCACCAACGCCGTCATGGCGGCTCTGGACCTGCGGGACCAGGCCGCGACGGAGCCCCTGGCCCTGGTGCTTTCCTACCTGCGAGACAAGGAACTGCTGCTGGTCGTGGACAACTGCGAGCATCTGCTCGGAGCAGCCGCGCAGGTCGTGACCGACATGATGAGAGCTGCGCCCGGCGTGCGTGTGATCGCCACCAGCCGGGAGCCGCTCTCGGTGCCGGGTGAGCATGTGGTCCCGGTACCGCCCCTCGAACTACCTGCGCCGCAGCCGGGCGAGCCCCTCGCCCGGCTGCGTCAGAACGAGGCGGTGATGCTGTTCACGGAGCGGGCAGCGGCGGCTTCGGGCACGTTCGAGCTGACCGCCTCCAACCAGGCGGCGGTCGTGGATCTGTGCCGCCGGCTCGACGGGCTGCCGCTGGCGATCGAGCTCGCCGCGGTCAGGACGCGGGTCCTCACGGTGGAGCAGATCCTCGATCGGCTGGCTGACCGGTTTGGTCTGCTGACGGGTGGAAGCCGCGCTGCCCTACCGCGTCATCAAACGCTCCGGACCACCATTGAATGGAGCCACGACCTGTTGACCGGCGGCGAGCGCGCGGTCCTGAGGCGGTCATGCGCGTTCGCAGGCAGGTTCACCCTGGAAGACGTCGAGTCCGTGTGTACTTCCGAGGACGTGCCGGTCGCACAGGCTCTGGACGTGCTGTCATCGCTGGTCGACAAGTCCCTCGTGACGAAGGAGGACGTCAAGGGCCTCGCCTGCTATCGCCTGCACGAGACGATGCGAGAATTTGCTGCCCTCAAGTTGCGGGAATCCGGCGAAGAGGAAGCTGTCGAACTGCGTTGCGCCCGGTACTACCGGTCGAGGTGTCGGCGGTCCGCGTTGGCCGGGGACCGGCTCCTCGAATGGCTCGAATGGGCGGACTTGGAGATCGACAACATCCGGGCCGTCCTTCAGCGATGCCTGGTCCGCGCCGACGCCGAGGTCGGAATCGATCTCGCCCGCTCCCTGGGCTGGTACTGGATCACGCGCGCGACCACTGAAGGCATGCGGTGGCTGGATGAGTTTCTCGCCTCCGGAGGTAGCAGTCCGGAGGCGCGTGGCTGGGCTTTGTTCATGCGTGGGTTCCTGGCCGTGCTGAAGGCTGATCCGGCAGCCGCCAGGCCAGCGCTTCGAGCAGCAGTGGCAGCCGCCCGGCAGGGGGGACAGCAGGATCTACTGGCCCAAGCGCTGTGCATGGCATCGATCGCCGAGAGCATGGCCGGTGACCGCGCATCCGCCCGGCGCTTGCTGGATGAGGCTCATGGCATCACCGCAGACCGTGCCCATGCGCCCGGCACACTCGCGGTCCTCCAGGCTCGCGCGTTCAGTGGCTTCTTCGAGGCTGATCTCGACGCAGTCAGGTCCGCCGCCTCAGCAGGAGTGCGTCTCGCGAGAGAAGCAGGTGACCTTTACCGGCTTGAAGTCATGCTCATGAACCTGGGGTCGGCCGCGCTGATGGCTGGTGATCTTGATGAGTCAAAGCCGCTGCTCGCAGAAGCGCTACGGATCGCTCACCAGATCGATGACCGGGTGGCACAGTTTTATCTGCTTGACGCATTTGGCTGCCACGCCGCATTTTCTGGCCAAGCGCGGCTCGCGGCCCAGCTGCTCGGGGCCGCGGAGACGGCGCGAGCGGAGGCTGGCGCAAACGTCATGACATTCCTTGCTCCACTACTAGCCCAGGCCCAGGCGTCGGCCGCCGCGGCGCTCGGGCCAACGAGGTTCGAGGCCGGGTTCGAGGCTGGAAAACGCTTGGGCCGGGACACGGCATCGGGGCTCGCGCTTGGCCAGCCCGCCCATGTCACGACCGCCGCCTCAGGCGATGCCAGCGCGGGGTTGCTCGGGAACCGAGAAGCCGATGTCGCGCGGCTGGTCGCCGACGGCTTGACCAACAAACAGATCGGAACGCGTCTTTTCATATCCGAACGAACCGTCGACAGCCATGTCCGCAGCATCCTGAACAAGCTCGGCGTCAACTCGCGAGCCCAGATCGCCGCCTGGATGGCATCGTCGAATCAGTAGCCATGGCCCGGCTGACTGCGTTCGACCGGTACGCAAGCCGGACCTGTCTTGCCACCGGGCGGTCGGCGTTCTAAGATGGCGATATATCGTGATCGTATCGCGAGTGGTCTTGTACGGGAGCGCAGATGCTGGGAGCAGGTTCAGCGGCCGGGGACTTCGATCCTGGCCTCTTCGATGTCTTCACTTGCGTGAGCGGCCTGCTCGGCCAGGTCCAGGGCGCCGCCCGCAGGATGTCCGGCGGGCACGGCCCGGGCTGGCGCGGCGGACCTTGGGAGCGGGGCTTCGGGCGGCCGAAGGGTCCCAGGGAGTGGGCCGGCGGCTTCGGCGGGCAGCCGGGCGGCTGGTGGCCCGGCCCGCCCGGCTCCCCGCGGGGGCCGAAGGCTGGCCGCGGGGATGTGCGCGCCGCGATCCTGGCCCTGCTGCGGGAGGGCCCGCGCAATGGCTACCAGATCATGTCGGAGATCGAAGAGCGCAGTGATGGCGCGTGGCGGCCCAGCCCCGGCGCGGTCTATCCGGCTCTGCAGCAGCTCGCCGACGAGGGCCTGATCGAAGGGGAGGAGTCCGGCGGGCGGCGCACATTCAGCCTCACCGATGCGGGCCGCCGTCATGTCGAGGAGAACCCCGAGATGGCCCGCCCGGCGTGGGAGTCGATGGCACAGGGTGAGTCCGGGGAGGTGCCTGGCCTGTTCGTGGCGGCCGCACGGCTTGGCGGCAGCATCGTGCAGATGGCCCACGCTGGCACGCCCGGGCAGATCCACGCCGCCGAACAGCTACTAGAGCAGACCCGGCGCAGGATGTACCAGATCCTGGCCGGCGACGCGCACGACGAGCAGAACGAACAGTAGAAGGGGACAGGCAATGGACGATCGCATCCGCGTTTCAGACGCCGACCGGGACCGCGTCACCGCCCGGCTGCGCGAGCACTTCGCCGAGGGCCGGCTCACACCCGACGAGCTGGACCAGCGACTCTCGGCGACCCTGAACGCGAAAACCTTCGGTGATCTGCGCGGCATCATGACCGACCTTCCCGAGCCTGCTCATGTGCCGTCACAGGCAGCCCAGCGCCCGCAGCGGGCTGCGCCCCCCTGGATGGCCCGCCGCCACGGCCCGCGAATACTGCCGCTGATCCTCCTCGGGCTGCTCGCAGCGCTGCTGATTCCCGGCGCCGGCTGGCTGCTGTTCGCGTTCTTCAAGATAGTCCTGGTGTTCTGGCTCGTGACCTCCCTGGTTGCGGTCCTCGGCATTGGCCGGTCTTACCGGCGGATGCGCCGCTCCGCGCAGTCCGGATATCTCCCGCATTGGCGGAGCCGTGCGCGCTGGGGACAAGCGCCGTGTGGTCGGCGATCTGAGCAGCACATGATCTGAGCAGCACATGACATATTGACCCCGTCCCGCCATAATTGACCCCGTCCTGCGCGTCGCCGGGCAGATCAAAAGCAATATGGGCAGCACGCGGTAGGGGAGGCCAGAAATGGTGACAGGCTTGAGGAGCGATCCCGCGGACATGGTGGTCCGCGTGGGCAGACACTGGGGATGGGTCCTTGCGTTCGGGATTATCACGCTGCTGACCGGCGTCGCCGTCCTGGTCTGGCCCGGCCGCACGCTGATAGTGGTTGCGGTGCTGTTCGGCATTCAGCTGATCGTGACGGGCATCTTCAGGTTCGCGGCCGCCTTCGCGTCCGATGACGTGACCGGTGGAACGCGGGTGCTGCTCGCGGTGCTCGGCGTGTTCTCGCTGATCATCGGCCTGTACGCGGTCCGGCACGTCCTGATCACCCTGCTGGCGCTGGCCCTGCTGCTGGGTATCTTCTGGATCATCAGTGGCGCGGTCGAGTTGTTCACGGCGCTGTCACACCGCGGGATGCGAGGTCGCGGCTGGACCGCGACGATGGGCATTCTCAGCATCCTGGCCGGCATCGTGGTCCTGGTCTATCCCAGTATCACGTTGCTTGTGCTCGCGGTCGTGCTCGGCGTCTGGCTCCTGGTCTTCGGCGCAATGCAGATCATCCTCGCCTTCCAGATCCGGTCCCTCGCCGGCCGCTCCTGAACAGCGGCGGCCTATCTCTGGGCGTCGCCTTCGGCGAAGACCTCCATCGCGATCTGGTAGCTGTCAAAGGCTCGAATGACCGCTGGGCATGAAGGAGGAACGAGCGTTATTTCGTGATGAAAGAGTCACTCGTTCCGGAGGCGTGATGCCGACCGTGGAGTTGTCAGCCGGTCCGATCGACTACGAGGACACCGGCGGCGATGGGCCTGTCCTGGTGTTCCTGCACGGGCTGACGATGGACGGGTCCGTATGGCGTCACGTCGTCGCCGGCCTGCGAGGGGACTACCGCTGCGTGCTGCCGACCCTGCCACTGGGCGGGCATCGCCGCCCGATGCGGGCCGGCGCCGACCTTTCCCTGGCTGGGATCGCCCGGCTGGTGGGTGAGTTCATCGAGGCGCTCGGGCTCGCGGACGTGACGCTCGTCCAGAACGACTGGGGCGGGGCGCAGGTCCTGATCGCCCTGGGCGACACCTCCCGGCTGGCGCGACTGGTGATCACGTCCAGCGAGGCGTTCGACAACTACCCGCCGCGCCCGGCGCGCGTCATCACGCTGCTGGCCCGGGTGCCGGGAGGCCTGGCCGTGCTGATGAACCTGCTTCGTTTCCGGGCGGTCCGCAGAGCACCGGGGTCGTGGGGCTGGATGAGCAAGCGGCCCGTGCCCGACGAGGTGATGGATGCCTGGTTCCGCCCCGCGACCACCGACCGGGCTATCCGCCGGGACCTGGCCAAGTACGCGACCTCGGTACCGTCGCGGCAGGTGCTGCTCGACTGGGCCGGCCGCAGCGCCTCGTTCGGTCGGCCCGTCCTCATTGTCTGGGCCGGCGAGGACCGGATGATGCCCCCCGATCACGGTCGCCGCCTGGCCGGCGTCT
>DASWFT010000225.1:0-7975 GCA_036394075.1 Streptosporangiaceae bacterium
GGAGCAGGCGGAGCTGACACCCGGCCTGGCTGCGACGCTGCGGCACGCGGCCTCGATGCATAATCCCGTGTTCTATGAACGGCAGCGTATGCGGGCCTCCACCTGGAACCTGCCGCGGTTCTTGCACAGCTTCGACGAGACCATCGGCGGCGGCCTGATCCTCCCGCGCGGCCTGATCGGCACAGTCGCCTCGCTGGCCGAGGAGGCAGGCAGCAGCCTGGAGATCACCGACGAGCGCTCGGCAGGGACTCAGCAGGACTTCACTTTCACCGCAGAACTGACCAGCATCCAGCAAAAGGCCGCCGACGAGCTGACCCATATTGGTAACCACCGATATCCGAACGTGCTGAATGATCACCTGCGGGACACCTGTGCGGCGTAGGCAGCGGGTGAGCCGCCTGCTCGTTCGGCCCAGGCTCCTGCGGTGCTGATATGGATGCCGAGCAGCCGGGCGAGTGCGACGGGCGGGAGCTTGGCGGCGAGGTCCATGAGGGCGGTGTTGCGACCGGAGCGGCCGTGGATGCCCAGGCGCGCGAGGCGGACCTTGAGCTGGGCGGTGGAGAGCGGATGGCCGGGGGCTCCTCCGGGGAAGACCCATGGCTGGTCGTGGGCGCGGGCGACGGCGGCGCGGCCGTGCGTGCGGTTGAGGAGCTGGCGGGCGAGTTCGTCCAGCGGTGCGGGCAGGTCGAGGGGGACGGTGCCGAGGAGCAGCTGGACCCGCAGAGGGCTGTGGGTGATCTGGTCGCGGGTGAGGCGGGCGATGCGGGCCAGGGGCTGTCCGTAGAGCAGCACGAGCAGGCCGGCCACGCGGTCCTCGATGGCGTGGCCGTCGTCGTGGAGAAGGCTGCGGACCAGTGCCCACCGCTTGTCGTCTTCGATCTGAGTGAGGGTCTCGTTGCGGGGGTGCTGGGGAATGTCGAGGTCGTGGGTGTGGCCGCGTCTGCTGGTCCAGAGCACGAAGGCGCGGGCGTGGTAGTTGGTTCCCGGCCCGCCGGTGAGCCAGGTGTCGATGTCGTGCTGGGTGCAGGTCGCCAGGCTCTTGCCGTTTTCTCCTAGCCAGGTGATCAGCTTGAGCGCGGCCCGGACCTCGTTGTGCATGTAGTCGGCCTGCTCGGCGGTGATGTAGTGCCGCGGCGCCTCCCCGCGGAGCCGGCGCAGGTGATGCCAGGTGGCGAAGCTGCGGACGATCCGGCGCTCGGCGGGGTCCTCAACTCGGCTGGTTTTCTGGCTGGCCCACCGTTCGAGTCCGGCGAGGCGTTCGTCGCGGGCGGGCAGGATGCCGCCGGCCACCAGGACCTTGCGGAGGTGGTGGGTGGCACGGCTGGGCAGGTGCCGGTCGAGGTCGGCGTGGTCGGGTGGCCGGGTGGCGTGGCTGATCTCGGCGAGGATTGCCGGGGCGGCGGAGCCCCTGGTCAGCCACTGCATGAGTGAGGCGGGGCTGCTGGCAGCGAGGACCTGGTAGATCGCTTCGGCGTGGGGATGGAGGCCGCCCTGGTCGTGGGACAGCAGGCTGAGCAGGTGCTGGCGGCAGGCGCAGCGGGTGCAGAGCCCGTGGTGGTAGAGATGTTCGGCGGCTCCGCATTCCGTGCAGGGCTGGAACGATGCCGGGTGCTTGCGGTAACACGTACTGCATAGCGGGCCGGCGGGGAGCCGGGCGGCGACGGTGCGGGTGTTGCCGCAGCCTGCGCAGGGCACGCGCTGCCGGCTGCAGGAGCCGCACAGCGGCTGGCCGTCAGCGGTGCGCGTCCACACGGCCCGGCTGTGGCCGCAGCGAGCGCAGGGGGCGTGGCGCATCCGGCGCGAGCAGTGCTCGCAGCGCGGCGTGCCGGCGGAGGCCAGGTGACAGGGCTTTTCGCGGCCGCACAGTGTGCAGATGGCCAGCGGCGCGCGGTAGCAGCGGCGGCACCAGGCACGGCCGTCCTCGCGGCGGCTGGCCAGGCTGGTCCGCCCGCAGTTAGCGCACTGCTCGTGGTTGGCCGGGTCCTGGCGGAAGCAGCTGGCGCAGACCGGCTCGCCGGCCGCGGTTCGGCTGGTCACCTGGGCGCGTTGCCGGCAGCGGCTGCAGACCTGAGACTGGGCCTGGTCGTAGCAGCGGCGGCAGCAGCGCACCGCACCGCGCCGGTGGCTCAAGGGAACCGTCCGGCCGCAGGACGGGCAGGCCGGGGCCACGATGCCGGCGGCGCCGGCGGCCAGCAGCGCCCGGATGAGGGCGTTGGCCCGCGGTGAGCCATGCGCGCCCTCGCCGGTGAGCAGCCCAGGGCGCTGGTCCAGCTCCCAGAGCACCTGGTGGTGCTGGAACGGCTGCGGGATCGCTTCCTGGATCACCTCGAGCAGCCTCAGGTGATCCAGCCCCGGCTCCAGGCGGCTGGCATGGGCCGCGATCTGCGCGACGGGGTCGGGACTGCCGTAGGGACGGCAGCGGGCGCAGCGCGGCCGGCCGTGCTGGTCGCGGGCGGCGACCTGCCTGGTGCTCCCGCAGATCGCGCAGGGCTGGGCGGTGCCTCGCCTCAGGTGGTCACAAGCTGAGCAGATCCGCAGGCTGCCGTCGCGCTGGACCAGCCGCCCGGGCTGGTCGCAATGGGCGCACCGCGGCAGCATCAGCCGCCGGGCTCCCATCTCCTGCAGTGCCCTGATCAGCAGCTCGATCTGGGGCGGGCCTTCTGCCCGCCCGGAGGTAAGCAGGCCGGGATCATCGCTCAGCGCCGCGGCGAGGCGTCGTTGCTGAGCGCGGGACCGGGCAGCCCGCGCGATCGCGGCAGCGATGCCGTCCTGGTCCAGGACTGGCTCGACACCGTGAACAATGCCGGCGACGACCGCGCCGGGCTCGGTGAGGAACCCTGCGTCCTTGGCCGGGCGGGTCACCGGGTCATGAGGAGGAGCCGGGGACGATCCGCGCCCGCCTGGGCCGGAAAGCGCCAATGCCGGGCTCCGGCTCGCCGCCCTGCCCGGCGGCCTTGTTCTTCGCCTTGGCCGCGGGGAGGGCGGCCGGCTGGATCAGGTCGTCCATCTGGCAGCCGAGGATGTCCAGCAGCGCCATGAGGATCTTGAGGTTGAGCCGCTCGGGCTTATCGACGACCAGCCGGTAGACCTGGCTATCAGACAGGCGGATACCGCGTTCGGCCAGCCTGGGGCGCAGGTGGGTGGTCTGGAACAGGCCGCGGGTGGCCATGACCTCCCGCAGCTTCCAGGTGTAGTCCAGCTTGGCGGTCATCGCTTAACCTCCTCGTCGGTGGTGAACGCGGTGTTCAGGGCCTTGCGCATCATGGTGTTCATGAAGTCGCCGCTGACGCCGGTGTAGATCGCCGTCGTCGACTGGTAACGGTGGCCGACCTGCCGCTGCACGAATACCGGGTCGACCCCGTCTTCGATCTGATGGGTCACGTGGGAGTGCCGCAGGCAGTGGGGCACCAGCTCAGGCGGCAACTTGAGCGCCTCCCGGTAGGCGGCGAAGCGCTCCTCGATCTGGCGCGGCCGCAGCCGGCCGCCGCGCTCGGTCAGCCACAGCGCCGGGCGATCAGGAAAGCCGTAGCAGGGCCGGACGTTAGCCATGTAGTCCTCGACCGCCTCCACCGCCCACGGCATCACGGTGCAGACCGTGCGCCGCCTGGGCGGGGATCCCCTGGACGCCTTACCCCACCGGACCTCCAGCTTCCCGAACTTCCCCAGCTCAGGCGCCTCTGCATTGCGGTACCAGTCGGTGACGTCCAGCTTCGATGATTCGGTGCACCGAAGCCCCCACGCATACATCACCTTGAACACCGTGGCATCCCGGTAGGCGGCCAGCGCTCCCTTGCGGCCCAGCCGGATTGCCTGCTCGACCCGGTCGTCGGCGTAGTCGAAGAACCGCTGGAGCTCCTCGCGGGTCATCGGCCGCCGGTCCGGGTCGCCTTCGTAGTCCACCAGGTGCGCGGTGGTGTTCGACTCGAAGCAGATCTGCACCGGATGCGTGCCGAACCGGGCCTGGCACTCCTCAGCCCACCGGTACTGGGGCGCGACCAGGTAGCTCTCGAACGAGCGGATCGCGTCATGGTGGTTGCGGATCGTGGATTTCGCCTTGCCCGCGACACTGACCAGATCCGCGGACCAGTCATCAAGGTGGGCAGCCGTCCAGTTCCACGGGTACTCGCCGGCGTGCTCGAGGAACCGGCGTAGCACCGCCCGCCGCTGCTTCACGGTGCCCGGGGCAAGCCCCCGCCCGCCGGACTGCTGCTTGGCCCACCCCGCCAGCATCGCCTCCAGCACCGCGTCCTCCTCGCGCAACAGCGCGACCCCGCTGACCAGCTCCAACCTGGCCGAACCCGCGGGCTCATGGACCCCAGATGCCACCGCTCTCCTCACCCGCACCATCGCCGAACAACGCGAGAATCCTGCATCAGACGACAGGCCTAAGGCAAGTCGCCTGGTCAGGACGATGCGTGACATGCCCGGCAGCCGATAGAGTTCTCGCAGCTCTGCAGGTCACGGCTCACCCGATCGTGCATCTGATGAAATTCAGCGGGGTTGCACGATCTCGGGGTGCTCGTCGCGCCGCCAGGGTCGGGCAAGACCGTGATCGCCTGCGCGATCATCGCCGCCCACCAGGCATCCACGCTGGTCCTGGTCGACCGCAAGGCCCTCGCGGACCAGTGGCGGGCCCGGATCGCCGAGTTCCTCGGCGTCAAGGCCGGGCAACTCGGCGGCGGCCGGGCGAAGCTGCGCGGCACCATCGACATCGTGACCTTGCAGACCCTGGCCCGCCGCGACGACATCGCCGGTCTCACCGCCGGGTACGGCCTCGTGATCGCAGATGAATGCCACCACGTCCCGGCCGCCGCCTTCGCCGATGCCGTCAGGCAGATCCCGGTACGGCGCTGGCTCGGCCTGACCGCCACACCGTACCGGCGCGACAAACTCGACGACCTCATCACCATGCACCTCGGCCCAGTCCGGCACACCATCACCGGCCCCCGCGAGCCAGCCAACGGCGTACCCATGCTGCCCGGTACCGCCCCTGGCGGACGCCCGGCCCCCGTGCTCCACCTCCACCCGACCAGGTACTGCTACACCGGGGAAGCCAGCCCGTCCACGCCAGGTGGTATCACTGTTATTTACAAGGACCTGATCGCCGACGAGCAGCGGACCCGCCAGGTCATCGCCGACGCGGCGGCCGCGCTGTCCCAGGGTAAGAACTGCCTCGTCCTCACCAACTGGACCGCGCACCTGGACAAGCTCGCCGACGCAGTGCGCGCGATGGGCCACGATCCTGTCATCCTGCGCGGCGGCATGGGCGCCAAGGACCGGGCTGCGGCACTCGCCCGGCTCCAGCCACAGCCTGGGGGCTCGCCCATGCTCGTCGTCGCGACCGGCCCATACGCCGGGGAAGGGTTCGACTGCCCCGCACTGGACACCCTCTTCCTCGCCGCGCCCATCGCCCAGAAGGGACGGCTCGTCCAGTACGCCGGCCGCATCCTCCGCCCCTATGACGGCAAAGTCACCGCCGAGGTCCACGACTACCACGACGAACTCACCGGCGTCCTCGCCTCATCCCTGGCCAAGCGCGCACCCGGCTACACCAGCCTCGGCTTCCCCGACCCCCGCAAACTTCCCCACACACCAAGCGCCGACACCGCACGCTGAACCCCACCGGAAGGACTGCCACCATGAAGCGGATCGTGGTCAGGCTCCGCGGGATGCCCTTCGACCCCACCTACGAGACAGACGACGACACGATCGCGGCCGGCGACCTCGTGCGAGCACCCCGGCAGCGACTCCTCCTTCATCGAGGACGGCGAGACCGGGGCTGTCATCGCCCTGGGAAGCTCATACACCGGGCCATGCAAGCGCGTCACCAGAGCCACGTGAGCACGCTCGAGCCGGCGGCGGCCTCCAGCCCGGCCAACTCTCGCCCGCCATCGGTTTTCGTTTCTTTCGAATTGCGCTATGCTAGCTGACGAGGAGGGATGTGATGGCGACGACAGCCCAAGCGGGGGTGGTGTTCCCGCCGCGAGACCTCTCTGCGCTGCTGGACTTGGGCCGGTTCCTGGAACATCACACCGAGCCCGGGCTGCTGCTCGGCCCCGATGGCGAGCAGGTGCCGCTGCCTGAGGAGGTCTACCAGGTCCTAGTGGAGGTCGTGGAGGCCATGCGGGAGGGCAAGGTCATCACCCTCGTGCCGCGTACTCAGCGGCTGACCACTCAAGAGGCCGCCGACTTCCTTGGCGTCAGCCGGCCCACGCTGGTCAAGCTCCTGGAAGGGGGGAAGATCCCTTACGATCAGCCGGGCAGGCACCGCAGGATCCTGTTCACCGACCTGCTCACCTACACCGAGCGGCAGCGGGAGAACCGGCGCGCGGCCCTGGACCGGATGACCGAGGACGCCAGTGAGGCAGGCCTGTACGGCGGAACCCCCGAGGACTACGCGGCCGCCCTGAAGAAAGCCCGCAGGCGAGCCGCCCGTCAGGAGGACGCCTCCTGACGATGCCGCGCTACACGGCAGTACTTGACGCGTGCGTTCTCGTGCCCATCGTGCTCGCCGACACGCTGCTGCGCGTGGCCGAGAAGGGCCTATACCGTCCGCTGTGGTCAGACCGGATCCTCGTCGAGGCGCAGCAGGCAACGGAGGAGATCCACCCCGGCATCGACGTCAGCAAGCGCTTCGCCAGCATGCGCGAGGCCTTCAGCGACGCGCTGGTCACCGGGTGGGAAGAACTCGAGCCGGGAATCCTGCTGCCTGACGAGGACGACCAGCACGTTGTCGCGGCAGCGGTCCGGGGCGGCGCGGATGCCATCATCACTGCAAACCTGGCTGACTTCCCCGCCACGGCGCTCGGTCCGTTCGGGCTGGAGGCCGTCCACCCGGATGACCTCCTGCTCGACCAGCTTGACCTCAGCCCGCCCACCATCGTGCAGGTCATCCACGAGCAAGTCGCCCACACCCGGAAACCACCGCTCACCCCACAAGACCTGGCCACCCTGCTCGGCAGGGCAGGCGTACCCGGCTTCGCCGCCGAAATCCTCCGCCTCATGTCCACTCCCCTGAACGGCACCTAACAGACCGGCTCCACTCATCATGACCGCGCACAACGACCACATCAACGAATACGCCCTGGGGGCACTCCGGAACGATGCGCGACGGTCTTTCAGCCCAGCCAAGCCCCGGCTCGGCCTCGGGGAGGAAGCGTGCCCAAGACGCTGGCCCGGCGCGAAACCGCCTGGTGCCACCCATATGGCCGCGGCTACGCTGCAGGTGTACACGACCCCCAGTACAAGCCCACGACACGCAGCCTCACCTGGGTGCTCGCGCCGGAGCACCCAGAACAGGCCTACCTTGGGTCCGCTCCAGCAGGCACAATTACGGAACGTATTTGCCAGCAAAGTGAGCAGCCATGACCATGTTTGCTCCATGTTTGCTCGGCTGTCGCGCTACTATTGACAGTGGCCGGTACGAGGCGGCAGCGAAATGGGCGGAGTCGCGGACAAAATGGCACGGCCGGACATTATCCGGCAGTAGGCGGACGCGAAACAGCGCACTCTTAATCCGCGGGTTCGGGGTTCGAGTCCCTGGCGGCGCACCCGTCCTGACCTGGTGTTATACCCGTTTCGGTCGGCCTCGTGAAGGCCGTTTCGGGGCCATGTTTGCTCCACGTTTGCTCGTCAGTCCGGACCTAGTCCCACGGGCCGTCATAGTCGGGCCTCGCACCCGCCCGTTCCGCCCGGCGTAGTGTGCCGTCCGGCCGCAGCGTCCGCTCCAGAGCGGCCCTGCCTATGGCATTACACAGCGTGATATCTGCCGGATTGCGCAGCTAGAGGGCTCGGACCCACGCCCCCAGGTACACGCGAGGTACATCGGAGGTACACCTGCGCCACGTAGCGCAGTTTTCATATACCCCGCTGAGCGGGGAGAGATTGGAGGTATATCTCTAGATCCTATGGCTAACCCGGAGCCGAAAGGCTTCACGGGGAAAATAGCATGCCAGGAAACCAGCGGTTACGCCCA